>JAWLFY010000121.1:0-15478 GCA_041685355.1 Pirellulaceae bacterium | reverse complement strand
TCGACCCGCGACACCGAACCATACGGTGACGCCGGCCGCCGCTCAGTCGGCCCGAGTCAGTCGGCCCGCGTCAGTCGGCCCGCGTCAGTCGGCCCGCGATACCATGCCGAAAGCGGGTCTCCCCCGGCGGTTACAGGCCGGCGAATAGCCGATCTCGGATGGATGTCGGATCGTCGTCAGCTTCACGCGCCGATGAGGTGTCGGCGGCCAACTCGTCAACGATCGGGTCGATCTCGATCACCGAAGCATGGTCGAAGACGCTCAGCTTCTGCTCCTGGGAATCATCGTCGGAAATCGCCGGCAAATCGGCAGGCTCGGACGATCGCTCCTCGGATGCCGAGTCGGTCGCGGGGCCCGACACCGGCCCGGACGCGGCGATTACCGCGTCACCGGCCAGCGTCTCGCTCGAAGCCAGCACGCCGTTGCCCACGACCGCGTAGGTGCCGCCGACCGAACCGTCCGGTTGACCCGAAGCTTCCCCTTCACCGCTTGATCCCGAGAACTGCCGTGCCAGTTCGTTGATCACGAGCAACGCGTCGAGCGCGGTGACCCGCGAGTCGCCGTTGACGTCGGGGAACGCCGGCAACGGCGGAAGCGGCGGGTTGTCTAGGAAGATCGTCATCTGGCCGTCGAGGGCGTTGATGATTTGCAGCGCGTCGAGCGGGGTCACGACGCCGCTATCGTTGACGTCGAACCGCGACACCGGGTTCTGGAACGGGTTCCCCGAAACGACCAGGCGGTGATCCTCGACCTCGCCGCTGTCGGCGTCCCCGAGCGGTCCGAGATTCGAATCCTCGCTCAGTCGGAACCGGGCGTAGATCTCCCCAGGATCGGTCGCGGCGGGAACGTTGACGGCGACGACGTTCGTCCCGTTCTGCAACGGGATCCTTCCGGTGCCGGGCGACCCGAACCGCAACACCTCGTTCGGCTCGAACGCGCCGTTGTCGTTCCAGTCGAACCAGGCGTCGACGAAGAACACCCGGCTGTCCGCGTTGTTGACGATGATCTCGACGTTCGAGGTGAACCCGGCACGCACGTCGCCGATGACCCGCACCCCGTCGTCCTCGTCCGCGTCGGGGAGCTTCGCGTCGGCGTCCGGCGTGACCGTCGCACCGAGCGAGAAGTCCGGGTCCACCCGATGCCGTGGGCCACCCTCTTCCAACAACGAAACGTAGGGAGCCGGGGCGTCGCCGTAGTCGAACCCGCCGCCGAGGAAGATCGTCAGCTCGGTACGACCGTCCGGCCGGTTGCTCTGCAGCTCGTTCCCGACCTCGTCGCGAATCACCGCGAACTCGACCGCGCCGGTGCCGCTCACCCCGCCGGTGCCGCTGAGGAACACCCGCCGGTCGACGACCGATGCGTCGACGCCGGGCAGACCCGCCGTCGCAATCGAGTCCGCGATCGCCTCCGCGACCTCGGCCGCGGTCTGATCGATCCGCACGGGGACCGGCACCGACGCGGCGTCGCCCGGGGCGCCGATTTGCGTCAACCCCGAGTCACCCGCGTCGAACGAAAGGTTTGTGCCGCCCCCCAGGAACACGCGTCCGAACCCGGCGTCATCCGGGACGAGCCCGAGCGTCGTCCCGGCGACAGCCCGCACGATCGCGTCGGCGATCTGGTCGAGCGTCGCGTTGTTCGGGATCGATACCGACACCGCGCCTTCGGTCCGCACGCTGCCGTTGGTGTCGAACTCGAACGTCACCTCGGTCGCCGTGCCACGGCGAACCGTGAACGTCTGGCCGTCCTCGGCCACCCCGGCCGCCGGCTCCGAGCCGTCGGCGGGAACGCGAATGCCGAACCCGACCAACGTCCCGAACTCGCCATCGACGGCGACGGTCACACGACTCGACGTGACGGTCGCCAACGGCGTGCCGCCGCTCAACTGCACCCGATTGTCCGCGGCCACTGCCGTCAAGCTCAAACCGCCGGAACCGTTGATCGCGTCGACGAGGGCACCGGTGAGCTGAGCCATCGTCGGATCCTCGGGGATCGCCACCGCGATGTTCGCCGGGTTCAAGGCCCCGTCGTTGTCCAACTCGAACGTCCGCGACGTCACGCCGTCGAAGACTTCCAACACGATCCCGTCGGCGGCGTCGGTCCCCGCAAGCGACGCGTCGAGGGTGAGCACGATCCCGGTCTCGTATTCGAACGTCGTCGATTGGCCCTGTGAATCGAGCACGCGGAAGCGGGTCCCGTCGACGTAAGTGACGCCTTCGGAGGCGGCCAAGATCGCGTCGCTGGCATCCACCATCCGGATCGCATATGTCGCGTCGGTCTCCCAAACGCCGGCGATCGGCGTCAACCGGATCACGTTGGTGCTGGGGTTGTACCCGAAGCGATAGTCGACGCCTTCCACGAGCGGGACGCCGTCCTTGAGCAACAGCACCGAATCGCTGGAAACGCTGCTATCGTCGATCCCGGTTCCGGGAACTACATCCGCCGGCGCGAGGCCGTCGATCAGTTGCAACTCGAACGCCGCCGGGGGCTGCCCGAACACCGATACGGTCCCGCTGTCTTCCCCGAGCTCGGCTGCCTGGGGCGAAAGCAACATGACCCTCGGCCCGACCTGATCGCCCCGGTCGGCCGCCCCACGGTCTTTGAAGACCTGTTCCCCGAGCCCACTCGGCGAGTCGACATCGGGGTCGTCAACCCGAAGCTGACCGTTGACATCAACACGCGGAGCGAGAATCGGTGACGGCGGGAGCCCGAGCGGATTTTTGACCGCATTCAGACTCGGCCGGTCCTCGAGCGAATCGATCGAGCTGTCGATGATCCGCGAGCCCGACGCGGGAACAAAGCTGAGCCGTGACGGCGACACGAACACCGCCTCGGAATCGCTGAGCAGCTGGGCGAATTCGCCCAGCGACGCGTTCCCGGCGACATCCGCGGTGTTCCGATAGAACGAGTTCCCGCCGTAGATCGAAAGCGTCCCGGCCGCCGCCGCGTTGACCCCCTCGTCCGAATTCGCGATCACGTTGTTGAGCACCGCCGGCGCGGCGTTGCCGAGCACGTTGATCCCGACCCCGCCCGGTCGGAACCGCTCGACCGGCACCGTACTGAGTGCCCCCACGGCGTCGATGTCGGCGCCCCGAGACGCGACACCGGTCGAGCCCTGACGCAGGTCGGTCAGACGCACGAACGCGAACCGGTCTTGCACCCCGAACCCGAACGCGTCGAGGTCGACCGTATTCGTCTGCCCGCCGACGATCCCGACGTCGATGAACGACGTCCCGTCGCGGCTGACTTCGACCCGCACCGATTCGACGTCCCCGGTCTCGAATACGATCAGGTCGGCTCGCGAGTCCCCGCTGCCGGTCAACAGGTTGTCCACGAATTGCAGCGTCAGCGACCCGCCCGAACCCAATGACACGGTCGTCTCGGGGTCCGCCGGTTCCGGCCCGCGGCCGTTCCCGTCGGGCACGCCGATCGCGTTCTCCGCGTCGCGGTGCTCGGCCGCCGGCGGATTTCCTCCGGCACCCGGGTCGTAGCTCGCGACCGCATCGGCGAACGAAATCGCGCCAGACTCGAACAAGATCCCCTGATAGGTTTGCGAAGGGGAGGACACCCCGGGTGCCACCGCCCCGCCGATGATCGTGTTGTTGACGATCCGGTCGTACCCCACCGGGTCACCGCCGGTCTCGTTCGCGGCAGGGTCGATCCCGGCGATCTGTAACCCGCCGGCCTCGTTGAACCCGATCACGTTGCTGCGAATCACGACCCCCGGCTTGAGGTTCTCGCTGTTGAGCGTCACCAGGTTCCGCGGATAGCGAACGGCCGACGGGGTTTCGACGCCATCGACCGAGACGTTCACGTCGTGCGAGATGTCGATGCCGTATTCGGCGTTGAACAGGAACCGACTGTTCTCGACCAAGATCATCCCTTGGCCCGAACGCTCTCGGTTCGAATCGCCCCGCCGCTCACCGCGGTCGACCGCCGCCAACACGCCGTCGACGTCGTCGACAAGCACGTCACCGAACAGGTTGATCGACGGGTCGCCACGTCCGTCGACGCCACTGGTCGGCAGCGCCGAAGCCCCGATCAGCGGGCCGACGTCGGGCCGGTTGATCGCGTCCACGATGTTCGCCGCGACTTCGGCGGCCGTGTTCGGTCGCAACAACCCGGTCACGGGATCCGCCACACGTAGCGAAAACGGAACCGGGACGTTCCCGGGTGCGACGCCGTTATCGAGCTCGACCTGGTCGAACTCGAAAGTAAACGTCGAGGGGCCGTCGGTGATGGTGAACGTCGCCCCGTCACGCAACTCGTCGCCCGCCGACGCCGTCAGCCGAACCGCCTCGTCGAGTCGGTCGTTCGTGTCGAACGTCCGGAAGGGACTCCCCGCGAGCGAATCGACGTACTCGCTGCCGTCCCGAATTTCGACCTGATACGCTCCCGTGACGAGATCGCTCGTGGGGTCCTCGGGCAACGGGAATTGCGGCCTTTCGTCAAGCACGAACGGGTCGGAAACGATGTCCGAACCGGTCGCGATCTCGCCCCGCTCGGCGAACCCGATGATGAAATCGTCGAGGTACACCCCTTCGAATTCGTTGTTCCGTGTCCCTTCGATCACCCCGGCGCCGAAGCGGTCCCCCCAACGCTCCCCAGGATCGCCGAACGGCCCCGCGTCCTGAACCGGAAGCCGCCCCAGACGGATCGCCGAGCCGGCAACGGGGACGGCGCCGAGCCGCCCACCGGCGAACCGGTCGGCGATCGCGCGTTGCACCGATTCCGCCACCTCGGTCGCCGACATGAACCGGCTGACCCGCACCGGGATCCCCTGCGGCTCGGATTGACCACGGACTTCGAACAGCCCCTCCGGGGACGCCCCGATCTCGATCGGCGATTCGAACTCGAGAAGCCCACCGTCGCGACGGTTCGACACGGGAACGTCGATTTCGATCTCCGCCGTGTACTCGCCAATGATCCCCGGCCCCGCGGACCCCGGACGCCGCGGATCGTAGCGATCGTTTCCGGTCCCGCTCAGCCCGACATACACCGCCCCGTCGGCCGGCGACGTGAACCGGTAGGTGTCAGTCGCCGAGTCGAAACTCGCGCCGACCGATTCACCCGACGCGTCGAAGAATCGGACAACCGGCCGGACGTTCGGGTTGCTCACCATCGATGCCCGCACCGACAACGTCGTCCCGGCGACCACGTCGAGCCGCTGGAGGTCGACGTCGTCGAGGTTCGTCGGGTTGCCGACGGCGTCGACACTGCCGAACCGGCCGCCGCCGATCAGCGTCGCGCTGCCACCGGAGTAGGGCAGGGCGGTCGCTTCATAAATCAGATCGTTCCGGTCTCCGTCGATCGCCGGGTCATCGGAGAGATCCGAGAAGTTGACCCCCGTGATCTCTTCACCCGGCGGAGGCGAGACTTCCAGCGTGTCGGCGACCGCCGAGCCGATCTGGGCCGACGACAAGTCCTCGAGCAAGATCCCGGGGAACAGCGTCGCCAAATCGACCGCGATCTGGTCGGGGCCGATCGTCCGCGTCCCGTCGTCGAGCACGTATTCTTGACCGTCGATCGTGACCACCGCGACGGCATCGGCGTCCGCATCGTAAACCGATGCGACCTCCGACCCGCTCGGTAACGACAGCGTCGGCAACAGGTCGATCTCGAACGTCTCCCCGCCAACGACCAGCTGTTGGCCTTCCACGAGCCGATCGCCGGCGACCGCCCGCAAGTGGTCGGTGCGGGGGCCCGTGTCCGTCGTCCCCGCGGTCGCAAACTCGATCCGTAGCCCGAGCCCCTGCTGGCCGGCGAACTCGCCGAGCGGCACACGGGCTTGTCGCCAAGTGCCGGTCGCGTTGAACAACTGTTGCACGTCGACATCGACGTCACCAAACACCCCCGCACTCGTCGGCACGTCGAACTCATCGTCCGCCAACCCCGGATCGCGAGCGGTGCTGCTCGAGGCGACCAAATGTTCTCGGCCGTCCTCGGTGACGACGTAAACCCGGAGCGTGTCGCGGGCGTCGTCCGGCTCGTCGCTGTCGGGTTCACCCTCCAGGAAGTAGTTGAAGTACAACGCCGGTTGGTCGCCCGCCGCGTAACCCTCCAAGCTGAACCGGTTACTTTGGATCGCACCCCGAGCCCCCCCGGGGACGTTGATCGAGTTCTCCAGCGTCGCCCCGTCTTGGCGTGGATTGACCAGGTTGCCCGCCCCGTCGAACCGCGCCGGTTGTTCGGCCGCCGTCGGATACCGGTCGGCGAACGCGTCGGCTTCGTAATTGAACGCCAGACTCGAACCTCCCTCGACCCGGTCCCGCGTGCCGTTGAACAACGGGTCGATCCCGTGCCCGTCGTCGTCACCGCGGGTGTCGGTCACGTGCCACAGGTTCGAATTGACGGTCGCGAAGTCCAACCCGAGCACTCCCGAGACGCCGGTGGCGATCGACGACCGCCCGCCCGCGAACACCGGCAGCAATTCGCCGCTGGTGTTGAACGCGTAGATCACCCCGGATGCCGTCGTCCCGAACAACGTCTGCGACAACTCGCCGTCGAGGATGTCCGGTGGGCCGGCGCGGAGCGAGGTGAAGTTCAGCCCGATCAGATCGGTCGCCGTCGCGACGTACTGGCCGATCGGTCGGTTCCCGGTCCCGCCGAGTTCGCCCGCCGAGACGCGGTACAGCCCGCCGGTGTTGGTGACGGCGAACAGCGCGTCGTTCGTCCCGTTACCACTCGTGTCGACCAACTCGGCCCCGGTCACCAGCCCGCCGGTCCCGGCGCCGCCGGCCACAAATGCGCCGTCGGTCGCCAAGATCTGGCCAACCCCGGTGATCTCGACCGAGTGTCCCGATTGTCCACCGAGCCGGGCGCTGACGTCGGGTAGCGCGCCGGACGCACCCGGCGGCAACGCGGCCGCCTGATTGATCGCGTCGACGATCCGACGCGCGAGCGTGCCGGCCGTATCGTTCGGTAACAGAAGGATGCGGGTGTTCCCCGCGTCGACCCCGGCCGAACCGCTTCGCCGCAACCCCGATCCGCTCACGACCGTGACCGAAGCGGCGTTCGGCAGGGTCATCGTGATCCCTGCGTCCGCCACCGCGATCCCCTCACCACGGGCCGCCGCGGCCAACCGACGGATCGCCGACTCGCCGCCGACCTGACCGGCGGGGATCGGGACCGCGACCGCCGTGGCGTCGTCGAGCGCACCGTCTTGGTCGAATTCGAACGTCACCCCGTCGATCCGCACCGCGTCCCCGTCCGTGACGTTCGTTCCGGTGTCGGCCGACAACGTCACCCCTGAGTCGAGCTCGAACGTGACCACGTTCGCGCCCGACCCGATCGTGAACGTGTCCCCGTCGAAGAACCGCGGGACGATCGCGCCCGAACCGCTGACCCGCGTCGCCGGGCCGACCCCCAACTGCCGGTTCGTCCCCAGCGGCGTCGTGTCGATCTCGCCGACCTCCCGCCGAGACGTCGCCGCTCCCATGTTCGGCAATTGACCACCGGTCGGGTCGAAGTTCGGCCCCGTCGCCACCCCGGTCTCGTCGTCGAACGCGTACAACAGGTTGTCGGTCCGTGTCACCCCGAGTCGGTTGACCGGGCGATTCCCGACGAAGAAACCGGTTTCCTGGCCGCCGAACTCGCGGATCGTGATCGCCTCGACCCGTAACCCGTCGTCGCTGTCGAGTCGGTCGACCGGGACCCCGTCGTCGTCAAAATCGCCACTCCAGTGGAACGTCTCGATCTCCGCGCCGTCGCTGAGCGAGCCGCTCAGTTGCCCCGTCTCGGTGTCGATCCGACGATACGACCACGCGTCGTCGGCGATCGCGCGGTCGCCGAATCCGGTGTACGCGAACAGCTCACCGTTGGCCCGGAAAGCCATGTCCCGGATCTCGTCGCCAAAGTCCCCGACGGTCCCGTACACGTGTCCCGTGAACGGATTCACGACCGCCAAACTGTTGGCGGTATTCACGTACAGCAGCACGTCGTCAAGGGTGTGTTCGACATACGAATCGTTGTCAAACAACAACGGCAACACCGGTGCCGATGCCGTCCCGCCACCCGAACTGCCGATCCGGTCCTCGGCGATCCGCCGCACCGAATCGGCCGGCTCCAACCGCAACAACGGGTTCGACGACCCGGCGTTGAAGAATTGGTCCATCGGAGCCGGAACCCGCTCCGCGTTGGAGACCGCGACGAAGTAGGTCCCCTCGCTCAATTCGGCCGGGCCGATGAACGGGTCGTTCGTCCCGGCGGTGCCGCGGCTCAGATCGGTCGTGTCGTTGGAGTCCGGGTTCCCCGGTTGGTCGTCGGCGATGTTGCTATCCCCGCCGATCAACACCAAACGGCCGTCGGCGTCGAACACGTACAACGCCATGTCGCTGCGGGCGAAGTTGTCGGCATAATCGAGGTCGAACATCGTCGACAGAAACAGGTCGGCGTCGTCCCGGGTCAAGTTGTCGTACCGCACCTCGAACTGATACCAGTCGACGTCGTCAGCGGAATCGAGCTGGCCGGCGAACGACTTCGCCAACCGGTCGCTCTGCAGCGGTCCGCCGGCCCCGTTCGCCTCGTCCTCAGCCGCCCCGTAAATCCCGAGCGGCTGGGCGTCGGCGAGCGAATCGTTGTCACCCGTCTTTTCGTAGTCCTCGCCCAACAGCGGCGACCGCAACGGCTGGCCGATGATCCGCAACCCGTTCGTCGCGTAGCGGACCTCCGAGAGGTTCATCTGGGTCCCCGCGACTTCGTCCTGCTCACGCAATCGGACCTGCAATTCGTAACGCCCGGTCGTCAGCCCGCCGCGGACGTTGTCGATCAGTTCTTGCAACGCGGCACGGTCGCCAGCGGTCGGCCGGTCGACGCTGCTGCTCCGCACCCGCACGTGATACAGATTCCGCGTCCCCGACTCGCCGGGCAACACGACCCGCATCCCGGCGTCCTTCGGGTTCGTGCTGTAGGCGTCCTGCTGTGCCCCCCCGGAGGTCACCGACAGCGGCTGCGCGGCACCCTCGTCCATTCCCCTCGCGACGTTCGAGAACGGCTCCTGGGCGAAACCTTGCCCGGCCCGCAACGAGTCGTTCGACAACGCGAGCACCTGGCCGTTGGCGTTCACCAACTCGAGAACCGTGTCGAGGTGCTGGCTGGTGCGATCGATGTCGAGCCACACCTCGGTCCCGCTCTCGGCGACGAACGAATAGACATCGACGTCGTCTTTGGTCGAGACCACCCCATTGACGACAAATCCCAACCGGCGGTTTTCGTCTCCCGACTGCTCGTCGGGCGCGAGCTCGCCGAGGAACTGCGACCGACTCGGAACCGAATTGGTGTCGCGGACCGACGTCCGCGTCGGCTCGCTTTCGAACACGGCCGCGACGTTGCGGTCGTTCGCCGCCTCGCGGACCATGATCCCTTCCCACTGCCCTGACGGGATCTCCGCGAACGGGTTCACCTCCGCGGGGTCCGCCGCGAGCAACTCGAGGAAACTCGTGACCTGAGCCGTCGATGACGCCGCGTCGACGTCCCACGCGAACGCGGTCGTGACGTCGGCCGGCCCCCATCGGGTCCCGAAATCGGCATCCGGGGCGGCCGGCAAGTTTGCCAAGTTGATATCACCGGGGACGCTGTAGGTGGCCGTCCCCGCCGCCACCGCCGCGTCGAGCGCCGGGAACTGGTCTGCCGTCCACCCGGCGTAGACCGCGTTCTCCTGGTTCACCCCGTCGTTCGTGTAGAACCCGCCGTGCGAGAACCCGACGCGGGTCGGCCCGTCGAGCGTGTACGCCCGGAAGTCCGCCTCGCCCGGCGTCCCCGTGGTCACCAGGATGTCGTCCGAGATCGCGCCGACGTCCTCGTCGAGGTAGCTGACGACACGGATGTCGCCAAGTGCCCCGCCACCGGTCGCCGCGAACGACACCGAGGAAAACAGCGTCGGGATCCCGTCCTCGAACCGCGACTCCGCCGTCCACTCGACGTCGCCGTTCGGACCGGTGAACGTCCCGCGGCTCTGAACGACGTCGTCGGCGATCAACGTCGGGGCTTGCGTGATCGTCGTTTGAGACAACCGGGTGCCGGTCCCCCCGACGATCACGTACGTGGTGTAAAGGAAGATGTAATCCTGGTTCGTGAGCACCTGGTCGTTCGCCAAGTCCTCGATCGTGACGAGGCTCTGGTTGACCTCGTTCCCGCCCCCGATCGTCGCCTCAAAGTAACCGGGCAAATTGACATCGACGTCGTTGTCGATCGTCGTCCCGCGGTTCACTTCCGGCCCGGTGGGGAGCCTCCCGGCGCCCGACTCGGAGGTATCGAAGACGAATCCGTCGTTGTTCGTGTCGACTTGCGCCGACCCGTCGCGATCGAAACCGGCCCCCGACGAATCGTCCGCCAATGTCGTCATGATCACCGGAAAGTCCGCGTGTCCGACCACCTGCATCGACCCACCGATCCGGTCGGGGATGTCGCGAAATTGGTCGGCCGCCGAGAGCCGCGATCCGCCGACGACGATCCCCGCCGGGTCGGTTTCGCTGTCTTCGAACTTCACGACCAAGCTGCCGCGGGCGTCACTCTGCAAACGCAGCCCGCCGAAGATGTGCCGGTTCGGGATCTCGATCGTGTCGTTGACCACGTGCACGATGTCAACGTCGTCCCATACCCCCGAGGTCGCCAATTGGCCCCCTCGAACCTGCATCCCGTTGATCGAGTTATTGTCGAGCACGTTTCCTTGGACCAACGGCCCCGTGTTGCCGACAACGTCGAACCGCCGAATCGAGCCACTCGAACGCCCCGGGTCGTTGACCTCGTCCGCCGATAGCGAATTGAGATCGACCGTGATCACCGGACCTTCGCCGTCAAAGAACTCGTTGTTGACGATCACCGGCGCCGCCGCGCGGACGAACACCGTCCCCGCCGCGTTTTCGCCCCGACCGACACGTGACCCGCCGTCATCGCCGACCCCGTCAGCGTTCCCCTCGAATCGGCTGTTGGCGAGTCGCAGGTCCCCTTGGTGTACCTCGATCGGGTTGAACGAAGCCGTCCCACCCTCGATCCGCGTCGTCCCGCCGGCGCCCGAGATCACCGCCCGGTCGATACTGGCCGATGACCCTTGGCCGACATAGATCCCGCCCCAATCGCCCCCGGCGGACTCGGCATCGCCCGTCCCGGTGGTGTCGAACGTCCCCGCGCCGCCATACCGATTGTCGTTGACGCTGGTGAACACGACCGGCGCGTCAGCGGTGCCTTCGGCGATCAGGTTTCCGCCGAACCGCCCCTCGATCCGCGCTTCGTCAAGTTTGATGACGGCGCCGGCGTCGATCTTCAAGCTCGCGTCGAGCCGGCTGCGAAGCGTCGTCGCGCCGTCATCCAGCGGTGTCGTCCCGGCCGCGGCCCGGTCGACATACGATGTGCTGCTCGCGTTCAACTGGGCCACCAAACGGAACTCGCCGGGCTGCCCCGTCGCCGGGTCGATCGCCGCCCGGTAAAGCCTCCGCGATACGAACCCGCTCCCGCCCGAAACCGTTGGCAACTGGTTCAACTGCACCCCGCCGGTCGAATTCAATGTCACCGGCGTGGTCGGCTGGCTGGCGACCGATTCCGTGCCGCTCGGGCCGACGTTGGTCAGTCGATAAGCATAGGAACCGGCCGGCACGTTTCCGCTCACCGTCGGCGCCGTGCGGATCAACAGCGACGACGGGGCCGACGAAACCAACAGCGGGCCACCGGGGTTCCCCGCGATCACCAGGTTCTCGGACAACACGTGCGGGATGTCGACGTCGTCAAACCGGGCCGACGTCGTCAATTCCTGCAACCGCTCGCCCGAACGGGTGGAGACGCGGACGAACAGCCCGTTGATGCTGTTGTCGATCACCGTGTTCCCGACCAAATGCGGCCCGACCCGGTCGTAATCGGGGGTAAACGCGCCGTTGGCCTGGTACGTCGGCGAAGTGAAACGCGTCTCCGCGAACGAATCGGGAGTCGCCGCCATCGCGGCGTTGGCGCTGTCGGTAACCCGCGAATGCATCACCGTCGGCCGCATCACCGCCATCTCGATCGGCGACACGACGATCGGTTGCCCGGCGATCGAAACCGCCCCGCCGCCGTACCGCAAATCGGCGAACTGGACGTGGTTCAAAAACACGCCCTCGAGCTCCCGGTTTCGCCGCTCCTCGTCGGCAAAATCGAGGTCACCGCGGAAATCGATCCCGCCCCAATCGCCCGCCCGCGGGTTCGGCGTCGAACCGGATTGATTCCCCGTCCCGACCGTGTCGTCGTTGATGCTCGTGAACGTCACGCCGCCCGGGACGATCTGTCCGCCCCCGTCACGAATCGGCAACCCGTTCGCCCCGACCAACACAGGCGTCCCCAACACTTGCAACGCCGAATCGCTGACGTCGACCAACGGCGAAACGCTGCCCACCCCGACCCGGCTGCGGTTGAACTTGAGGACCGCCGCGGCATCGATCACCAACCGCACGCCGCGGGGCAAGTCGAGCGAACCGCCGTCCGGCAGCTCCGTCCCGTTGCTGCGGAAACCGATCTGATAACTGAAGTTGTCTTCGGCCGTCTCGACGCGACCGTCGACCCCGCCGTTGCCGAGCACCCGAATCGTGTCTCCCGCTCCCGCCGCCGCGATCGCCTGGTCGATCTCCCGGTACGGGTTGACGATCGAACCGAGCGGTCCCGACCCGCTGCCGCCGATCACCTTGTCCACGTACAGCGTGTTGTTCGGGTCCGAAGGGACAAACCAAAAATCGAACACGCCACCGGGCTGACCGTCACCGTCCCCGTCGAGCGCGTTCCCGCTGGTGTCCCGCAAGGACGGGACGGCGTCAGGCCGGAAGTCGAGCCGTAACTCATAAGACCCCTGCGTCCGCCCGCCGAATCCGGTCCCCCCGATCTCCGGGTCGTACGCCGTGTTCCCCGTCGAGCTCACCCCGACCACGTACGTCCCCGCCTCCACCTCTAACCGAAGGAGCGAGTCGCGGCTGAAGTAATCGTCGTTGAACGCGACCTCTTGGAACTCGCCGTCCGCGTCAGCCCGGTACAACCGCAACGCCGTATCAAGCAGACTCGCCGAACCGAGTCGCTCGGCAATCGTCTCGACCGAGAGCGTCCCCGGCGAACTGAGCGTGAACCGGTACAGGTCGACGTCGGTGCTGTCGGGCCGGTACAGATGCTGGCCGTGGACGATGTCCGCCACACTCGGGAACGACGGCTCGTTCTCCGCCCCCGGCGAAAAGATAAAGTCGGTGCTCTGGGTTACCGGCTGCGGCAGATCGTCGGCGAACCCGAACCCGAGCAACTGACCGATCGCGAACATCGCCCCGCGGAAGAACACGCCCCCGAATTCGCCTCCGGTCGAATCGTCGAAATCTTGGAAGTCGAGCACGGCCAAGTCAGGGACGCCGCTCCCGGTGGTGTCCCGCGTCACAACGGCCAACCCGCCCGGGCCGCTGGTCGCCCGCTCGTCGCCGCCGTATAGGTCACCGACCGCGATCGACACGAACGCCGAACTCGTCGGCGCCCCCTCGACCTCAACGAAGTTGACGCCGAGGTACTCGCTGAACAGATGCAACGCCTCCCGCACCCGATCCTTCTGCTGCTCGCTGATCAGGTTGAAATAGGTCTTGTCCTCGGCGATCCCCGGGCGGTTCGGGTCGTCCCCCAACCACGACGGGCGGAAGTTGTATTGAATCGTCGAGATCCCGTCGACCGAATCGGCCGCGTTCCGGAGATGGTCGAGCGGGACCGTGCGGAGCAGCCGCGACGGGTCCTCCGGCCGGATGTTTCGCGTCCCCGGCAAATCGGGGCCCGGCAACCGTAACTCGAACGGCGTTTCGTTCGTGATCTCGCTCGTCAACCGCGCCGAACGCGTCGTCGCCCCCGAGGTCGTCCAGTCCGCATCCAAATCGAACGCCGTCCCGAAACTGTCCCCCGGCTCGCTGGCACTCACGTCGATCGGTGTCGGCGCCGCAGGCAACGCCTCGCCGCTGCCGACCCGCAACCGCGCCGCTCCGCTCAAGAATCCGCCGTTGACCGGGTCGGGGATCCGCGAAAGCGGCCGTCCGAAATCGAGCGTCGCCATGTTCGCAAGCGGGTTGTAATCGACCGATGCCGGCAACACGGTGAAGTCGTCCGCGTTGGTCGCCGAATCGCGGGTGAAGATCAGCGGATAGAACCCGGGGTTCTCCGCCGCCGCCGGGTCGAGATCGTCATCGTTGAAATACACCTCGACGATCCCGGTCGCCGGCGCCAACGTCCCGTCCGCGTTGCGACGTACCGGCTCGGGGACCACCGCCACGACCTGCGGCGGCAAATCGATCCGGAATCGCCGCGACAGGTTCTCCCCGTCGCGAAATGCCTCGCCGTCGACGTTCGCCAACACGTTCGGGCCGGTCCCCAATACGTCGATCTGATAAATGTCGTCCGGTAACGGCTCGGCGAAACGGAAGACCACCTCGCGAGCCGAGTCGCCAAGCCCCACAAACCCCGGCACCACCTCGACGTCGCTGACCCCCGTCAACGAGAGCGGCGAATAGTTGGTCGGCTGACCCCCGATCCGCGTCTCGAGCGAACCCTCCTCCAGCGACGCCCGGATCACTTCCGCCGCGTCAGGGTTGTTGTTGATCGCCGAGATGAACTGGCCCACCGTCGTCTCGTTGCCGGGCGAACTGTTCAGCTGCACCAAGACGTTTTGGCCCGTGACCACCACGACCGGGTTCGCCGACCCGCCGAAATTCCGCTGCTCGACCTCGACCCGTGTCTCCCGTCCGGATTCCCCAGGAATCTGCGAGACCAGACGCACCCGCGCCGCGCCCCCGGTCCCGAAGTCGGTCACCGCCTGCGCCGCGTTCGCGCCTTGAAGCGTCAACACCGAACCCGACGGGACCGACGTGCCGACGACACCCTGCGACGGGCCGCTCACCTGAATCGCTTCCAACAACGAACGCGCCGCAGGTTCGTTTTCGATCGCCGTGATGATCCCCTGCGCCGTCGTCGGTCGCGACGGATGATCGCTGACGTCGATCGTCACGTCGCGGCCGTCCACCGAGACCCCCGGCGTCGCCGAAGCCCGCGCGCTCGCGGTGAACGTCACCGTGATCCCGTTCCCCACGGTCCCACCCTGGGCCGCCCGGAACTCGAGCAAAACCGACCCGCCGGTCCCCAAATCCCATGTCGCCGTCGCCGATTCGAACGCCTTGTCTTCCCCCGCGCGGGTGATCCGAATCGCCGATAACGTGTCCGGATCGAGCTCCGCATCGTCGTCGAACCGAAACACCAACTCCCGCGGCGAAGCGCTCAAAACGTCCAGCCGCTGCGAGGGAGCCGTCGGCAAAACCGGGCTCTCGAACAACAGCGAATCCTGGTTCGGCTGGACGCCGATCAGGTCGGGACCCGCAAGCAACTGACGGTTCTCCAGCGACTCCAACAACGCGTGTCGCCGCATCCGACGATCACGTTGCAATCGGTCTCGCCCTTCTCGGCCGAATGAGCGTCGTTTGGGTCGCAGTGAAAGCTGACGGTGAGTCATCCAAGGGGC
>JAWLFY010000272.1:0-3771 GCA_041685355.1 Pirellulaceae bacterium | reverse complement strand
CGAAATCCTGATGGTCATCCTACTGATCTCGATCTTGGCGGGCATGGTCACGGCGGCGGTGAGCGCCGCGGGGGATACGGCGAAGCGGTCGCGGACCCGGGCGATCATCGCGACGATCAACGATGTGCTGGAGACGAAGTACGAATCGTACAAGACGCGGCCGTTGCCGGTGGCGGTGAGGAATTATCAGGTCCAGGGTGGAACGTATTCGTCCGTAGTTGTTCAACCGCGAGAGTCCGCCCGGGTCCGGCTGATGATGATCCGTGACCTGATGCGGATGGAAATGCCCGATCGTATTTCGGACGTGAGGGATGGGCCGTCGTCGTTGTCGGCCGTCGCTCAGCTGATGATACCGCAATCGGACGGATCGTATGAACGAAGTAACCCTGCCTTCCGTCCCGTGACTTGGAACCGACCGGCGGCTCACGTTTCGTACCAAGAACGCGTCGTTGCGAGTTGGTCGCGAGAGTTTGAAAGTGCCGAGTGTCTGTACATGATCATGTCAACGACTTCGATGAACGGGGTTCCGGCGCTTTCGTCGATTCCGTCGTCGAACATCGGGGATACCGACGACGACGGGATGCCGGAGATCCTGGACGGGTGGGGAACCCCGATCGGATTCATCCGTTGGCCTGTGGGTTATATCGAAAGCGACGGGGCTGTTCCGGGCATCGATATCCCGGACGAGTTCGATACGTTTCGGGTTGATTGGTCCTACGTTGACAATTCGTCCCCGTCGGCGCATCCACGACCACCGGGTGGCAATGCTGTGAGGACCTTTGCGTTAAAGCCGCTTGTCGTTTCCGCGGGGCCGGACCGGGAGTTTGGGATCCGATTCGGGTTCAACGGGAGCAACAGTGCGACGGACCCGCTTCGTCGCCTCCATTACGGGTCGATGACGTGGCCACCGGCACAGATGGGGGGCGAGGATGATGGGCGTCCGAACCCGTATTACTACATCGACCCGTACGATCGTCAACGGGCTCCGGACAACAACGGGGACCGTCATGCGGTCGGGGAGACGCTGGATCCGGGATCGGGTGAGCGGGACGACAACATCACGAATTACCAACTGCAGGAGACCACCTAATGTGTCGCAACGTTGGTTCCGCTCGGGATGGAGTCCGAATCGCGTCGATTGGGGGAACGGCCTTGGCGAGATCACGGGCACGTCGTGCGTTATCGCGAGCCCAGGGGGCGTTGTCACGGGCGCGTGGGGCGTTCACGCTCGTCGAGATTTTGATCGTGGCGTTCATCATGATGCTGCTGGCGGGGATCGCGCTTCCGGCGGTGCGGAACACGCTAAAGGACAGCAAGAAATCGAAGAACGCTCGCGAGGTGGTGGCGTTTTTGAACGAGGCTCGGAGTCGTGCGATCGCGACGGGGAACGAGGTCGGGGTGGTGATCCCTCGGTTCGGGACGGCCAACGACTACGTACGTTCGGTTTCAAGTCGAATGCTCCTTTCCAACGCGGTTCCGCCGTATAGCGGCGAAACGGCCGGGGCACGGGCGATCCTGTTTCATGAGGATTGGAACGATCTTGGCGATGAGGCGGTCCCGATGTCACCACTCCCCACCGGAGCGACGAACGCGGCGTTCTTCAATGCCGACGATTGTCCGTTGCTTTTTTTGAGTGCGGGATTAATCGCAAGTGGCGAAGAGGATCGCGCACCGATCCGGCGGTTCGACCGTTTGGAGCTACAGGGCGGCCGAACCGTGGTAATCCGTCGAATGATGCAGGTGCCCGCGGGGGATAACCCATGGGGCGTCGCGGGGACGAAGGTCGTTTTCGACCCGCGGGAACGTTTGTACGACGGGCGGTCTCGAAACGCGGAGCCGAACAATCCTCAAACGTACAATGCGACGGTGCTGTTTCCGACGTCGGCGAAACCGACGAACCAGTTCAAGTCGGTGCGTTTCCGGATCCATCGCGAGCCGGTGATTTCGTCGACCGGATCGTTGTCGATGACCCGCGGGATGGCGATCGACTTGAATTATTCGGGGGTTGGGGAAAACGGGATCCAGTTTTCACAGCGGGTGATCGCGCCGAGCACCGCCACGAACCCGGATACTGCCGTCGATTGTCGTGAGGTGATGATCGTGTTCGCCCCCGACGGGAGCGTGTCGTACTTGAAATATGGGATCAACGTCGGCGGTGCGACTCGTGTGCTATCACGCGAGAGTCCGGGCGGGAACGTTTACCTGTGTCTCGGGAAGGTGGACGGGGTGCGTCCTGACGATTTGTTGTCGACCGAGGACCGGGCGACGGCGAACGTGATGGATCCCGAGACGGTGTGGGTGACGATCAACGCATCGACGGGATATGTGACCGCGTCGCCCGCCGCGTCGGTCGATTTAGACAGAGTTTCAAGTGTACGTGATGCGGTCCGTCAATCTCGCACTTTCGCCGTCCGTGCCGACTCGTTGAGCAGTTACTAATGATTTGGAAACGAAACAGGAAACGGCATGGCGTCACGCTGGTGGAGGTGATCTTCGCGATCGGCGTCGTGCTAATCGGGCTGGTCGGTTTGGCGTCGGTGATGCCGATCGCGGCCCGGCGGGCTCAAGACGCGATCGATTTGAACGAAGCCTCGGCGCTCGCGTCGGCGGTGTTCGACGAGTTGAAGGCGAAGGGGGCATTGCAGCCTTCGGCGTGGGCGGTCCGGAACGACGTCGGTGCCGCGGCACCGGGGAGCGTGCGGTTTGTCATGGACGCTTACCCGAATGCGACCGCTTGGTGTATCGACCCGATGTATGTTTCGGCCGATGTTTCCCGTCTCGCGGATCCGAACGGGTTCTACACGCAGTTTCAAGCCGGCGGCGGAAATGGGTACCGGCGGTTGTTGTTTCCGCACTACAGGGCGGACCAGAATCCGTTGATCGATCCGTCGCAACCGTTCTCCGATCCGTGGGGAACCCCCGCCGGCATTCGTCCGAGGATGTTGCGAGTCGGGATCGTTAGGCAGCAACAAGACGGATTACTTCGCCCGCGGGAGGCGGAAGCGCTGGTCGAGTCGTTGGACGGATTGGCGACCGCCAAGTCGAAGGATCGTTCACTAAGTGTTGTGGCGCAAACGGGGCGGGCGGTGGCAGGCGGGTCCGCACTCGGGAAACGCCTTACCGACGGCTCGTTAACGTGGATCGCGACGTGCAACAGCACCCCCGGTTCGCGATTTATGAACGTCTCGATCGTGATCATCCGGAACCGGGACCGCGGTTTTTTCACCTACCGAGTCAGTGACACGAACGACAACGATATCGGTCCCGCGACCGATTCGGACCAGAACTCGCTTGCCGAGCGGTTGGCGTATGTATCATCCGCGACCGGTTTTAGCGGGGGCGCCGGCGGCAGCGTTCAGCTCATCGGTCCCGCCGAGGACGACACGGTCTCCCCGACGATCGGCGGCATCTCGCCTCGTATCGTCACGAACGACTGGATCATGCTTTCGCGTCGTTTGCCTCCCGGTGGCGACGTTCATCGCTGGTTCCGCGTCGCCTCGGTCGATGAGGAGCCTGAGTTCCTGGACTGGACCGATCCGGTTAGTGGCGACACGCGGAGGGTGTGGCGTCGCACGTTGTTCCTGGACGGGCCCGATTGGTCGTTCGGATTTCCGATGCCCCCGGGGGTCGGGGCTGACGCAGCCGGGAATGTGGCCGGCGATATCAGGTTTCACACGTACGCGACGATTGTCGACGACGTTGTCGCGGTGTCGGAGCATATGATTCGCTTGCAATAGACGCGAGCAGACGGGCGGGGCACTTTTCTTCCTT
>JAWLFY010000017.1:0-51930 GCA_041685355.1 Pirellulaceae bacterium | reverse complement strand
ATTGATGGCCGTAATCTTCCAAGAATCCGACCGGGACGACGACATCCGAAGCGGGGTTCGTCGGTCCCGTGCGGCCGCGCCCGAGTTCCGATTTCTTCTCGCGGGGACGGCGTGAAACCGGTCGTGCGTGATCGACCGAAATCCGAGCGTCGTCGTGTGGCGGTTGCGCACACGCCGCCGCTCCACCAAGGCCGACCGTGAAACCGGCCACCGCGGCAAGCGTGGCCAGCATCCAGGCGATCGTGTGGGAGGCCGGGATCGTGTGGGAGGCCCGGATCGGATGGGAGGGCCGGATCGGATGGCAGGCCCGTCGGGCCCGGAACAGATCGGTCGTCATCGCACTGCGTTCCGTTGGGAGAGCGGACGGTCACCCCGCGGCGGCCGCATCCAGACGCGGCTCCCGGGCTTTCCGTTGCTTTCCATCGGATCGCTACGACCGGCACGATGAGCAAAAGCGACCCAATCGTTACAGATTCAACCCGAACGCGAGCAGCGACTCGCGGAGTCGGCCGAGAGCCTCGTCGTCGAGCGGCGTCATCGGAAGCCGCAATTCGCCGCTGTCGCGCCCGACGAGCCCCATCGCCGCCTTCACGGGAATCGGGTTGGTCGCCAGCCCGAGCATGTTGCGGCAGAGCCGGAACAGTCGGTGGTGGAGCTCGGCCGCCTTGGCAAAGTCACCGCCCGCGGCGGCGCGCACCATTTCGAGCATCGGTCCGGGGACGACGTTCGCGGCGACCGAGATCACCCCTTCGGCGCCGACACTCATCATCGGCAAGGTCAACGAGTCGTCCCCGCTGAGCACCGTCAGGTCGGTGTCACCCAGGACGGCGGAGCACTGATCGAGCGAACCGGTGGCCTCTTTGACCATCGTGATCCCGGGGACCTCGGCGAGCCGAACGATCGTTTCGGCCTCGATGTTCTTCGCCGTCCGACCCGGGATGTTGTAGACGCACACCGGGATGTCGACCGCCTCGGCGACCGCCTTAAAGTGCTGGTATAGCCCCTCTTGCGTCGGCTTGTTGTAATACGGGGCGACCTGAAGCGTCGCATCGGCCCCCTCCTTCGCCGCCCGCTCGCTCAACCGCAACGCCTCCGCGGTGCTGTTGCTCCCCGTCCCCGCCATCACCTTGGCCCGCCCGGCAACCGCCTGGATCACCTCCGCGATCACCTTCTCGTGCTCGTCGTGCGTCAGCGTCGGCGATTCCCCGGTCGTGCCGGTCGGGACGATGCACCCTGTCCCGGCCTCGATCTGGAACTCGATCTGTTCGCGGAGCCGACCGTAGTCGACCTGGCCGTCGGTGAACGGGGTCACGATCGCGACCGACAAACCGGCGAACGCGGAGCCTTTCCTCTGGGTCATGTTGGCCATTTGATTCCTGAATACGGGGCGGATGGCGGGATCGTATCCCATCGGCCGCCCTTCAGAAAGGTCCGGCTCACGCCAGCAAGAACGTTCAAACTACGCCAGCACGTCGCGGACGACGTGCGCCTCCTCGACCCCGGTCAGCCGAAACCGCAAGCCTTGATGACGGTAGCTGAAACGCCGGTGGTCGATCCCGAACAGGTGCAGCAGCGTCGCGTGGAAGTCGCGGACGTGGACCGGGTTCTCGACGGCGTTGTAACCGAGCTCGTCAGTGCCGCCGTACGACATCCCGCCTCGCACCGCACCCCCGGAAAAGACCATCGAGAATCCCTTGATGTGGTGGTCCCGCCCCGACCCTTGTGCCATCGGCGTCCGCCCGAACTCGCCGCCCCAAACGATCAGCGTGTCGTCGAACAGCCCGCGGGCCTTCAAGTCTTCGATCAACGCCGCGGTCGCCCGATCGACCTCCGCCGCGGTGGTCTCCATTGACGGCTTGATCCGACCGTGGTGGTCCCACGCCCGATGATACAGCTGCACGAAGCGAACGCCCCGTTCGAGCAGCCGCCGGGCGAGCAGGCAATTCGACGCGTAGGTACCGTCCCCGCCGCGGGTCCCGTACGCCGCGAACGTCTTCTCCGACTCGCCCGATAGGTCGGTCAGTTCGGGGACGCTCGACTGCATCCGGAACGCCATCTCATACTGCCGGATCCGCGTCGCGATCTCCGGGTCGTCGATCGTCTCGGCGAAGTCACGGTTGAGCGTATTGACCGATTCGACCAGTTCACGCTGTTGGTCGGCGGTGACCCCGTCGGGACGGTTCAGATACAGCACCGGGGCGCCGGTGGCGTGGAACTGCACCCCTTGAAAACGGGACGGCAAAAAACCGCTGTGCCACTGGCGGGCCGCGATCGGTTGTGCCTGGCCCCCCTTGCCGACCGACGTGAGCACGACGTAGCCGGGCAAGTCGTCGCACTCCTGACCCAACCCGTACAACAGCCACGACCCCATGCTCGGGCGGCCCGCTTGCGACGAGCCGGTGTTGAACAACGTGTGCGCCGGGTCGTGGTTGATCTGGTCGGTGTGCATCGAGCGGATCACGCACAAGTCGTCGGCGACGCGTCCCAGATTGGGAAACAGCGTGCAGATACTCTGGCCACTTTCGCCGTATCGCCGAAAGTCGAACTGGGGGGCAAAGCAGGTCAGCTTCTTCCCCTGCAACTGGGCGATCTGTTGCCCCGCCGTGAACGATTCCGGCATCGGCCGGTCGTGCATCCGACGCAGCTCCGGCTTGTCGTCGAACGTTTCCAAGTGCGAGGGGCCGCCCGCCATGCAGAGATGGATCACCCGCCGCACGCGGGGCGGATGATGCGGTCGGGCGATCGCCCCGCCGAGAAGTCCCGACCCAGACGTTTCCGAACCCGACGTCGCGCGGGCCAGCATCGCCAGCAGCGCCGTCGAACCGACCCCGAGCCCCGCGGACGACAGAAAACAGCGGCGTCGCATCCGCTCACCGTCGGTCGCTTCCTCCGTGGCCGTGGCGTGTCGAGTCATCGGTCGTTCGTGAGTCATCGGTAACTCTCGGGTCATCGCCGTGTCTTGGGTCATCGGTACTTCGTAAGTGATCGCAGTGTCCGCCGTTCAGTACCGCATGATCGTCTCGTGGAGGTTGAGCACCGCCCGCGTGACGGCGGTCCAAACCGCGACCTCCGCGATGTCGCTGGGGGCGGGCGGCGGGGCCAACCCGGTCGACGTCAGCCGCTCCGCCGCGTTCGGGTCCGCTTCATAAGCCTCCCGGCTCCGCTCGGCCAATCGCCGAAGCACCGTCGCTTCGGCCGGCCGTGCCGCGCGGGCCAAGACTTCCCGAACCACAAACGCCAATCGCTCGTCGAACGAATCGCCACCGGCTTCGACCGCCCGCTGTGCCAGCACCCGAGCCGCCTCGACCTGACTCGGGTCGTTCAGTAACACCAACGCCTGCAGCGGCGTGTTCGACCGTGTCCGCCGCGCGGCGCATTCCTCCCGCGCCGGGGCGTCGAACGCGAGCAGACTCGGATGCAGAAACGTCCGTTGCCAATGCGTGTAAATCCCCCGCCGGTACTGCGCCGGCCCGGTGTCGTGCGAGTAACTCCGTTTCGGGAAGTTCAACTGGGACCAATATCCGTCCGGCTGATACGGTTTGACACTCGGCCCGCCGAGCTCCCGCATCAACAAGCCGCCGGCCGCGAGCGCGTTGTCCCGCACCATTTCCGCGTCGAGCCGCCAACGTCCCTGACGCGCGAACGTCTCGTTCGCCGGGTCGGCGGCGACGAGCTCGGGGCCGCCGTCCGAGGAACGGCGGTAGGCGTCCGATCGAACGATCAACCGGATCAGATGCCGAACGTCCCAACCGCTATCGACGAACTCGCATGCCAACCGATCGAGCAGCCCGGGGTGCGTCGGCGGCTCGCCCTGGGACCCCAGGTCGTCCACCGAACGGGACAACCCTTCGCCGAAGAACAGCATCCACAAACGGTTCGCGAACGAGCGCGCGACAAGCGGATGATCGGGCCTGGTTAGCCACCGGGCCAGGTCGAGTCGGTCATAACGGCGCGGCCCCGCCCCGTCTGGATCGTCGACAGCGGCCCCGTTTTCTTCTTCTCCCGCAGCCTCAGCCGACGTCGCCGTCAACGACTTCGCACTCGGTTCGATCGGCGGCAGAAACGCGGGGACGTTCGGCGTCACGATCTCGCCCGAGTCGTCCATCCAGTTTCCCCGCGGCAAAACACGCATCTCACGCGGTTCGGTGGCCGTCGTCGCCAACGTCGTGACGATCGATTGCTCGAGCGACTTCAGCTCTTCCCGCAACCTCTCGAGCCGCGGCGAGTCCGCGTCCTGCTCTCGCTCGGCATCCCCGATCGCCCGTTTCAGTTCCGCTTGCCGGGACCGCTGGTCGTCGGTCGGGACGGGCAACTGTTCGATGTAGACCGCGCTCTTGACGATCCCTTGCTCTTTGATGTCGGCGAAGAACGCGGCGAACTCGTAGAACTCCTTGATCGTGTACGGGTCGAACTTGTGGTCGTGGCACTCGGCGCACCCGAACGTCGTCCCCAACCACACCGCACCGGTTGTCCGCACCCGGTCGGCGGCGTACCGGGCGAGGTACTCCTTGGGCTGCACCCCCCCTTCCCCCGATGCTCGATTGAGACGGTTGTAGGTCGACGCGACTTTGGTCTCCAGCGTGGCATCGGGAAGCAAATCGCCGGCGAGTTGCTCGATCGTGAACTCGTCGAACGGTTTGTTCTCTCGAAACGCCCGGATCACGTAATCGCGATAGGGCGACACGCTGCGAACCTGGTCTCCATGAAACCCCAACGTGTCGGCGTAGCGGACCAGGTCCAGCCAGTACATCGCCAGCCGTTCGCCGTGGTGGGGCGATTGCAGAAACCGTTCCACCAACCGCTCGTAAGCCACGTCGCTCGGGTCCGCCACGAACGCCTCGACGATTTCCGGATCCGGGGGCAAACCCGTCAGATCGAACGCGAGCCGGCGGACGAGCGTCCGCGGGTCGGCACGCGGCGCCGGCGTGACCCCCGCCTCCTCGATCCCACGATCGATGAACCGGTCGATCACGTTCCCACCCGAACGCTTCGTCGTCACGGGTGGCTCGACGCGGACGGGCGGGACGAACGACCAGTGCGCTTCGTATTCCGCCCCCTGTTCGATCCAACGCCGGATCAGAGTCTGTTCGTCGGGGGTGAGCCGCTCGCCATGACCGGGCGGAGGCATCACCAGCCCCTCGTCGTCGGCCTCGACCCGAGACACCAACTCGCTGAACTCGGGGGCCCCCGGCTCGAGCACGCCCGATCCGAGTGCTTCGTCCCGGCGGTCGAGCCGCAACCCGGCTTCGCGGGTGCCCGAATCCGGGCCGTGGCACGCGAAACAGCGGTCCGAAAGGAGCGGCCGGATCTCGCGGTTGAACGAGACCTTGCGCGACTCCGGCGATGCCGCCCCCGACTTCGAGTCCGTCTCGGGAGCGGCCGCCGCCGCGTCGCCAAACGGGCCCAAGTCAAGACGATCGCTGACCGCCAGCAACAGGGCCAACGGCATCAAGAAGGCTGCCCGCACGCTCCAGCCAGTCAAACGCCATCGGCCGGGATCAGACGCGGCGGCACGCAAGGGGAAGCTGGAACGCATCAGGCAGCGGTGGGGGATCACGTGGAGGGAATGGTCGGCGAGACTCTCCCCCCTATCGTATCCGGCGGCATCAAGGGTCGCATCGGCACGCCAAGAATCGAGGCGGTCGAGCGAGACGATCCGCTGCGGACGCGCGCCGCTGCGGACGCGCGGCTCACTTGCGGGCCGGGACCTTGTAGTCCGGGTTGCCGATCCCGATCACCCCGACGGCGACCCGACCACCGGCGTCCCCGGTCGGTTGCGTCGTCAAGTCGTCTTCGTCGGCATGGATGATGAACGCCCGCCCGAGAATGAAGTGCAACTTCGTTTTCGACGTCCGGATGTTGACCCGGGCAACCCCCTTCTCGTCAGCGGTGATGTTGCCGAAATCGCCGGCGTGACTCTTCGAATCCAATGCCCCGTGGTCGTGTCCCTCGGGGTCGTAGTGCCCGCCGGTGGCGGTCCCGTCAGGCCCGCGGGCGTCCCCGAATTGATGGACGTGGAACCCGTGCTTGCCAGGGGTGAGGTTGCCGATCCGACCTTGCACCCGAAGCTCGTCGCCGTCTTGGGTTAGCCGAAGCACCCCCCGGACCCGGTTCCCCTGAGTCGGCGTGAACACGGCGACCCCGAAGGTCGGGAGGTCCATTTTTCCATGCTCCCCTTCGTGCTCCTCCGCATGCAGGGGCTCCTCCGCATGCAGGGGCTCCTCCGCATGCAGGGGTGTCAGGCCGCCGAACAGGCAGACGGCGGCGAGAGCGGCAACGTAACCGTTTCGTTTCAACATGATGTGATCTCCGATGATCGTGATTGGAAGCGTTCTAACCCGCGCCGCACAGCATAATCCCTCCGGGCACCTGTCGCATCTCGGGCGAGATTCGGGGCGCTCGTGCCGACTCAGGACCCGATCACGATCGAGCCATCGAGCGAGCCGCGGATGAGGAAGCCGAGGATCGCACCGACCAGCAGGCTGATCGGGATCGCGATCGCCAACGCGATCCCGACCGCCAACGCGTGGCTGGGACGTCGATGCAGCCGCGGATCGAACTCAAAGCTGTCGGGCAGCGGCGGGGCCGAAGCGTCGTCACTCCCGGATTCGCCCAGCCCACCCGAACCCGCCGCATCGTCGAGATCACCGGAACGAGTTCCCCCCGAGCCTCCCGCTTGACCGGACCCTCCCGCTTGACCGGACCCTCCCGCTTGACCGGACCCTCCCGCTTGACCGGACCCTCCCGCTGGACCGGACCCTCCCGCTCGACCGGACCCGCTATCCCCAGCCCCGGCGTCGAAGCCGACCGATCGGCCGCCTCGCGAGACACCTTGGGATCCGGGCTCGTGCGGCGGCGGGGAGTCCGACGGGGCGACCGATTCACGCGGCGGCGGCGGCGCGGCCCACGATTGATGGTCGATCGGCCGATCGACCACCGCGACCGACGCGTTCGCCCACGGTTCGAGACGGTCCGCGACCTCCGCCGCCGAAGCGATCCGCCGTGCCGGGTCCTTCTCCATCATGTCGGCGATCACATCGACGAAATCCTCGCTCAGGTCGGACGCGAACCGGCGGGGGTGCCACGGCGTTTGCTCGCAGTGCCGCTTGCACTTGCTCCTCGAGTCCCCGCCCGGAAACGGGACCTTGCCCGTCACGGCGTAGTAGAGCGTGCAGCCGAGCGAATAAAGGTCGCTCGCGGGGCCGATGTCACGCGGCCGACGGATCTGTTCGGGCGACAGATAGTCCGCCGTTCCGACGATCTTGCCCGCTTGGGGGTCGTTGTCGAGCCCCATGCTCCAGGCGGCCAGCCCGACGTCCGACAGCTTCGCGTGACCCTCGGGCGTGACCAGGATGTTCCCCGGCTTCACGTCGCGATGGATCATCCCCAGCGAGTGGGCGTACTGCAGCCCCATCGCGGCTTGGGCGATGATCATTGCCGCCTGACCCATCGGCAGCGGGCCCCGGTTGCGGACCAGTTTCCTCAGGTCGGTCCCGGGGACGTACTCGGTGACCAAGTAGTGAACGCTCCCGTCACGACCGGCGTCGAACGCGCGGACCAAGTAGGGACAATCGAGCCCCGCCTGCAAGCGGATCTCGCGATGGAACGCCGCCCGAGACTCCGCGGTCGACTTCTCCCGGGGCAATACCTTGACGGCACACTCCCGGCCCATGATTTCATGGACCCCTTTGTAAACCTGACCCATCCCGCCTTGTCCGATCCAATCGGTGATCAGGTAGGGACCGAGCGACAGCTTCGTCCGCCCCTCAAGGAGCTGTTGGGCTTGGTATTCGGTGAGAATCCCTGAGTACACCAACCGCCGGCTGATCGCTTCCTCGTCGTCCGACCCGGCATGTTCGGCGGCCCGCGAGAGCTGCTCGCGACTGATCAGCCCGCTACGAAGCGCCGCTTCGCAAAAGCCGAGTCGGGGAGGCGTCGGGTGATCGGGCATGCGGTCGGGAGGCAACTCTCAGTCGCCGGCGAAGACAACGAGGAGGTCGAGGACGCCGTGTCCCCCCAACGAAAATTTTACCCGATCGCCGCTCGTTTCGAGCCGTGTCTCTTGCTCCCGTGGGCCCCCCTCGATCGTCGCCGGGTCGCCGTCCCAGCGAACCGCCTCGGCGACGTCGCGGCAAAACCGGAGCGAGACCTTCCCGCCGTCGTGGCGTGTTTGAACGACCCGCACCAACGCCGTCCACTTCCCGTCATCCCGGCGGCGGACGTCGAGCGAAGGGATCAACAGGCCGACCGGCGACGCGTGCACGATCCACCCTTGACGGGGCGGCCCGATTCCCGGCGGCCCGATTTCCGAACCCGACGCCGTCCCCGCGCCGGTTTTCGCCAACGGCACCGAAGGCGTCCCCCCGATCCAGGACCGCGCGACCGCGACCGGATGACGGACATCGAACCCGTACGCGATCGAGAACCCGACGTCCGACTCTCCGCGAACCGCCAACAACGTGTCGAGAAACCGGTCGCCGACCCGCCGGTGATACGCGAATCCTCCCGACGCCACCAACGTTTTCCGGTCGGGCTCGTCGATCCACACGCCCAGCGGCGCCGCGAAACGCTTCCCGCCGGTGCGGTGAATCTTGTCACGCACCAAGCCGCGAAAACTCGTCGCCTCCGACGCCACCGCGACCCGCGCCGCGATCGCGTCGGTCCACGGATCGCCCCCGAACTCGACCCGGGGGACGATCCGGCCGCTCACCTCCAAAAGCCGACTGCCGCGACGGAGCCGATAGCTCAGTTCGTACTCGGCGAGCAACGGCCCGCCCTCCGCCTGCAACACGCCGCCGACCTCGATCTCGCCCAGGCTGAGCGAACTCGACGCGACGTGGCACTTCGTGGCCCGCATCAGGGTCGGCGCCGCCGCCTTGCCGTCGCCGTGAACGAGCCGCATCGAGAACCGGTTCCCACGCACCGCGCCGCTGTGCACCGACGCGATCCCGCCCGACGCCTCGTCGATCAAGACTTCCATGAACTCGTTGTGCAGTGACCGATCCGCCGCGATCGGCTCCGGACCGCCCCACCAACGCCAACGCCGCTTCTTCGCCGGACGCCCCCCGGCCGAGACCACGCTGAACCCGAGCGCCGGGATGTCGGCGGTCACGTTCGCCCCGCGACCGTCACGGTCCGAGCCGTACAAAAAACCGCCCGGCTCCGGCGCCAAACCCCCGATCCGAACCGTCTGACGCCAACCGACGCTGCCGGGGTTCACGACCAGCATTCCTGACGGTTCCCCGCCCCGGGATCCACCCCGTGCCGGCGCCGCGGCCTTGCCCGTCCCTTCGGCGTCCGACGCGACGGGGCAGCCGACCGCGGCGGAGAACCTTGCCGCGGCGTCCTGGCACCCGGACGACGCGACGCCGTCACAGCGGGTTGCCTGGTCGACCCGTTCCGTCTCGGTGCCCCGGTCCGACTCGTCGGCGCCGCCTTTGTGTCCGGGTTCATCCGTTTCCCGAATGCCAGATTCGCCCCCGGCGCCAGATTCGCCCCCGGCGTTAGATTCGCCCCCGGCGTTAGATTCGCCCCCGGCGAGCGCCGACATCCCGCGGAGCACCGCCGCCTGTTCGTCCCGCACGTGACGACAAAATTCACGGGCGATCGTCTGGATCGGCTCGGAAACCCTTTGCTCCACCCGCTCGGCGAAGCGGGCCGCGGCGTCGGCCGAAACCGCCCCCACGTTTTCGTGGTGATAGGGGTGCTCGCCTTCGCGAAAGTAAGCGTCCAGTTTCCAAAAACGCCCCAGCGATAACCCCCACGATGCGACCCGTCGCAGGTCATGAAAACTGTCGCACCCGCCGCCCGGCCAGTGGGCGATCAACGCCGTCGCGATCTCGCCGCCGTCGATCGCCTCGCCCAGACGCGACGCGAGCGTCAAGAACGCGGCGTCGCTCGTGCCGTCGATCGGCTTCGCGGTCAACGCTTCGATCTCCGCGTTCCCCGCCGAACGGATCACTTTCGCCTCGTCGCCAAACCCGGTCCCCCCCGCGAAGTCGATCGGGATCAGCCCGGCGAAACCGAGCCGAATCAGCACCGGCGTCAAGTCCGCCGGGGTCGTCCCGCCGAACCGCGAGTACACGGCCGGCGGTTGGCCGAGGTGCCGCTCGGTGTCGCGACTCGCCTCCCGCAACCGTCGCTCCGCCGCCAACAGGGTCAAACTGTCGAGACAGACGTCCTCCGCCGGGCCGCCGCCAGCCCAACCGAAACGTCCCCAAGCGATCGCCTCCCGGGCGCGACCCGCCAACGGTTGCGGCAACCCCGCGATCGCCGCCGCCGTCGCGACGTCGATCAACACGTTCTCCGGAGTCACCGGTCGCGTCCCCGCCGCCGCGATTTCTCCACCGTTCCCCTCGCCAAGCGGTTTCCCCTCGCCACCTTGTTTCCCCGTCTCAGTTGTCGGGTCCGGAAGCGATTCGGCCCAGCGTCGTACGGTCGAAGGGGAGAGCAAAGTCAGATCGATCAGCGACGGATCGGACGCGAAGTAGTGGTCTCGTTCCTCGGCCAACAAGTCAAACGCGTCGTGCAGGGCATCCGCGGCGGCGTCTCGGTCGCCACCGATGAACGCCTCGGCCGCCACGACGGCACGGTCTTGAAGCCGCAATTCGTCCAGGTTGCTGGTGTATCGAAGCCGCCGCGTCATTACCTGGACCTGCAGCATCGCGTAGCCCAGGGCAAAGAAATCGTCGACGGTCACCCCCCCCGCGATCCCCTTTCCCAACGGACCGGAATCCTCCGCCGGTCCCGATCCCGATCGATCGATCCGGTCCAGCATCTCGGAGCGGCTGATCCCGGTGATCCATTCGCACCCCTCCGATTCGCGGCACCGCGATTCGTACCCCGTCGGCAGCTTCGGCAGACTCAACGTCGGGACCGCGATCCGCCGCCTGCCGGGAGGCTCGGGGGGGGCGTCCGCCCGGTACCACGCCGGAAGCTGACGGGTTTCCGCCAACAACGCCGGATGCCAAAGCACCGTCCATGCGGCGAGCAGGCTGCGGGCGTCCTGGTCCGAGGCCCCCGTGGGGAAATCCTCGAGCGTGGAACAGGGGATCAAAACGCAAGATTCTTCCGATCGGACCATAAAAGGGCAAAAATTTGACGCGTCGCGGGGAGTTTCAGTACACTAGGCACAGCTAATCGTGGTCGGTGAAAGACCAAAAATTTGTTCGCATGATCCCGGTCGGGATTGTAACTTGAACACCCGTCCCAGTCGCGACCCCGCGCCGCGTCTGGGTGGACTTCCCCGCTTTTCCTGTAGCGAAAGAACGACATGGCAGGCAGTGGCGCTGTTTGGGGCATCGAAATCGGTCAATCGGCGCTCAAGGCGCTCCGCTGCTCGCTCGTCAACGGCGAAGTCGTCGCCGACGCGTTCGACTACATCGAATACCCGAAGATCCTGAGCCAGCCCGAAGCGGAACCGGAACTGCTGATCGCCGAAGCGATGGAGCAGTTGATGCAGCGGAACGACGCCTTCAAAGAGAAGGTCTGCATCAGCGTCCCCGGGCAAAGCGGGCTGGCGAAATTCTTCAAGCCGCCGCCGGTCGAGGTCAAAAAGATCGCCGACATCGTGCGGTACGAGGCCCGCCAGCAGATCCCGTTCGACCTCGCCGACGTCGTTTGGGATTACCAGATGATGCCGGGCAGCACGATCGAAGAAGGGTACGCCCTGGAGAGCGAGGTCGGGCTGTTCGCGATGAAGCGGGAACAGTCCTATCGGCAACTGGCGCCGTTCGAACAGGCGGGGATGGAGGTCGACCAGATCCAGCTCGCCCCGATCGCGCTGTACAACATGATGGCCCACGACCGGCTGCACGAGCGGGTCGAGAACGAGACCTTCGATCCGGAAAATCCGCCCACCTCAAGCGTCCTGCTGTCGATCGGGACCGACTCGAGCGACCTGATCATCACCAACGGGTTTCGGATCTGGCAACGGAGCATGCCGATCGGCGGCAACCACTTCACCCGCCAACTCACCAAAGACCTGAAGCTGACCTTCGCCAAGGCGGAACACCTCAAACGCAACGCCCGCGAGGCGGCCGACCCGAAGCTGATCTTCCAAACGATGCGGCCGGTGTTCAACGACCTGGTCACCGAAGTCCAACGCTCGATCGGGTTCTTCCGAAGCATCGACAAGCGGGCGAAGATCGGCGAACTGCTGATCACCGGGAATACGGTCAAAATGCCCGGGCTCGCCGCCTACCTCGGCAAGAACCTCGGGTTCGAGGTCCACGTGCTCGACCGCTTCAACCGGCTCGGCGGCGATGACGTCCTCTCGATCCCCACCTTCCGCGACAACGCGACCACCTTCGCCGTCTGCTACGGGCTCTGCCTGCAAGGGCTCGGCGTGAGCCAGGTCCACGCCAGCCTCGTGCCGCAGGAGATCCTCACCCAGCGGATGATCCGGGCGAAAAAGCCGTGGACCCTCGCCGGCATGGCCGCCCTCCTGATCGGGCTCGCGACCCACTACGCGTTCACCGAACACAGTTGGTCGACGACGCACCCGAATATCTGGTCGGAGGCGACCGGTGCGGTCAGCAACATGTCGAGTTATCACCAGACCCACGTCAAACGCGACGGGGAACTCGAAAGCAAACTGAACTACCTCAGCACGCTCGGCAAAGAGGTATCCGGAAACGCCGAACGAAGGCTGCTGTGGCTCGAAGTCCTGCAGGCGATCAACGCGGCGATCCCGCGCGAAGATTACCCCGAAGGCGAAGTCCCCAACGCCAAAGAGTTCCCCCTCGAAGACCGCATCGATATCCATATCACCGAAGTCGAAACGAAACATTTCGACGAACTCGGCGAGTGGTGGACCGAGAAACGGGCGACGCGGTTCCAAGAGGAAATGGCCAACTGGGAGAAGGTCATGGATCGAGACCTCCCCGAAGACTTCGACCTCACCGAAGGCCCCGCCGGGCCCGGATGGGTGATCCAGCTCCGCGGATACCACTACTACAACAGCCCCGAACGGATGGGGCGGGAAGGGAGTTCCCACGTCCGACGGTACCTGACAACGAACTTCCTCGAAAAAGACGTCAAAGTCCCGCTCCCCAACGGCGAAGTCGTCTCGTTCACACCCGAGGAAATGGGGTTCAGCTACCCGCTGCAACTCGACGAGGGAAAGCCGGAACCGTCCCAAGTTCCCAACCCCGACTTCGACCCGGAAAAGGCAGCCATGGCTGGGGCCCCGGGTGGTCCCGGCAGGGCACGGCCGGACGAAGACGGCGTCGAGCCCCCGACCCTGGAAGTCCTCCGGCTCGATTTCACGTTCCAAGTCGTTTGGAAAGAATCCACCCTCAGCGACCGCCTGGAGGCGAAACGGCTGAAGGAACAGGAAGAAGCCGAACGCGAAGAGATGGAAGCCGAATCGCAACCGGGTGACCCCGTGGCGATGAACCCGTGATGTCCCGATCGATCGTAATGCCCCGATCGATATTGCCCCGATTCTCAATGCCCAACCACACCAAGTCGCTCGTCAGGTAGACGCAGGTCATGGATCAGCTGAAACAAAAATTGGCCGTCGCCCTTCGCCACGGGTTCTGGATCGCGACCGTGATCGTCACGTTCGGTTCGCTCGCCGTTTGGTACCTCGCGACCGGTCGACTCGCCGAAGAGAACGCGGAACGGACCAGCGCCCTGGAATCGGACGTGCAGTCCGTCTCCCAGGTCCGCTCCGCGCTGCCTTCCCATCCGAACGATCAATCCCACGAGCGGATGGAGGAACTGATCGACCGCCGGCAAGACCAAGTCCTCGACGCGTGGACCAGCGTCTTCGAACGCCAGCAGGCGATCCTGAAATGGCCCGACCTCGGCCGCGGCTTCGTCGAGGAGTTCGAGGACCTGATCCCGATCGAGCAATACGTCGATCACCCGCCAACCCCCGAGCAACAAAAGAACACGGAGCTCCTCACCCGATACGCGACTTACATCGGGACGACGCTCCCCGAAATCGCCAAGATCGCCGACACGAAATGGGAAGCCGAGTTCAACCGCCAACGCGGATCGACATATGCCGGCGGCGAGGACATGGAGATGGAGATGGCGCCGAGGCGGCGACCGCAAAGCGGCGAGCAACCGCTCGTGAAATGGTCGAAAGAGTCCCAGCAAAAAGTGCAGGGCGACCTCTTCCCGTGGCTCGGCGATCGCCCCTCAACCCTCGAAGTTTATTACTCCCAGGAAAACATCTGGATCCTGAAACAGCTCCTCCAGATCATCGCGAACGTCAACGGCGATGCGACCCAGCCGTTCCAGGCCCGAATCCATGAGATCCGAAAGATCGCGATCGGGTCGTCGGTCGAATTCGATTCGGGCGAACTCGCCAAGCCAGGGGAGAGTCGGCGGGCGTCTGGGGCAGAGATGATGTTCGAGGGAATGGAAGGGGGCGAAGGCTTCGAAGATTACGGCGACATGGACGATTACGGTCCCGGTGAGATGGGCGGGGAAATGGGCGGGGAGATGGGCGGGCAAACGCCCCAGGAAGACCCCGATCCGGCCGAGAATCGCTACGTCGACATGCAAAACCAACCGATCCCCGCCGCGACACTCCGGTCGGCTCTCGACAGCAACCGCCCCGAAGACGCCACCATCGCCGTCGCCAAGCGGGTCCCGGTGATGATGAGGCTGAAGATGGACCAGCGATATATCCATCAGTTGCTCGCCGAATGTGGCAGCGTCCCCTTGATGGTCGAGGTCCGCCGCGTGCGAGTCTTGCCCCAATCCGAGACGCGGGGACGTGGGGGAATGGACGGCGGTGCCGGCGGCGAGTATTCAGATCCCGGTGGCGAGGACCTTTACGGGGGTGGCGAAGACATGTTTGGGGAAGAGCCCGGGGGGGGCGGTTTCGGCGGTTTCCGAACCGGCAGTCAGAAAAAAGACGGCGAGTTCCCGCTGGATGTCGATGTCGAAGTCTACGGGCTGATCTACATCTACAACCCCCCAGACCCCGAAAAGCTGGGCCTCGAACAGGTTACCGAAGAAACCGTGATCGACGGCTCGGCAACCCCCGCCCAACCGCAACCGACCGTCGACGCCCCGGCGGACGACGCAGCTCCCGCGGATGATGCGGCCCCCGCGGATGACGCAGTTCCCGCGGATGATGCAGTTCCCGCGGATGATGCAGCTCCCGCGGATGATGCCGCCCCCGCTGACGACGACGCTGCTGCTGCTGACGACGCCGCTTCTGCTGCTGACGACTCGGCTCCGGCTGACGACTCCGCTGCGGCTGACGATTCGGCGCCCGACGCCGACGGGGCGGCCGAAGGTGTCGCCAATCCCGAAACCTTGCCCGAGCCCGATCCGGCGACCGGCCAAGACGCGGCGGACGGTGACGATTCCGTTGCACCCGAACCGGCACCCTAGCGACGCGAAACGTTTCCAACCGTTTCGGTGACGGTGAAACCCGACGTTGTGACCTTTACCCTCCAGTTCCTAAACGCTTTCCATTCTTGAGGCCCAGCCATGGACGCAGACAAGATCAAACAGTTCTTCGTTCTGCACGTCGAAAAGATGATTCTGGCGGTCGTCGTCGTCGTTGCCCTGCTGCTGGTGTATCAAGGCCTCCAGTTGGAAGACTTCCGGACGAAGGTCGAGCCCGAAAAGCTGGAGTCCGACGCGACTCAGGTCCGACGCCAAATCGACGAAGACCACACCGACGCGATCATCCCCGAACGAGAGCCGACGTTTGACATCGTCAAACGCACCAACGCGGCTCAGCGACGGGTCGACTACGTCGGTTACAAATTGCCCAACACCTGGAAAGTCGAGAGCATCGACTCGACGATCCGACGGGACGATCCGAACCTGCTGCCCCCGCGTGAGCTGGTCGTCCGCTCGTTCTCCGGCACGATCGCCGTCCGCTCGCAAACTCCCGAATACAGCCTGGCCTCGCTCGAAGCGGCCGAGAAGCCGGAGAAGGTCGAGAAGAAGAAGCCGAAGCCGCGTGAACGGCGGCGGGCTCGAGGCGGCGAAGGGGATTACGGCGGGGGCGGCGAAGGCGATTTATACGGTGGTGAGGAGATGGAGATGATGGATGACTACGGCCCCGAAATGGGAGACGAGTCGATGGCCGCCTCCGAACAAGTTTGGAAGTTAGGCGACCCGATCAATTTCGGTGTCAAACCGGCACCCGTCCCGACATTGCAAAACGCCTCCCGAAACGAAGAACCGGTCCCAGCCGCCGCGAACTTCATCGTCGGCACCGCCGTCGTCCCGCACCGGGAGATGGCCGAAGCGTACAACCGCGCCCTCAAATCGGCCGACGGCTACGATCCGCAGCGAGACCGGCCCCGCTATATCGAGTTCGAAGTTCAGCGGGCCGATGTCACCGAAAAAGAAGTCGATGAACTGGAGGATGACGATTGGATCCTTCGCGGCTCACGGCGACTCTACGCGATCGACGCCGCGGTCACCTGGGCCGGGTTCTGCCCCGAAGTGCTCCCCTCCGAGTTCCGCGACGAGTTCCTTACGACCCATATCCCGCCGATCTTGATCGACGATTATCGCCGGCTCACCGGTCACCCACTGATCCCCGACACTTACGTCAAGCCGTCCGCCATGGACGAGGAGATCGAGGACGAACCGATCGACTTCGATAGCCTTCAACTTGCCGGACCAGGCGCCACACGACGTGGAATGGGTTACGAGATGTCGGAAGGGATGGATTACGGCGGTGGCGGAGGCTATGGCGGCTATGGCGATTCGTATTCGCGAGGCTTCGAAGAAGACCCGGTCGATTACAAACTCCTCCGGTTCTACGACTTCGCAGCCCCGGTTCGTAACCGTGACAAAAATCCGCCGAAGGTCGGGCGACGCTACGTTTACCGAGTCCGCGTGGCCCTGATCGACCCGAACTTCCCCCAAGAATCGAGTCTCCAGCCGGCACCGAGCGTTCTCTCCGCGGAGGTGTACGGCCGAGTCGCCCCGTTGATCGAAGCGTCACGGCAAGAATCGGGAAAGCGTGATTTCCAACGTTGGACCGGTTGGAGCGAGCCCAGTCCCCCCGCAACGCTCGGACGCGGCGAAGAACTCTACGCCGGCCCATTTACCGCCGGGAAACGGGTCAGTGCCAGAGTGCAAGGGGGCGCTTCGGTCGAGTACGAACGAGACCCGCCCAAGGCCAAGGTCGTGCTCTCGAAATTGGACCCCTCCCTCGGTGCCCGTATCCCGTTCTGGACCGATGTGACCGAAGGCTCCGTGCTTTCTGTCAAAGGGGACGCGAATGTCCTCGACCCGATCTCACTCGAAGTCAAGAAACTCGCCGACGCGAAGATCGAAAGCGGTTCGACCGTCATCGACCTCGAAGGCGGGCAGCCGCTCGGGATCGCCGAAGGGGACGATATGACCGAACCCGGCACGATGCTTCTCTACGATGCTGCCACCGGCCAGCTGAAGGTCACCAGCGAACTCGCTGAGCAGCGGAAGTACCGCATTTACTCTTACGCCGAAGATCGGGGCCTTTAAAGCGGTGCCGTCCGTCGATCGCGTGTCGGGCTCGGTATCGGTTCCGGCCCGGTCGTGGCTGATGAGGTGGTGAACGACGCGTGGCGAAGGCGAGGAAGGTGGGATCGGACGCCTTACACGCGAACAACGGGGCCGCATCGGCGCCGACCGTGTCGAGTGCTTCGCCACGGACGGGCTCGCCGATACAATCTCCGGACTTGCGGGCCACCGTCCGCAACCGGGTGGCAACCCGAGTCGTCACTTGTCGGTAGCTTTTTGTATCGTCCACGCTCACGAAAGCTTGGCCGCTCGGCTTTCGTTCCGTCTCAGCTCCCTGATAACCATTCATGAGATACGCATTCCGTTTGGCGGAGTTACTCGGTCATACCCCCGATCGCCGGAAACGCCCCGGCACGATCAAGTCGATCGTCGAACACACCGGGCTCGATCGTCACCAAGTCGCGTCGTTGCTCAAGAACGAAGCGAAGTACATCCCGCTCGAAGCCCTCTCACGGCTCTGTGATTACCTCATCGATCACGGGTACGCGACCGCCGAGCAATTGCCCGGGGCGTTGTTCGCGGTCAACGCCGAGAACTTCTGGGAAATGCTCGCACGTCGTGGCGATATCGAAATCATCGTCGGCGTGCGTCAAAGCGAATCGAACCGATCCCCCGAGGGGGCGATGGTCGTGGCCAGCGACTCGGTGCTCGTCGGCGAACTGCTCAACGGCGTCTCGACGCTCGGGGGCGCGGCGAAACACCACGGCGTCGGGGAAGCCGAGAACGGGAAGCCTGACTTGGTGCCGATGCCGAACCGCATCCAGCAGACGCTCGTTTGGAGCCCCGGTCAGGTGACGCTCGACGACGCCCGACAACGCGCCGCCGAAGTGTTCGACGGGTTCGTCGAAGCTCAGGGCGACCGCGGCCTCGTCTGCATCGGGAGCGTCAAAAGCAACCCGACGGTCGAGCTCGTGTTCTCCGACGCGTTCGGATGTACTCCGTTCGTCACCGAAGACGATATCGACGACGTTTCGGCCCGGAGTTGTCCGTTCTTCCTTCGCTACCGCGAAAACGACCCGAAACCCGAAGGGGCCTCGGCCGGAATGCGGTTGAGCAAAAATGAGGACGCGCCCGAGCCCGGCTTTTACTACGAGAAAGACGACGGGACGTGGGCCTACGCCGGAGGGAAGAACAAGGACACGGCGCTCGTGTTCTACCTGTTCCGCGAAGCCCTCGGTCGGCTCGATATGGTACTCAGCGGGTTCTCCGGACGGGCCACCCGGTTGCTCGCGAAAACCCTTGCGATCCGCGGCGAGGAGTTCTGGCCGCCGGTCTACCACGAAGGCGGGTTGCAAGTCGGCGCGTACCTGGTGCAGTACGAAAACACCGAGGGAAAACCGAGCCGCGACGATCTGCTCTACAACCCCGGCGGCGCTGCCAAGATCATGCCGCTGTCGAGTCAGGCGATCTCGCGGCGAATCTCCCGCCGCTGAGCGGGCCGTTTCTCGTATCGCACCCGGTACACCGGAATCCGTTCCCGGCGGCTGCGTCGTTCGAAGTGGGTGTGATAGTCCAAGTCATGCGTGGCCGTACGCCCCGCCTCCGGATACGGGACCCCGAGCTCCGGCGCCACCGTCGCGGTCATCTCGACGGTTTCCTCGAAATAGTCGAGGACGTCGGTCCAAAAGTGGAAACGCCCCCCGACGCGGAGCGCCCGCGAAATCGCCGACAAACTCGTCGGGTTCAACACCCGTCGCTGACGATGCTTCTTCTTCCACCACGGGTCGGGGAAGTAAACGTGGACGGCCTCCAAGCTCTCCGCGTCGATCCGCTGGGCAAACAGCGGTTCCGCGTTCCCCGCGATCATGAGCGCGTTATCAAGCCCCGCCTTCGCCAACCGGCCGGCCGCGTGCGCCGCGTATTTCGCGGCGATCTCGATCCCGACAAATCGGTGCTCGGGATTCCCCGCCGCTGCGGTCGTGAGGAACAGCCCTTTCCCCGAACCGATCTCGATCTCCAGCGGCGCCTCGGCACCGAACAAGGAGCCGCAATCGAGCCGCGGTGGCAGGTCTTCGGCCCGTTTCATCCAACGCGGAAGGTCGATGTCGGCGGCGGGACGGCGGAGCGGGCTTCGTGGCATCGGAAAGCGGGCAAATGGTGGCGAAAACGTGAACAATCGGGAACCGGCTGAATCCGTCGGTCGCCTTCACCGAACGGTGTGACGTCAACCGATTCGCCAACCGCTCATCGTAACGCGGCCCGAATTCCCTACAATGCGACCCGAGCCACGCGAGCCGACCGATCCGAGCCGCTCACGTCCCGTGCCATCCCCCACCCATCGACCTGCCTCAAGATCACCATGGACGACGCCCCCCAAAACGGAAATTTCGACGGGCTGAGGGTCGCCGCGCTGGAGAGCCGGCGGGCGAGCGACATGGAACGGCTGATCCGCCGCCACGGCGGGACGCCTCACGTGAGCCCCTCGATGCGCGAAGTCCCGCTCGAACCGAACCGACCCGCGATCGATTTCGCCTATCGCGTGATCACCGGCCAAATCAACGTCGTCGTCTTGATGACCGGTGTCGGCTTCCGCTACCTGCTGACCGCGATCGAACGACACGTCGACCGACAACGGTTCCTCGACGCCCTCTCCGATGTCGTCACGATTTGCCGTGGCCCCAAACCGGTCGCGGCCATGCGAGAACAAGGCCTCTCCCCCACCCACCGTGTCCCCGAACCGAATACCTGGCGAGAACTCCTGCAAACGATCGACGAACATGTGCCCGTCGCGAATCAGGTCGTCGGGCTCCAGGAATACGGGGTTTCCAACCCGTCGCTCGTCGCCGGACTCGAGGCCCGTGGGGCGACCGTCGAAGCGGTCCGCGTCTACGGATGGGAATTCCCCGAAAATACCGCACCGCTCGAGGAAAACGTGCGGGCGTTGGCGGACGGACAACGGGATGTGCTCCTCCTGACCAGCGCCCATCAAGTCGTCAACCTGCTCCGGATGGCGGAAAAATGGAACCTCGTCGGCCCCTTGCGACAAGGTCTGCGTGGAACCGTGATCGCGTCGATCGGTCCGACCACCAGCCAGATGCTGGAGGAATGCGACTTGCCCGTCGACCTCGAACCGGTCCACCCCAAAATGGGACACCTCGTTGCCGAAGCGGCACGCCGAGCCAAATCACTCGTCGCCACCAAAAGTCGTCCCGCCGAGGCACCGAAAGTCGAACCCATGACGACCGCCAGCGTCTCGGGATCCTCCCATCCGCATGCCTCCCACGACAGCCTTTTCCTGCGGGCCTGCCGCGGCGAACCGACCGAGCGGACCCCGGTCTGGTTGATGCGGCAAGCGGGCAGGTACATGGCCGAGTACCGAGCGGTGCGGGCAAAGCACTCGTTTCTCGAACTCTGTCACCAACCGGCGGTATGCAGCGAGGTGATGTGTACCGCCGTCGACCGGCTCGGCGTCGACGCCGCGATCATCTTCTCCGACCTGCTCCCGATCCTCGTCCCCCTCGGATTCGACCTCGAATTCGCCTCCGGCGACGGCCCGGTCATCCACAACCCGGTCCGCGACGCCGAAGGGGTCGCCCGTGTCCGTCCGCTGGACGATCCCGCGAGCCTCGATTTCGTCTACGAAACGGTCCGCCAAACCCGCGCCGATCTTCCAGAAACCGTCCCGCTGATCGGCTTCGCCGGAGCCCCCTTCACGCTCGCCAGCTACGCGATCGAGGGGGGGAGCAGCCGAAACTATCTGGCGACCAAACGGCTGATGCGGTCCGGAGACGGAGGCTGGCAGCGGCTGATGGAAATCCTCAGCGACGCGATCGTCCTGTACCTCAATCGGCAAATCGCCGCCGGCGCCCAGGCCGTCCAGCTTTTCGATAGCTGGGCCGGATGCCTCGCTCCCGAAGACTACCGATCCCACATCCTGCCGTGGATGAAACGGATCATCCGCGAAATCACCCCCGGCGTTCCGGTCATCAACTTCGCTACCGGAAACCCCGAACTCCTGCCGATGCTCCGGGTCGATCGCCGCACGGTCGTCGGCGTCGACTGGCGGGTCTCGCTCGACGTCGCCTGGCAACGGGTCGGTCACGACTGCCCCGTCCAGGGAAACCTCGATCCGACCGTGCTCCTCGCTGACCCCGACCAGATCCATGAACAAACGGCGCGGCTTCTCGCCTCCGTCGCCGGACGCCCCGGCCACATCTTCAACCTCGGACACGGCGTGCTCAAAGAGACCCCGGTTGATCACGCGATCGCGCTCATCCGATCGGTCAAGGACCTAAGTCGCCAGCCCTCATGACCGCCTCTCCCAAAACGCCCTCCTGCCCCGAAGTGATCGTCTGCCCGTTCTGTGCCCTTCACTGTGATGACGTCACGCTGGACCCGCAAGGACGCCCGGTAGTCGAATGCGAACTCGCGACGACCGAATTCCGCCGCGCCCTCGCGACACCAACGTCGCCACGCCTCGGCAAGCAAAACCCCAGCAACTCGGATATCGACGGCGCGGATGTCTCGGGAGACGACACCGACACGCTCGAACGACGCCTCTCCGACACGATTCGCGATCGCGCGAAGACCGCCGAGCGAATCGTCTTGGTGACCGCAGGCACCGATCTGCAAACCGCCCGCGAACTCGACGATCTGGCGTCCGCCGACCCACGAGTCTCGATCCGGATCGACGCGTCCCCGAGTCGGCAAGCGATCGCCACCGCCGTCTCCCGCGAAGGCGTTGTCGCCGCGACGATCGCCGACGTCCGCCGCCACGCCGATCAAATCTGGCTCCTCGGCATCCGCCCGGAGCAATACCCGCGTCTCCTCGAACGGTTGATCGACCCGGACCGACCCGCGACCGTTCACCAATCGCCGAACGGAATCACCGCCGATGACCTGGCGAGCCTCGTGTTGGCCGACCCGAACGCCCCGCCAACAGATATCCCGCCAACAGATATCCCGCCAACGGACATGCCGCCAGCACTCGCCTCGAGCCGATACCTGACGGTCGTCGTCGGCGATCACGCGTTCCGCCCTGTCGAAGCCGAGGCCGCCGCGGAGATGCTCGTGCAGTGGATCCATCGGCTGAACGCGAACACCCGCGCGGTCATCGTGCAACTCGACCGCGCGTCAACCGATCGCTGTGTCGCCGCATGGCGTGGCAACCGACTCCTCGACGCCGACCGCGACGCGATCACCGACCGCGAACTCCGAATCCGTATCGGCGCGGCAAACCCCGCAAACCCCGAAGCGGCGGACCCGGTGACGCTTCAAGTTGGCGGCGCCCCGTCCGTTCATCACAAGGCCCACGCGTACGTCCCCGCGGCCGAAGTCGGCGTCCATCGCAACGGCGCCGTCGTCCGCGGCGACGGGACCGTCACCCTGCCGCTTTCGAAGATCGCCGAGTCGCCGCTGCCCACCGCCACCGAATGGCTTCGCTCCAACATCTTCGCCTCCAAACCGCCCCAGAAAGCCAAAACACCCCAGAAAGCCGAACCGCCCCAGAAAGCCAAGCCACCGCAGAAAGCCAAACCGCCCCAGAAAGCCGAACGCCAACCTTAACCGGTGTGGGCCATGATCCGACACGAAGTCGGCCGCTTTCTGCCGCAACGAGCATCGAGACCGGACGGCTCGCGCCGTTCCGCTAGGGAGTGGCCGAGTGCTTCAAATATTTCCCGACCGTCGCTTCGCTCGCTAGTTCCGCGTCAAATCCCACGCGTCGAGCCACTCCGTTTCGCGTTCTTCCATCTGGAACTCTCGCTCCAACCGTTCCGCCATGTCGGGCAAATGTCCCGCCCCGTAGAACACGGCGAGTTCCCGATGGCCGGCGTCGAGCTCTTCCCGGAGAACCCGGAACGCCTTCGCGTTGCGACCCTTGATCAACGTGTTGTTCCCCTCGGAGTCGTTGATCCCCGCGGTGATCGTTTCCATGTCGACCAACTGCCTCGCCATCAACTGCTTCATCTTCTTCGAACGATCTTGGCTGAACATCGCGAGCAACATCCCGGCGTCTCCGCCCGTCTTCGACTGCGTCGCCAACCCCGCCCCCATCATCCGGGCGACCATCTTCCACACGCTGTCACCACGCCGCTCGAAGTCCTCGGCAAACTCCTCCGGGCTCATGTCGGCGTGACGAAAATTCTTCGCCATGTAGTCGACCCGCTCGAGCTGGTACTCCAGGTTCAACAGGTCCTTCATCCCGGACTGCATCGACCCCAACACCGACGTCCGCTCCTCTAAATCTTTCGGCGTAAAGCGTGTCCCGTCGGGCGCGACCAACTCGTACAACACCCGGTCGTACTCGCCGAGCCGTCGATTCAAGTTCTCGTAGTAATCACGCTGGCCGATGTGCACGACGCCGACAAGATCGACGACGCGCCCGGCGTACGGAGAACCCGGCTTGCCGACGAACCGTACGATCGCCGTCTGCATCGACTGAGGCCGGCCCGAATCGCCCTCTTGTACCCGCAGGTAGCGATGCCGATTCGCCTCCTCGTCCGACCCATCGGCCTCGTCGTCCGTCTCGTCCGATTCGCCGCTTTGGGCCGCCGGACTTTGGGCCGCCGGTTTTTCGGAACCGTCGACCGCTTCCGCCCCGCCTCCGATTTCGAACGCACGCGTCACGGTCCGGGACGACGCCACCGCCGCGGCAACAACAGCGAGCAGAATCAGCAACCATCGCATCGATAAAAGCCTCGGGCTTCAGGTGTTCGGAGGGACCCCTGAAGGATAGCGCGAATTCGGCATCGCGGCAATTGACTCCCGCCCCCGTTTTCCCCGCCGTCACGTCCTTACCCGGTCGATCCGAGGTCGACGGCCGACGCGCGGAGGGTCTCGGCCAAGTACGCCGAGGTTGCCGAAAAGCCCTGATCGACGTCCCCCCCCGACGCCAAATCTTCTGGCGTCCCCGCGAACACGATCCTTCCTCCTTCTGCCCCTGCCCCCGGACCGACATCGATCACCCAGTCGGCGGTCTTGATCACGTCCAGGTTATGTTCGACGACGACGAGCGTATTGCCGAGCTCCACCAACCGCTGCAGCACCCCGAGCAGCTTCGCGATGTCATCGAAGTGCAGCCCCGTCGTCGGTTCGTCCAATAGATACAGCGTGTTCCCGGTGGCACTCCGCGCGAGCTCCGCCGCCAACTTCACCCGCTGGGCCTCGCCCCCCGACAAGGTCGGCGCGGATTGCCCCAACGTCACGTAGTCGAGGCCGACGTCGCACAACGTCCGCAAGATCCGCTCGATCTTCGGGTCTTCCGCGAACAGATCCGCGGCGTCGGCGCACGACAGGTCGAGCACGTCGGCGATCGAATGTCCGTGGTAGGTGATCTCCAATACCCGTTCATGAAACCGCCGTCCGCCGCACGCTTCGCACGTCACCCACACGTCCGGCAAAAAGTGCATTTCGATCCGGATTTGCCCCGTCCCCTCGCACGCGTCACACCGCCCGCCGCGGACGTTGAAGCTAAACGTCCGCGCGTTCATCCCCTGCCGCGCCGCCTCGGGGAGCTGTTCGAACCGCTGGCGGATCAGGTCAAACGCCCCGGTGTACGTCGCGGGCGTGCTGCTCGGGGTGTTCCCCAGCGGCGACTGGTCGACCCGGATGACCTTATCGATCAACCGGACCCCCTCGACCGAATCGTGACGCCCCGGGCGGAGCCGCGCCCGGTGCAAACGTCTCGCCAACACCGGATACAGGATGTCGTCGATCAGCGAACTCTTGCCGCTCCCGCTCGGTCCGGTCACCGCGGTGAAGACGCCCAACGGCAACTCGAGGTCGACGTTCTGCAGGTTGTGCTCCCGACAACCCTTCACCGCTAAGAAGTCGACCATCGGCTTGCCCCCCGGCGAATAGACCGGACGCCGGACCGCCGGGACCGGGATCTGCCGGCTGCCGCTCAAATATCCCGCGGTCGCCGACCGTTCTGCCGGCTGCACCGCCGTCGGCGGCCCCTCGGCGACGATCCGCCCGCCGTGACGACCCGCCGCCGGGCCGAAGTCGCACAGGTAATCGCTGCCGGCGATCACGTCCCGGTCATGCTCCACCACCAACAACGTGTTCCCCTGGTCGCGAAGCCGATGGAGCGCCCCGATCAACCGGTCGTTGTCACGCGGGTGCAGCCCGATCGTCGGCTCATCCAACACGTACAGCACCCCGCAGAGCCCGCTCCCGAGTTGCGCCGCCAACCGGATCCGCTGCGCCTCCCCGCCCGACAACGTCGCCGCCCCGCGATGAAGCGTCAAATAATCGAGCCCCACGTCGTTCAGGAACCCGACCCGCGTCTTGATCTCGCGGATCACTTCCCCCGCGATCCGACGTTCACGGGACGTCAATTTCCATCCGGCAACCTGCGTCGCCAATCGCTTCAGCGGCAAGTGTACCAAGTCGGCGATCGTCAACCCGCGGAACCGTACCGCCGCCGACTCCTCGCGGAGACGCGCCCCGGAACACGCCGTGCAGTCGATCTCGTCGACAAACTGGTCCAGCTTCCCCCGCAACCCCGGCGTCAACCGCGCCGCTTCCTCGAGCGCCGGATAGAACCCCTTGAACCGATACCGAAACAGCGGCGTCCGCGAATCCGACGTTTCGTCGGCGTCCGACCGGCGAACCTCGACCCACTGCTCCCCCAGCCCATGAAACAAGATCCGCCGCTGCGTCACCGGGATCTCTTCGTACGGCGTGTCGATCGAGATTCCCGTGTGACGCGAAAACGCCCGCAACATCCACCGCGAAACGTTGTGCTCCACGTCCGGCCACAACAACGACGCCCCCTCGGCCAACGTCGCTCGCGGCGACCCGATCAACGCCGCCGGGTTGGTCCCCGTCTGCGTCCCCAACCCGTCACACTGCGGACACCACCCGATCGCCGAATTGAACGAAAAGTGGTGCGGCGTCAGCGGCGGCAGCGAACGGCCGCATCCGCCACACACCGAATGTTGGCTGTGACGGATCACCTGCCACGCCGGTTCCTCCCGCTCCTCGTCGGCGATCGCGACCTGCACGACGCCGACCCCCAGCGACAACGCTTGCTCGACGCTGTCACTGATTCGCGACCGATCCGACGGATCGATCACGACCCGGTCGACGACCACCTCGACGTCATGGCGGCGTCGCGTATCGAGCGGCCCCACGTCGCCGAGCGAACCCGTCACGCCGTTGATCCGCACCCGCTGGTACCCCATCCCCTGAAGCGATCGCCACGTGTCGACCGACTTCTCCCCCGCCTCGACATCGATCGGGGCCAGCAATAACGCCTTCGTCCCCTCCGGCATCCCCATCACCTTGTCGACGATCTCGTCCGGCGTCTGCGTCCCGACCGGGATCTGGCAATCGGGACAATGCATCGTCCCCAGCCGCGCCATCAAGATCCGCAGGTAGTCGTACACCTCGGTCACCGTCCCGACCGTGCTCCGCGGCGAATGCCCCAGGTTTTTCTGCTCGAGCGCCACCGCCGGCGACAACCCCTCGATCCGCTCCACCCGCGGTTTCTGCACTTGCCCGATGAACTGCCGCGCGTAGGAGGACAACGACTCGACATACCGCCGCTGGCCCTCGGCGTAAATCGTGTCGATCGCGAGCGAACTCTTGCCGCTTCCGCTCGGACCGCAAAACACCGTCATCCGGTCGCGAGGGATCTCCACGTCAACCGACTTCAAGTTGTGCTCCGATGCCCCCTCGACGATCACGTGCGTGCGGACCCGTTCGCGGCGGGCCAACTCAAGCCGAGCCGATTCGTCCTCGCCCGCCGATTCGTCCTCGCCCGCCGATTCGTCCTCGCCCGCCAATTCGTCCTCGCCCGCCAATACGTCCTCGCCCACCACGTCGTCCTCGCCCACCACGTCGTCCTCGCCCACCACGTCGTCCTCGCCCGCCGCGTCGGACTTCCCGCCCACCTTCCCGACGGCCAACGCACCCTTTCCGCCGCGGCGGATCCCAAGCACCTTCGCGAGCGCCGCGCCGGTGTAGCTCGCGGCCTCCCGCGCGACCTCCGCCGGTCGCCCCTCCGCGATCAGCCGACCGCCGCCCTCGCCCCCTTCGGGCCCGAGATCGATCACCCAGTCCGCCGTCTTGATCACGTCCAAGTTGTGCTCGACGATCACGATCGTGTTCCCCCGATCGGCCAACCCGTGGATCACGCGAAGCAACAATTCGATGTCGGCGAAATGCAGCCCGGTTGTCGGCTCGTCCAATACGTACAGCGTCCGACCCGTCTCCCGCTTGCTCAACTCTCGCGACAGCTTGATCCGCTGCGCCTCGCCCCCCGACAACGTCGGCGACGGCTGACCCAGTTTCAAATATTGCAGCCCCACATCGACGAGTGTCTGCAGCGAGTCGGCGATCTTCGGGATGTTCCCGAACAACTGAAGCGCCTGGCCGACCTCCATCTCGAGCACGTCGCCGATCGACCGACCCTTGAACCGCACCGAAAGCGTTTCCCGGTTGTAGCGAGCCCCCTGGCACACCGGACACGTCACCCACACGTCCGCCAAAAAGTCCATTTCCAACTTGCTCGCCCCGTTCCCCGAACACGCCTCGCAGCGGCCCCCGTCGACGTTGAAACTGAACCGGCTCGCCGTGTACCCGCGAGTCTTCGCGTCGGGCAGTTTCGCGAACAGACGCCGGATCTCGTCGAACACTTTGACGTACGTCGCCGGGTTGCTCCGCGGCGTCCGCCCGATCGGCGACTGGTCGATCGCGATCGTCTTGTCTAGGTGTTCCAACCCTTCGACGCCGTCGTGATCCCCCGCTTCCCCTTCCGCCCCGTTCAACTCCCGCCGTAGCACCGGTTCCAAGATCCCGCCGATCAGCGAACTCTTCCCCGACCCCGACACCCCCGTCACACACGTCACCGCCCCCAACGGGATCGCGACGTCGATCGATTTCAAGTTGTGCATCCGCGCCCCACGCACCGTCAGCCGCGCCGCCGACTCGACCTCGCGAAGCGCCCCCGGTACCTCGATCGAACGGGCGCCCGACAAAAACTGGCCGGTCACGCTCGACGACTTCGCCGCCACCTCCTCGATCGTTCCCGAAGCGACCACGCGGCCGCCCTTCGCCCCCGGCCCGGGGCCGAAGTCGACGATCAGGTCGGCCGCCCGCATCGTATCCTCGTCGTGCTCGACCACGATCAACGTGTTGCCGATGTCACGCAGCCGTACCAGCGTCTCGATCAATCGGTCGTTGTCTCGCGGATGTAACCCGATCGACGGCTCGTCCAAGATGTACAGCACCCCGACCAAACCGCTGCCGACCTGCCCCGCCAACCGGATCCGCTGCGACTCCCCCCCCGACAACGTCGGCGCGGTCCGCCCGAGCGTCAGATACTCCAGCCCCACGCCGATCAGGAACCCCAGACGCGTGCGGATCTCCTTGACCGCCTCCGAGGCGATCCGCCGGTCAGTCTCCGAAAGGACCAACTCCCGGAAGAACTCCGCCAACCGCGCGATCGGCAACTCGCACAGCTCGGGCAACGACCTCTCACGCGACCGTCCCTCCGACGCGGTCGGCTCGGACGCGAACGGCTCGGACGCGAACGGCTCGGACGCGAACGGCTCGGACGCGGTCGTGATCCGCACCGAACAAGCCTGGGGGTTCAGCCGCTTTCCCCGACAATCGGGGCACTCCAGCGTCGACATGTACTTCTCAAACTGCCGCAACATCATCTTGTTGCGGCTCGTCCGGTACCGTTCCAGCAATTCCGGGATGAACCCCTCGAACGACCCCTCGTAACGCTTCGCCCGGCGGCCGCCCCGCCATGTGAACGTCATCGCCTCGTCGCTGCCCCACAACCAAATCCGACGTGCCTGCTCGGGAAGTTTTCCCCACGCCCCGTTCAACATCGTCCCCGGCTCCATCTCCAAGATCTCGTCGACAGCCGACGCGACGCCCTGGTAGATATGCCGGCGATACCGCGACAGGTCCCCCCATCGCCCCAACAGCGAAACCGCACCGCCGCGAACCGACAACGATTCGTCGGGGACCAGCCGCTCGGGGACAAACGTATAAAGCTGCCCGAGCCCGTCGCACGCCTCACACCTCCCTTGTGGGCTGTTGAAACTGAACAGCTGCGGCGACGGCGCGGGGAAACTGATGCCACACTCCCCGCACGCGTGCAACGCCGAATAAAGCCGGTCCTCCTTGGGCGGAGCCGCTTCCCGTGCCTCCGCCTCGGTCACCGAGACCCGCACCGACGCTTCGCCCAGCCGCACCGCCAAGTCGACCGCCTCGCCGACCCGCGCCCAATCGCGACGCTCCGACCCGATCCGGTCGACGACGACCTCGACGTCGTGGCGGTGGGTGCGGTCCAAAGACGGCGGTTCCGCCAATCGCACCGTCTCGCCGTCGACCCGCGCCCGAGAAAAACCCTGTTTGCGAAGATCCGAAAACAGCTCCCGAAACTCTCCCTTCTGACCGCGGACCACCGGCGCCAACACCCACAACGTCGCGTCGCTCGGTAGCTCGATCACCTGCGCCACGATCGCGTCCCGCGTTTGCGCCGTGATCCGGGTCCCGCACACCGGACAATAGCCCGTCCCGACCCGCGCGAATAACACACGCAGGAAGTCATAGATCTCCGTGATCGTCCCGACCGTGCTCCGCGGGTTCTTCCCGGTCGACTTCTGGCTGATCGAGATCGACGGGCTCAGCCCGCTCACCAGATCCACATCCGGCTTCGGCATCTGCCCCATGAACTGCCGGGCGTAATGACTCAGACTCTCGACATAACGCCGTTGACCCTCCGCAAAGATCGTGTCGAACGCCATCGACGACTTGCCGCTTCCGGAGACACCGGAAAAGCAGATCAGCTTTCCCCGCGGTAGCGTCAAACTGACGTCGCGAAGGTTATGCTCCCGTGCCCCTTTGACCCTGATTTCCGTCGTCATCCCGTCCCCCGGGGCATCCCTGATCCGAAACCCTCCGGCGATCCGCCGAAGCACCGGTCCAGCGTAACCGAGCCCGGGGGCGGTGCGAATGACGGCCCCCTAGCCCGCCTCGGCCAACTCATCGCGAGTGTCCCGATTTTTTTCCGCGAAACCGCTTTCCGCTTGGTTCCCGCTCGGCCCGCGATTAACATTAGGAAACCGACGAAATCAGTCAGGGCTCCTGGGGAAGCGGGATCCACGCCCGAATGGGCATTTCCCGATGGAACTCCTGTCGATCCACCTCGTTCGTCGTCGTCGGACCTGGAAGGCATGCGGTCGCGTCGCAACACCGGCCGCCGCCCGACGGGTGAATCTGTGACCCCATTTCCTCGCCAAACCCCCGTCTTATCGGAACGGCGAGGAAGACGAACACCTTCCGAAAGGACCTTTCTCGTGACCTTCACGTCCATCCAAGCCCGCACGTCCATCCAAGCCCGCCGTGCCTTCACCGCTTTGGCCGCCGCGACGCTCCTTTCATTCCCCGCGATCGCCCGCGGCGAAGGACGCGTCGAACCCGGCGAGGGTGACCGGCAAGTCGAACTCTTCGCCGCGATCGACGCCGGGGACATCGAGGTCAAGTTCATCCCCCAAGACGCCGCCAAGGCGAACCTGATCGTCCGAAACCGGACCGATAAGCCGCTCCACATCGCTCTCCCCGCCGCCTTCGCCGGAGTCCCCGTCCAAGCCCAGATGATGGGCGGAGGAATGGGCGGCATGGGCGGCGGCATGGGTGGCATGGGCGGCGGCATGGGAGGCATGGGCGGCGGCATGGGTGGCATGGGCGGCGGCGGGGGTCAAATGATGGGTGGCGGTATGGGTGGCATGGGCGGCGGTATGGGTGGCATGGGCGGCGGTATGGGAGGCATGGGCGGTGGCATGGGAGGCATGGGCGGCGGCATGGGTGGCATGGGCGGCGGCATGATGCGGGTCGCCCCCGAGAAAACCCGCAAAATGGCCCTCAACACCGTCTGCCTCGAACATGGCAAGCCCGACCCGAACCCGCGGATGGCCTACACGATCGTCCCGCTCGATAAAGTCGTCGAAGACCGCCGTGTCCACGCCGTGTGCGAAGCCCTCGGGCATAACCTGGTCACCCAAAACACCGCCCAAGCCGCCGCGTGGCACTTCACCGACAACATGTCGTGGGGCGAACTCGCCCAAAAGAATCGCGTCGAGAGCAAGTACACCGGCAACATCCGCTTCTTCAACCCGATCGAACTCCGTACCGCCGCCGTCCTCGCCAGCGAAGCCCATCGGCTCGCCGCCAAGCACGAAAGCGACTCGGAATCGGGCGACTCCGAATCGGACTCCCGCGACCAGGCCCTCGACTACAGCTACTCCGGAAGCTGAAGGCTTCGCGAATGGTTCGATATCGATCGATTTCTGTCTCTCTCGGCTTCGCGGCTGTCGTCGCGCTGACAGCGGTTACGGCTGACCTTGCCCACGCCGGATCGCCATCGCGATTCGGCGGTCTCGGTTCCTCGGCCTTCGGCTCCCCGGTCGGCGTCTGGCGGGGGACGTGGTCGAGCCGCTCGACGGGACACCAAGGGCCGCTCCGGGCACGGGTCCGCCAACTCGACTCGCACACCTACCGGGCCTGGTTTGCCGGCCGCTTCGCCGGCGTGATCCCGTTCGTCTACCCGTCGAAACTCAGCCGAGTTCCGGGAACCGCGAACCTCTATCAAACGAGTCGCCGGTTGCCGCTGATGGGCAACTATCGAATGACCGCGACCGTCACCCCCGGCCGTTTCGACGCCCAGTTTCAAAGTCGAAACGATCAAGGCACCTTCCGCATGACCCGCCGGCGATAACTCTCGGGCTCCGCGGAGACGCTACCCGATATCGGCTCTCGCGGCCGATGCCGCCGTACTGCGTGTCGGTGATGCTGGCGTGAAAGTCGGCGATTACGAGCACGATTACGAGCACGACCACGAGCACCGCTCCGCTGAGCACGATTGGTTCAAAGCCACGCCTGGTGGAAAAGCCACGCCTGGTGGAAAAGCCACGCCTGGTAGAATCGACGGCAACTCAGGTGGCCGTTCTAAAGCCGCCTTCGATCCCGCGACCCTGACCTGCTCCGGAGATCCCCTCAACATGCCCTCATCGCGTTGCCTGCTCTGTCTGACGGTGCTGCTCTTCTGCCTTTCTGTCTCCGTCACGGCGGTCGCTCAAACCGAACGCCTGGACCGCTGGAACCTGTTGACGTTTCGGAATCAACAGGGAGAAATCGAGCCCGTTTCCGATCGGGAAGACTGGAGCCAGCGGCGTGCCGAAATCGTGAAGGGAATGGTTCAGGTCATGGGAGCGTTCCCCGGCAACGAACGCCGAGTCGACCTGGATCTGCAGGTTGAACAAGAAGCGGACGCGGGCAGTTACGTGCGTCGACGGATCACGTATCAGTCCGAACCGGGATCGCGGACGCCCGCCTGGCTGTGCATTCCGAAAGACGTTCTGGAAGGAAAACGGAAAGCCCCCGCCGTCCTCTGCCTGCATCCGACCGACAACACGGTCGGACACGACGTCGTGGTCGGTCTGGGAGGACGAGCCAACCGGCAATACGCCGCGGAATTGGCACAACGCGGGTACGTGACGCTCTCTCCGTCGTATCCGCACTTGGCCGAGTACTGGCCGAATCTCGGAAAGCTCGGTTATGTCAGCGGAACCATGAAGGCGATCTGGGACAATTCCCGCGGCATCGATCTGCTGCAGTCTCTCCCGTATGTCGAGGGGAACTCGGGCGTCGCCGCGATCGGCCATTCTCTGGGCGGCCACAACGCCATTTACACGGCGGTGTTTGACGACCGCATCTCGGCCATCGTCAGCAGTTGCGGATTCGATTCGTACCTGCACTACATGGATGCCGCCGAGACCGTCTGGTACTTCGACAAGGGATGGTGCCAAATCCGGTACATGCCGCGGATGAGCAACTATCGAGGACGGCTGGAACAGATCCCGTTCGACTTTCCCGAACTTCTAGGCGCATTGGCCCCACGCCCACTGTTCGTCAACGCGCCGCTGAACGACAGCAACTTTCGGTGGAAGAGCGTGGACCGGTGTGTCGAGGCGGCTCGACCCGTCTATCAACTGCTGTCCGAGTCTGCCGACGTCGATGCTCTGCTGCAGGTGCGGCACCCGGACGCCCCGCATGACTTCCCCGACGAACAACGCCAGGCCGCCTACGCCGCCATCGATGCCGTCCTGATGCCAGAGCGGTAGGGACTTGGCCGACTACCTGCAAAAAGGGGAAAGGGGTAATTTGACCTAATTACCCCCTTCCCCTTTTTGGGACCCCTGAGAACGGAGAAGTGAGATGACAACGCAACGAAGAAACGGCCATGTGGTAGCGTCGGGGGTCCGCGCCGTGATGGCGCTGGCGATCGGTGTCATCGCCGTGCCGCCCCTTGTCGGCTCCGAGAAGGCATCGCGAGCGGTCAGGCTGACGAGTGATTCCAGCCCGACGACGCCATCGAGTGAACTGCCGCAACAACAGCCACGACGTCCCGATGGAGATGGTGGCGTCGCGGTCGAGGGAGAATCGAGACAGTGGCACAAGCTCACGGTGACGCTCGACGGTCCCTACGCGCACGAACTCGACAACGAACCGAACCCGTTCGTCGACTATGAGATGAACGTTACCTTCACTCACGAGTCTGGCTCGCCGTCGTACGTCGTTCCCGGTTACTTTGCCGCCGACGGCGACGCGGCCGACAGCTCGGCGGAATCCGGAACGAAGTGGCGGGCTCACCTGTCTGCTGACAAACCCGGACGGTGGGACTACAAGATTTCGTTCCGACATGGCGAAACGATCATCGATTCGGACGATCCGGAGTCTGAACCGCTCGCCCCGTACGACGGCACCTCGGGGCAATTCGACGTCGCCCCGTCCGACAAGTCAGGACGCGACCTGCGAGCCCATGGGCGGTTGCAGTACGTCAAGGAGCGGTATCTGAAGTTCGCGGGAACCGGAGAGTACTTCTTGAAGGCGGGTGCGGACGCGCCCGAGACGTTGCTCGCGTACGTGGACTTCGACGGGACCGTGACCAGAAAGCCGCAAAAATCGCCTCTCAAAACATGGGGGCCCCACGTCCGAGATTGGCGGGACGGCGATCCGACCTGGCAAGACGACAAGGGGAAAGGCCTGATCGGGGCGATCAATTATCTGTCGGGCAAGGGATGCAACGCGTTCTCGTTCCTGACCTACAACGCGGGCGGGGACGGCGACAACGTTTGGCCGTTCGTCGAGCGAGACGACAAAATGCACTACGACTGCAGCAAACTCGACCAGTGGGGCATCGTGTTCGACCACGGCACCGCCCGCGGCATGTACCTGCATTTCAAGATGCAAGAGACCGAGAACGACGATCATCGATTGAATAACAGGAATGACGCCAACGTCCCCGAGTCGCTCGACGGCGGCGACCTCGGCCCCCAGCGGCGTCTTTACTGTCGCGAACTGATCGCGCGATTCGGTCACAACTTGGCGCTGAACTGGAACCTGGGCGAAGAGAACACCCAATCGACCGAGCAGCAGAAGTCGATGATCGATTACCTCGCCCGAGTCGATCCGTACGGACATCCGATCGTCGTACACACCTACCCGAACCGACAAGACGACGTGTACCGGCCACTGATCGGCGACCGATCCGAGTTGACCGGCGTGTCGCTTCAAAACGGCAACGTCGGCGACACACATTGGCAAGTCATCAAGTGGGTCCGCGAATCGGAACAGGCGGGGAAACCGTGGGTCGTCGCCTTCGACGAGTCTGGCAACGCCGCGCACGGACAACCGCCAGACCTCGGGTACAAGGGGTTCGACGGGCATGACCGTCAAGGGAAGGAGACCTACACCGAGCATCGTGTCCGCCGCGAGACCCTCTGGGGGACGCTGCTCGGCGGCGGCGGCGGCGTGGAGTACTACTTCGGCTACCAGTTCGTCGAGAACGACCTCGTGTGCGAGGACTGGCGAAGTCGAGATCGGAGCTGGGACTACTGCCGCATCGCGTTGGACTTCTTTCGAGACCATCAGGTCCCGTTCCACCGAATGAGAGCGGCGAACGAGTTGGTTGACAGCGACCCGCGGGACAACCGTCGGTACTGTTTCGCCGATCTCGGTGAGTTGTACCTCGCGTACGTCGCCGACGGAGCCCCGACATCGCTCGACCTTCGTGAGGCCGAGGGCCGATTCTCCGTCATGTGGTTCAACCCACGAACCGGCGGCGACCTGACGCGAGGTTCGGTCGAGACATTGGACGGAGGCGGCCAACGCGACCTCGGGACGCCCCCAACCGACCCGGAAGAAGACTGGCTCGCGGTGATCCGCAAACGGTAGCGAGGTCCCCGTCTCCGTTCGGTTGGCGCCTCTGTAAAAGGGGAAAGGGGTAGTTCATGCTTATTACCCCCTTCCCCTTTTTGGCGAAGCGGCGGACCGGTCGTCGTCGCCGGTGTTGTCTGGCGGCGGGGGGTCAGCGGATGCCGAATTCGATCAAGCCGGTATCGTAGGGGGCATCGATGGCGGCTTCGTCGAACGTCGGCGGGCCGACGATTCCTCGGACGTTATTCGAGAACCCGTAGCGTTCGGTGGGAATGCCGAGCGAATTTTTGTTGAGCATCCCGTCTTCATTTTCGTCGTGGAAGGCCGCGATCGCGATTCGCTCAGGGAGTTCGGAGAGGGTGATATCGGTCTGGCCGATCCCCTGGATGATCTCGGCGGCGGCGACGCCGTAGGCCCGGTCGGGGTCGTTGAACGTTTCGGGCGAACTGAAAATCGCGATCAGGATCGCCCCGTCGTCACTGACGGCCCCGGAGACGCGAACGGTCAGTTTTTGCCGTTCTGCCGCCCCCGGTTCGGCGGCGATGCTCGACGGGTCATTAGCCTCCAGGCGGCGGATCAAACGTTTAGGGGGAAAGCGGGCTGGCACGAACCGGAACTGACGATATGCCATCACGCAGCTCCCGGCGATCAAGATCACGATCACCATCGCGGCCAGCAGGTTCCCGTGGTTCTCCCGCCAGGGGGAATTTCGCGACGGGGGTTCGAAGTTTGAGAAAGCCATGGAATGATTATCTCCGATCGGGAAGCTCGTCTTCAATACGCGGAGCGGTTTTCTGTATAGTCCGCTCGGAAGTCGCGTTATCGTCCCGCCCACGAGCCCGAGTCGAACCGGTGATCGTACCTGTCGCCCCCGTATTGGAGCTGGAGGACGTCCGTAAGTCGTTCGGATCGCAGGCGGCGCTTGTCGGTGCATCGTTTTCGCTCGGACCGGCCGAGCGTCTCGCGTTGCTCGGGCCGAACGGGGCGGGGAAAACCACGTTGATCCGGTGTTTGGCGGGCCGCACCCGTCCGGACGCGGGGCAGATTCGGATGCTGGGACAGGCGATCGGGAGCGGGGGAGTTCGTGATTTTTTGGGCGTCGTCCCCCAAGAGATCGCGGTGTATTCCGACTTGACGACCCGGGAGAACCTGACGGTGTTTGGGCGGTTCCACGGGCTTCGGGGTCGGATCTTACGTGAACGGGTCCGTTGGGCGCTCGGCTGGACGGGGCTCGAACCGCGAAGTTCCGATCTGGTCGGGACGTTTTCCGGCGGGATGAAGCGACGGGTGAACCTGGCGTGCGGGGTGCTGCATCGGCCCAAGGTGTTGCTGTTGGACGAGCCGACCGTTGGCGTCGACCCTCAGAGTCGCGAGCAGATTTTCCGAATGCTGGAGGAACTCAGCGAAGCGGGAACCGCGATCCTGCTAACGACGCATCATTTGGATGAAGCGCAAACAAACAGCGACCGGATCGTGATCATCGACCGCGGCGCGGTCGTCGCTTCGGGGACGTTCGACGATTTGGTTCGTGAAACCGTCGGCGGTGACCGTGTCGTCCGTTTACGGGTCGACCGGCCGCTCGACGAGGCGGCCGAGCCGGCGCTCAACCGGCACCGCGGCGGCGACGACGGCTCCGCCATTCGGCGTGCGGGGGATCACGTGCTGACCGCACGCATCGGCGACGTCGCCCGGGAGCTTCCGGGGCTGATCCGCACGGTTCGGGAGGCGGGTTACGGGGTCGACGATGTCGAGGTTCGGTCCCCCTCGCTGCATCACGTTTTCCTGCATTTGACCGGCCGCCAACTCAGGGATTGACCCACGATGGTCTGGACGGTTTTTACCACGCACGTCCGGCGGTTGCTGCACAACCGTGTCGAACTGCTGCTGACGTTCGTCGTTCCCGTGGTGTTTTTTAGCGTGTTCGCGTTGATCTTCGCCCGAGGCGTGGGGATGACGCCGCGGGTCCGCGTCGCGATCGTCGACGAGGCGGCGACGCCGGTGAGCGGAGCGTTGAGCGAGGCGTTCGCCGAAAATCCGGGGCTCCGTTTGATGCCCGACGGGGACGGCGTGGGGTGGACCCGCCGCGAGGCCGAGCGGTCGGTCCGCCGTGGGGGCGTGTCGATGGCGATCGTACTTCATGAACAGCGGGGCCGACTTGCCGCCGACCTGCTCGCGGACTCGTCCGACCAAGTCGCCGGACAAGTCGTTGAGGCGATCGTCACGCGGGGGTTGGCGATGGGATCGTTGCCGGGCCGCCCCGGCGGTGCGGGGCTTGCCGGCGCGTCGGGGCGACGGGGCCCGGCGGTTTCGGGGGCCCCGGCGGAGACTGGCCGGACGTTCCCGGGGGCCCCGTCCGGTCGGGGTGACGTGGCGATCGCCCAAGCCGGTTTCACGGACGCGGATTCGCTGGCGGCGGACGTGAAGGAGGATGTTGAGACCGCGGCGACTCCGCGCGTGCGGGTCGTCGACGTGATGGGGGACGACAAGGCGAACCCGGTGATCAGCATGTACGCGGCGGGGATCGCCGTGATGTTCCTGTTGTTCGGCGCCACGACCGGCGGCGGCGTGTTGCTGGAGGAGAAAGAGTCACACACGCTCGAACGGCTACTCTCCACGCGGTTGACGATGGATCAGTTGTTGCTCGGCAAATGGTTTTATTTGACGGCGGTCGGGATCGTTCAGGTGACCGTGATGTTCGTGTGGGGCCAAGCGGTGTTCGGGGTCGACTTGCGGGGACACCTCGACGGGTTCGCGATGATGACGCTGGTCACCGCGTCGGCCGCCGCGGCGTTCGGGTTGCTGCTGGCGACGCTGTGCAAGACCCGTGGCCAGCTGAACGCCTTGGCGGTGATCGTCGTGTTGACGATGAGTGCCCTCGGCGGGTCGATGGTCCCGCGGTATGTGATGAGTCCGGAGCTGCGGCAAGCCGGATTGTGGACCTTCAACGCGTGGGCGCTCGACGGCTACGACAAAGTCTTTTGGCGAGACCTGCCCGCGGCCGAGCTTTCGCCACAGCTCGGCGTGCTCGCCGCTTGCGGGTTCGGCTTTTTAGTCGTGGCCAGGTTGATGGCGATGCGGTGGGAAACCGAGTGACCCCGCTCGGTCGAGACGCGGCGGGGATCGACGCGGCGGGGATCGACGCGGGGCGAGCAGCACCGAGCGGTGACCGGGGCGGGCCGGTCCGTTACACTACGCCTCCGCGTCCAGTGCGGCTTTTGAGACCGGGCGGCGTCCCAGACGAGGGCGACGTCGGCGGTCCGGGAACCATCCGACATCGAGAGTAAGGGAACGACATGAGTGTTTGGCCGATCGGCGTGTTCGCATCCGTCGACGCGGGACTGGGAGTCGCTTGGGAGGTGATTCGGGAGTTGGGCGTCCCGACGATCCAGCTCCACGCGCCGAACCCGGATAAACGGAACGCGGAAACCGCGACGACCCTCCGCGGCCAACTCGACGAGATGGGCGTCCGGTGCACGGCAGTGTTCGGCGGGTTCGAAGGGGAGAGTTACGCCGACATCCCGACCGTCGAACGGACCGTCGGGCTGGTCCCCGAGTCGACCCGCGCGTCGCGTTTGCAAGAGATGCGGGACATCTCCGACTTCGCCAAGGCGCTCGGTTGCGACACGGTCGCGTTGCACTTGGGGTTCGTCCCGCACGATGCGGCTGATCCGGCCTACGCCGGGATCGTCGACGTCACCCGCGAGTTGTGCGACCACTGCGCGTCGCACGACCAGTTCTTGCATTTGGAAACGGGCCAGGAGACCGCCGAGGGGTTGTTGGCGTTCATCGACCAAGTCCAGCGGGAAAACTTGAAGATCAACTTCGACCCGGCGAACATGATCCTTTACGGCACGGGCCAGCCGGTCGAGGCGTTGCGGAAGGTCGGTCACCACGTCCGTAGCGTTCACTGCAAGGACGGCACTTGGAGCGACCAGCCGGGCGTCACGTGGGGTGCCGAAGTCCCGCTCGGCGAGGGCGACGTCGGCATCCGCGACTACTTGGAAACGCTCCGCGAGCTCCGTTACGAGGGACCGCTGACGATCGAACGCGAGATCCCGGAGGAACCGGCGCGTCAGAAGGCGGAGATCGGTCAGGCGATCGCGCTGCTCGAGAAGCTGCGTGGCGAGCTGTTGGGCTGAGTGTCCCGCCGCGGAATCCACGTTCAAGTTCCCCCCCCTTGTCCCCGTGAGGCCCCCGATGTCGCGACCGCGTTGTTTCCCCTTGCCTCGGCTCACCCGGCGAGGCCCTCTGGTCCGGCGGCGAGGCGTCGCCCCCTCTTTGTCCGTCTTGTCGCTCACATGGATTTTCCTCGCGGTCACGGCCGCTGGCTCGGCGACGGGGGCCGACGCGGAGGACGGGGGCGAAACGGGGGATCCCCCGCCGAACGTGGTGGTGATCTTTATCGACGACATGGGGTACGCCGACATCGGGGCGTTCGGGGCGAACCGACACCCGACACCGAATCTCGATCGGATGGCGGCCGAGGGTCGACGGTTCACCGATTTCGTCGCGTCGTCGGCGGTCTGCTCGGCGTCGCGAGCGGCGTTGTTGACCGGCTGTTACCACCGCCGCGTGGGGATCTCCGGGGCGCTCGGGCCGCAGTCCAATATCGGGATCGACGACGGGGAGACGACGCTCGCCGAGATCTGCAAGTCACGGGGGTACGCGACGGCGTGTTACGGGAAGTGGCACCTCGGGCATCACCCCAAATTCCTGCCGACCAATCACGGATTCGACGAGTATTTCGGGATCCCTTACAGCAACGACATGTGGCCGCTGCATCCCGCAGTGTTGGCGAAGCAGGCGAAGGACCCCGACGCCGAGAGCCGCTATCCGCCGCTGCCGTTGATCGAGGGCACGGAGGTGGTCAACCCGAACGTCGGCCCGGAGGACCAGGAGCAGTTCACACGCCAGTTCACCGAGCGGGCGGTCGACTTCATCCGGCGGCACCGGGATGAGCCGTTCTTTGTCTACTTGCCGCACCCGATGGTGCACGTCCCGCTGTACGTCTCGGACGAGTTCCGAGGCAAGAGTGGGGCGGGATTGTTCGGCGACGTCGTGATGGAGGTCGATTGGTCGGTCGGACAGATCATGTCGGTGATCGAGGAGATCGGCGCGGAGGAGAACACGTTGGTGGTGTTCACCAGCGACAACGGTCCGTGGCTGTCGTACGGCGATCATGCCGGCGCGGCGACGCCGCTCCGCGAGGGGAAGGGGACGATGTTCGAGGGGGGCTATCGTGAGCCGACGCTGATGTGGTGGAAAGGAAAGATCCCCGCCACCTCCACCTGTGATCGGCTCTGTTCGACGATCGACTTGTTGCCGACCGTCGCGGCGTTGATCGGTGCGGAGCTTCCCGATCACAAGATCGACGGCAAGGACATCCGGCCGCTGATGTTTGGCGAGGAAGGATCCGAGTCGCCGCACGAGGCGTTCTACGGGTACTACAAAGGGGGCGAGTTGCAGGCGGTCCGGGACGACCGGTTCAAGCTGGTGTTTCCGCACACCTATCGGACGCTTTCCGGTAGACGTGGCGGCGAGGGGGGGACCCCGGTGCCGTACGACGCCGCGAAGATCGGCCTGTCGCTGTTCGACCTCGACAACGACGTTTCGGAGACGACGAACGTGATCGACCGCTATCCCGACGTGGCGGATCGGTTGCGGCGGGCGGCGGAAGACGCACGGGAGGAACTGGGCGACAAATTGACCGAGAAGAGAGGGGCGGGCATTCGCGGGCCCGGCCGGTTAGGACCCGACGACCCCCGTCTTACTTGGTGAGCGTCTTCCTTGGTAGACGGCTCGTCATCCGCCGGCCGGGTCGTGCGCCGTGACGGGTGTCGGTGCGGAGGCCGCCAACGTTTCGAGGGCATCGGGAGATGCCCCGAACGCCGGGTCGCCCGACCGGTAACGCTCCCACGCCGTCCGCAGTCGGCGGGTCATCGGTTGCTCGACACGAAGGGTGACGATCACGCCCAGGCAAAATGCGAACACGATCCCGAGGGCGAGGCTCGCGTTGGCCGACCATCCGGTGTGGTTGAACCGGTGGATCATGACGCACCCCAGGTTGTTGTGGCACAGGTAGATCGCGTACGAGATCGTGCTGATGAAGACGAAAGGGCGGAGCCGGAGGAGCGGGATCCGTCCGTAAGCGGCGGCGGTGACGACCCCCAAGATCAGCAGAGTCGCCGCCGGGTTGTGTTTGCCATGATCGATCGAGTGGAAAACCGCGGCGGCGGCGAGGATGCCGGCCGCGTTGGCCCAGCGGTTGCCGGTTCCGGTTTTGATCATGTAGAGCAAGAAACCGATCGCGAACAGCGGCACGAAGTCGAGGAATAGCAAGTGCCGCGCGGCGTTGGCGGCGGCGAACCAGGCGGTCCCGCCGGCCGTGGCCTCGGCCGCATCGAGCGCCGGGCAAGCGACGAGGGCGAGCCCGACGAGGGCACCCCAGCCGAGGAAATAACGCCGGAGCCCGCCGATCCGAAACAGCGCCACGAGGACCCCGTAGAACATGATCTCGACCTGCAGGGTCCACATCACGGGGTCGACGCATTCGTAGCCGAAGACGTTGGGCATGAGCGTCAAGTTGGTCAAGAACTGGCCGGTCGTCACCGGTGGCAGGGACGCCAGGGGCGGATAGGTGACGAGCCACAGGTTGGCAACGATCACGAGCAGGAAGATCGGAACGATCCGGATCACGCGGGCGGCGACGAAGTCGACCGGGCGACCGCGGCGGAGCAGCGACATGCTGTTCACGAAGCCGCTGAGGATGAAGAACATTTCGACGCCGTACGCGCCGAAGGGCCATTCCCATCCGAGCGGTTCGTTGTAGCCGAACTTGACCTGGTAGACGTGGGTGAAGTGGAACAGGACCAGATTGATCGCGGCCAGCGCGCGGAGCGCGTCGAGTTCGATGATCCGGCGGTGGGGTTGCAGGGTCGGTTCGGCGTGAGGTTCGTGAGGTTCGGCGTGAGGTTCGGCGTGAGGTTCGGCGTGAGGTTCGGCGTGAGGTTCGGGCGTCACGGGAGCGTCCAGGGGGGGCCGGTTCGATGGGACGAGGGCGAATCAACTCGGGAGATGCCCAATCGTTGGTTTCACGAGGGGGCCGGTCGGCCGTGACTCGCCGCCGAGGGGACTCCGATTCGTGGCCTGGTGTCGCTTGGTATCGGATGCGCCGTTCGTATCGGTACCGGCGCACGAAAAACGGCCCGGGAGTTGAATCCCGAGCCGTTGCAAGGTTTTGTCGGGTCCGCCGCGCCGAACCGCTCGGCGGACCCGGAGCCCGTTCAAGTTGGCGTCTTAGTACAGGTAGGCGTCGCCGCCGGTGCCGTGTCCCGATCCACCTTCCTTCGGCTTGTCGGCGATAAGGGCATCGCTGGTAAGCAGCAGGGTGGCGACGCTGGCGGCGTTGGCGAGCGCCGTGCGGGTGACCTTGGTGGGGTCGATGACGCCGGACTTGACGAGGTCTTCGTAGGTGTCTTTGAGGGCGTTGTAGCCCTCGTTCCCTTTCATCGCGAGGACCTTTTCGCAAACGATCCCGCCGTCTTGGCCGGCGTTCTCGGCGATCGCGTCGAGTGGCGAACGGCAAGCGCGGAGGACGATGTTAAAGCCGATCACTTCGTCTTCGGTGAGCGACTCGTCCGGCTTGACCTTGCTGGCGGCCCGCAACAGGGCGACGCCACCGCCGGGGAGGATCCCTTCTTCGACCGCGGCACGGGTCGCGTGGAGGGCGTCCTCGACGCGGGCCTTCTTTTCCTTCATTTCGCTTTCGGTCGCGGCCCCGACGTTCACCTTGGCGACACCGCCGGCGAGTTTCGCGAGGCGTTCTTCCAGCTTTTCGCGATCGTAATCGCTCGAGCTGTTCTCGATCTCGCGACGGATCTGGTCGATCCGGGCCTTGATGTCGGCGCTCTTGCCGGCCCCTTCGATGATCGTCGTGTTGTCTTTATCGATGATCACCTTTTTGGCACGGCCGAGGTGAGGGAGGTCGACGCTTTCGAGCTTGATCCCGAGGGCCTCGAAGATCGCTTGGCCGCCGGTCAGGATCGCGATGTCCTCCATCATCGCCTTGCGGCGGTCGCCATAACCGGGGGCTTTCACGGCGGCGACGGTGAACGTGCCACGGAGCCGGTTGATGACGAGGGTCGCGAGGGCTTCGCCGTCGACATCTTCGGCGATGATCAACAGCGGCTTCCCTTTTTCGACAACCTTTTCGAGCAGCGGCACCATGTCCTTGATGGAGCTGATCTTCTTTTCGAACACGAGCACATAGGCGTCCTCGAGGACGGCTTCCATGCTGGTCGGGTTGGTGACGAAGTACGGGGAGAGGTATCCCCGATCGAACTGCATCCCTTCGACCCACTCTTGCTCGGTCTGCAGACTCTTTCCTTCGTCGACGGTGATGACGCCGTCTTTGCCGACCCGGGCCATCGCGTCGGCGAGCATGTTTCCGATTTCGCGATCGTTGTTGCTGGCGATCGTCGCCACGTGGGCCATCGACTCTTGGTCTTTGATCTTGACCGCCATCGAACGCAACTTGTCGGCGATCTCGGCGACGCCTTTTTCGATCCCGGTCTTGAGCTGGACCGGGTTGACCCCCGCGACGACCGCCTTGAGGCCTTCGTTGAAGATCGCTTCGGCGAGCACGGTCGCGGTGGTGGTCCCGTCGCCGGCGACGTCGTTGGTCTTGCTGGCGACTTCGCGGACCATTCGGGCCCCGATGTTTTCGTAAACGTCTTCGAGCTCGATCTCTTTGGCGACGGTGACGCCGTCCTTGGTGACGGTCGGGCTACCGAAGCTCTTTTGGATGATCACGTTGCGACCTTTGGGGCCGAGGGTGACCTTCACGGTGCGGGCGAGTTTCGAAACGCCGCGTCGGATCGAGTCGCGGGCTTCCTGTTGGAATGCAATGATTTTTGGCATCAGTCTTTGTTCGATTCGTATAGGAGTGGAACGGAAGCGATCGGGCTACTCGATCACGGGCTATTCGATCACGGCGAGCACGTCGTCTTCCCGCATCAGCAGGAACTCGTCGTCGTCGACCTCGACCACTTCGCCGGCGTAGCTGCTGAACAGGACGCGGTCGCCCGCCGAGAGTTGGCTCGGGGAGCGGTTCCCGTCATCGAGAAGTCGTCCATCGCCGACCGCGACGACGACGCCTCGGGCGGGCTTTTCCTTCGCCGAGTCCGGGAGGACGATCCCGCCGGCGGTGACCTCCTCGCTCTCCTCGCGTCGAACCACGATCCGTTCGCCGAGTGGTTGCAGCCGAACGCTGTTCTTGCTCTTGGTGGCAGTCGCCATCTCCGTGACACCTTTTTTCTTTGCGGTAAAGGAATGGATTGATTTTCGGATCGTCGCGGCCCGTCCCCGGCCCGACGACCGGCCGAACGGATCGGCGGGGCGGACGCGTCGATCGGGATGAGCCGCGATCACGAGACGGACGGGGGAGATCTCCGCGACGGTAGCACCGGGCGGCGCACCGATGGCAGGAGACCTCCATCGCCCGACCCACTAGTGCAAGCCTTGTGCCGTTCCCGGTTTCGAAAACGCAAGCCATTGATCTGAAAAGGTTTGCGATGGAATCGCGGGGTTGAATCGGGTTCGCGTCGACAGATTGGCAGGGGACGGTTTCGGCAGCCCCGTCAAAGTTTCGGCGGCCCTGTCAAGGTTTCGGCGGCCCGGTCAAGGTTTCGGTGGCCCGGTCAAAACCGTCGTGGCCCGGAGGGCGGGTCTTCGCCGGGGGTTCGCCCGGCGGCCCACGCGACGGCGGCCCCGGCGACGAAGCCGCCGATGTGGGCCCACCAAGCGACACCGCCGACGGCGCCACCGGAGAGCGAGCCGATCCCGCTGAGCATTTGGAACCCGAACCACACCGCGAGGAACACGGGGGCGGGGACGACGAACGTGTGGAACACGATGAAGATCGGGATCACGGCCAAGACGCGGGCGTGCGGATAGAGCACCGCGTAGCTGCCCATCACGCCGGCGATCGCGCCGCTCGCCCCCACGGTCGGGATCGGGCTATCGGGGGCGGACGCGAAGTGGGCGAGCCCGGCGGCGACGCCGGTCGCAAGGTAAAAGCCGAGGTACGTGACGTGCCCGAATCGGTCTTCGACGTTGTCGCCAAAGATGTACAGGAACCACATGTTGCCCAAGAAGTGCATCCAGCCCCCGTGCAGGAACATCGAGGTGACGAGTGTCAGCCAGGGGGCGACGGCCGGGGGGGCGAGTTCGCGACGGACGGTTTCGACGCGAACACCCCAAGGGGTTTGCACCGCGACCTGCTGGGGGACCGAGGGACGGGCTTGCGGATCGCTCAGCCGCAGCGGGACCATCCCGTAGCCCTCGACGATCCGATCGCTTGAGTCGCCCGGTCCGGACGGTTGCGAGGAGAGCTGTGTTAGGAACACGAGGGAACAGATGGCGATCACCGCGAAGTTCACCCATGGGGTGGTGCGACTCGGGATGTCGTCCTGGAGCGGGATCATGGCGTGTCGCCAAGCGTGGAAAAAACGGGCCGGACGGCGTCGTGCCGTCCGGCCTCGTGTCGGCCGCCCGGCCATCCGACGAGACCCGATTCCTTCGGTCGTCGAGGGCCGTTGAGGCGTCTCGATCTCGTGCAGCCTCGGCTGAACACGTGAGCGAAGTGACGCCTCGGCGACCGATTAAAAATGGGGAGTGACATCCGTGTCTTCGTCAGGCGAATTGCCCACGCCGGCGCGTTCCGTCCTGCCACCTCCCGATGACGAAATGGTTCAATGAAATCGGCGAACACCCGTGACTCGCTTGTGATCGGGCACGTCTTGTGCCTTGTCTGATCCGCCCGGCCTCGCGGGGATGGCGGTGCGGAAGAATTGCAAGTGGGGGCCGCACACGTGCGAGACGTTACAGGGCCACCTGTGACTTGTCGTCGAGCCACTTGTGGGCGGCGGGACCGAATCAGGATGGATGAGGGGGGGATGCCAGAGTGCAAGCGATCGAGACCGAATTGTTGCCCATCCTATCCTTGTCCCGCATCGTCGCTGCTCCGAACGTGAAGAGGAGAATCCCGAGCGAGTTGCCTCGTCAGCGGAAGCGACTCGTCGGATCGGGCCGTCGCGAACACGACCCTTTCGATGGATGCAGAATGTGGCGATGTCTCACGCGAATGTCAACACAAAGTTCAAGAAGAAGTCGGAATCGGGTCGCGGCGCCGCGATTCGAGCGGGTAAAACACTCGGTTTTCACCGGCGGTTCGCAATTGTCCCGCGTCCGGGCGCCGCGCCGCCATGATCGAGGGGGTCGATCGGAATGACGAACCGACCGTTTGACACGCCACATCGCGGAGCGGATCCGCCGCGCGATCGCGTGGGCGAATCAGGGAATCGCGAGGGCGACGCGAGCGATCGCGTGAGCGAATCCGGCGATCTTCCTTCGCGAGCCGACGCGTCGTTGTCGCCGAACGACGGTCGTCGGCAACGATGGTGGGAGGCCGAACACGTCGCGGCGATGCGTCGTTTGTTGGGGGACCAGCCGTGCCAGCGTTTAGCGATCTACGCGTTGCCGGAGCGATTCGTGTTGTCGGTGATCGTGCCGGTGTACAACGAAGCGGGGACGGCGGGTGATGTGGTCGATCGATTGCGGGCGACGGGGATCCCGATGCAGATCGTGATCGTCGACGATGGCAGCGACGACGGGACCGGCGAGCGGCTGGTTCGTTTTCGTGACGACAACGACGTGACGCTCCTTTCGCATCCGCGGAACCGCGGGAAAGGGGCGGCGATCCGGACGGCGATCGCCGCGGTCCGCGGCGACGTCGTCGTGATCCAAGACGCCGACGAGGAGTACGACCCGAACGATTTTCGCTACCTGTTGCAGCCGATCATCGCCGGCGAGGCGGACGTCGTGTACGGGAGTCGCTACGGCCATTTCCGGAACACGGTTTCGCCATGGTGGCACCGGTTGGCCAACGGAACGATCACGTGGCTGACGGGATTGGCGATCGGAAGGCGATTACACGACGTCGAGACGTGCTACAAGATGGCGCGTCGGGAACATTTCGAGTCGGTCGCCGACCGACTCCGCGAACCACGCTTCGGGATCGAGATCGAGCTCACGGCGCGGTGGGCGCGTCTCGGGTTACGGTTCGCCGAGCGACCGATCGGGTATCGCCCTCGGTCGTATGCCGCGGGGAAGAAGATCGGGGTTCGGGACGGTGTCCGTGCGATTTGGTGCGTGGTCCGCTACGCGTTGTTTCGGGGCTAGGTGTCGCTCGCTCCCGCGCCGGCTTCGACCGGTTCTTTGTCGGCCGCGGCGCGACGGCTGCGTCGCCGCGGCTTGGCGCTACCCCATTCCTTCGTGATCGTTTCGAAGACTTCGGGGGTTTCGTAGCGGACGATCGTTTTCCCCTCAGGGATCGGTCCGATCAGGCCGCGGAAGATCGGCATCCCGCGGAGTTCCAGATCGGTACTGCAATCGTCGACGCCGACCTGCGTGTGTTGTTGCATCAGCGGGTCGCAGTTCGGATAGTCGCGAATCAGCAGCGTCCCGTCGCTGTTACGGGAAACGACGCGAAAGGTGTCTTTTTTGGGCATGGTGCCTCCACAAATCGGTTTGGGCGGAAGGGGGTCAGGGCTGTCCGAACGAGACGCCGTCGAGGATCCGTGGCCGGCATGGGAGGTAACCGGGGGAGGGGATCCTTCAGGACCGACGGCGGTCTCGTTCGGGCATGGGAGGAAATACTCACAGCGTCGGATGACACGCATGACATCGTCGGGCGGCGGCGGGTTGCCATAGGAAACCGTGTTCGCATCTCACAGCGGTGCTGATTCGGTTTCTGGGTTCAAAACGCACACCCGGCACCAACGGGGCGATCGGCACGGCGTCGATCACCGCAGCACTTCGATGCGGGCGGAATCGGAAACGCCACCCGGGGAGAGCCGGCTTTCGGCGGTGACGGTCATGTCGAACGATTGGGTTTGGTTGCTGCGGAGCACGATCCGGAAGTTGACGGTTTCACCGGCCCGCATCGAGCGGATCTCTTCGAGCACGATCGTGTCGCCGCGGCGGCGGAACGATTCCGCCTCGGGGGCGGTGGTCGGGGTGGCGCGTTCGACCGAGACCCCGTCAGGAAGGCGAAAGCTGAGTCGCACGTTCCCGTCGATTTCGTCGCGGTCGTTGGTGACGGACAACGAGAACCGGATCGGATCGCCGACGCGGGCGGGGTTGTCGAGCGGCAGAAGCGAGACGACGAGTCGGTCAGATCGTGGGGGCAGGGGCGGCGCCGTCGGGCCGGAATCGCGGGGGCCGGGGTCGCGGCTCCGATCGGGTGTTTCGGATCGCGGCGGGGCGGACGTCGAATCGGGCAACGTGGGCGGGGCGATGGCGCCGGGGAGTGGTGCCCGCGGCGGGGGCGACTCGGCGGGGGGCGCCGCTCCGGGGAGCAGTTCGACGAACACGTCTTTCCGGTCGGTCGCCCCTTCGGCGGAGCGGGCCGTGAAGATGACTTGGGCGCGTGGTGATTGGCGAACGACTTCGAACTGTCCCTCGAACACGGCGGCGTCGGCGCCCGGCGGCAGTTCGGGGATTCGCCATGAGAGGGCGAATTCGCCGAGCCGCGATTGGTCGACCGGTTCGGTCGCGGCGATGGGGCGGAGTTCCGACGGAAACGTCATGTTGACTTCGACGTTTCGAAGCGGGACGCGGCCGCTGTTGATGACACGGCCGGCGACGAGCAACGTTTCGCCGACGGCTCGTCGCTGGCGGGCGGTGAGGGTGGTCGAGACGGCGGGGGTCACGGGGGCGGGGTTGATGACACGGACGCACGATTCCGCCGCCGCCCGCTGGCCCCCGTCGGCGGTCGCTTCGACGTTGACGCATCGCTGTCCCGGGTCGGTCGGGATGTATTCGACGGACGTGGCCCACGACTCGCCCGGTTGCAGCGGGTCGTCGCGGTCGTTGAGCACCTCGCGTTCGTTCTTCTCGCGGTGGAGCATCGAACGGTCGCCTTCGACCCGCAGGCTGACGTCGTCCAGCGGCCGGTCGCCCGAGTTGAACACTTCGATATCGAAGCGGACGATGTCGCCGGTTTCGTAGCTTTCGTCAGCGGCGGTGACGTTGACTTCGAGCGACGGGCGGAAGACGTTCACGCGGACGGCGTCTTCGGCGAACAGCCCGCCGTCGCCACGGGCCTCGAAGCGGAGGTTGACCGTTTCCCGCGTGGCGAGACGCATCCCGAGATCGAGCTGTTGTTGCGGAGGGATCGGCACGTCGAGGTCCCACACGACGCGATTGGTAAAGACTTGGGCGAACGCGTCGGTATCGACGACACGGGCCCCGGGCGGGATCTCGACTTGGACCTGCACGTTTTCCGCCGGCTGGTTCCCCGGGTTGGCGACGTTGGCGACGACGTCGAAGGGTTCGTCGTAGGTCGCGATTTGGGGGGCGCCGGCGCGGAGCCGAAGCTGGGGCGAGCTCCAGGTCACGTAGGCTTGGCCTCGGCCGATCGTCATCGACGGCATGTTGTCCGACACATTGCCGGGACGGATCACGCGGCAGTCGATCACGGCGTTGCCGCTGGTCCCCTCCAACGGGAGAAGTTCGGCGGTCGCGTTCCCCGACGCGTTGACGTCGACTTCGACGACGGGGGAACCGTCGGTGCCGGCGAACCGGGCGAGTTCCGGCTGCATGATTTCGTAGCGAACCCGCCAACCTTCCGCGGGGATCGTCCCTTCCGCCTTGGTGACCCGGGTGGTCAGCGCGACCGGGGTGCCGGCGGGTTCACGTTGCGGCGCGGGGAACGTCCACCGGGCGTCGATCCAGTAGATCGTGGCGGTCGCTTTCCGTTGGTCCCAGCATTCGCTTTCGGGGGCGAGCACGGTGACCCGACTCGTCCCCTCGCTGGGGCTGCTGATCGAGATCCAGGTTTGGCCCTTTTCGAGCTGGACGTCGTCGTTGGGGTTCAGGTTCCCGCGGGTGATCCGCATCCGCTTGGTGCTGGTCACGCCCCGGGCGAACGAGCCGTCTTGCTTGGTCGGGCGCCCGACCTTGGTGAGCCGGTGCAACAGCCCGGGGGCGTCGTCGCCGACTTGGATGAACGTGCCGACGCTGTCGGGCGTGAGCATCCACTCGAGCGGTTCGGCGATTTGTAGGGTGCCGTCGGTGCCGCAGACTCCGGACAACAGAATCACCTCGCCGCCGACCGGCGCGATGATCCGTTGCGGGGTCAACAAGATACAACCCCGCTTGCCGCGATCCGGGAGTCGCAAGTGCCGCTTCGGTTTCCCGTCGATCTCGTGGCCGAACAGCACCGCGGGCGGTCCGGTTTGGCAGTCCCCTTCGCACGGGGCGCTGGGGACGCACGCCCCGTCGCCGCGGCAAGCTCCCAGCCCGGGGGGACCGCCACGGGTTTTGGCCCCCGCCGGGGTCGCCGGGGTCGGGCACTTGGGAGGCGGCTCGGGTTCGGGGAACGCCGGCTCGGGAAACTCGAAGGCCGGCCCGCTGACCGTGTGGCCTCGGGCGAAGTGGTTTTTCAGTTTACCGCCTAAGTCATACAGCCCCGACAGACAGCCCGCTTCCCCCGCGGAACCGGGGAGGGCCAACGTCGTGGTCGTCGGGGGCGTCGCGAAAAGACAACTCCCGGTCGGGTCGATCGCGGGCAACCGGAGCCGTGAGCAGCCGCCGGCCGACAGGATCGCCAAGGCGATCAGGGCGACCGCCGTGCCGGGTCGCCCGCTGGGGCGAGTCGGCGTCGGTGCGACGTGGGTGGGCTCGGTGAAGGGGGGCATCGATCCGTCGGGGTCTGTCGCACGTCCGGGGGACGTGGGCGGCGCGTGAAGGTGTACGTGTCGGACAGACTTTGTCCATCGAAACGTACCACGCGGTTCCGAGCGATGATGCGGAAAGGCAACACGTGACGTTGCACAAAAGCGACGGGACGGGGAAGGCGGAAGCGGTTATGAGGGTTGGGGGGAGGGTGTTGTTGGTTGTTGGTTGTTGGTTGTTGGTTGTTGGTTGTTGGTTGTTGGTTGTTGGTTGTTGGTCGGGCGTCGGGCAAGCATCCGGCGCGCATCGCGACTAACGCTCCTCGGCTGCTCTCCAATTGCAACAACGAACAAAAAACGAAGAACGAAGAACGAAGAACGAAGAACGAAGAACGAAGAACTTCCCCCTCCCTAAAGGGCTCTTCCGCGATTTTAGTGGCTTGCGGGCTGGCGTCGGCGAGGTTTTTTCAGGCATCGCTGCGATGTCCGAATGTTGAATGAAGTATGCTGATCG
>JAWLFY010000271.1:0-3777 GCA_041685355.1 Pirellulaceae bacterium | reverse complement strand
TGGCGTTGCAGTCGGTCGATCGGCTCGGGGACGCTTTCCTTTTCCATCGCCAATCGGCTGGAGGCTTCATCGACGAGGTCGATCGCCTTGTCGGGAAGGAAGCGGTCGGCGATATATCGGTTCGACAAGTTCGCCGCGGCGACGATCGCCCCGTCGGTAACCCGAACGCCATGGTGCGACTCATACCGCGGCTTGAGTCCACGGAGGATGGCGATCGTGTCCTCGACGGTCGGTTCGCCAACGAACACCGGTTGGAACCGTCGTTCGAGGGCCGCGTCCTTTTCGATGTGTTGGCGATATTCGTCGAGGGTCGTCGCGCCGATGCAGCGGAGGGTGCCTCGGGCGAGTTCGGGTTTGAGCAGGTTCGCGGCGTCGGCGGAACCTTCCGCTTTGCCGGCGCCGACGACGAGGTGAAGCTCGTCGATGAACAGCACGACTTGGCCGCCGGAATCCTTGACCTCGCGAAGGACGGCTTTGAGGCGTTCCTCGAAATCGCCGCGGAACTTCGCCCCGGCGACGAGCGCCCCCATGTCGAGCGAGATGACCCGTTTCTCTTTCAAACTTTGCGGGACGTCCCCTTCAAAGATCCGCAGCGCCAAGCCCTCCGCGATCGCGGTCTTTCCGACGCCCGGTTGGCCGATCAAGACCGGGTTGTTCTTCGTCCGCCGCGAGAGCACCTGGATCACGCGGCGGATCTCGTTGTCCCGCCCGATCACCGGATCGAGCTTCCCTTGCGAGGCGAGCTCGGTGAGATCGATGCCGTATTTCTGCAGCGCTTGGTAGGTTTCCTCGGCGTTCTGGTCGGTGACTCGGGCCGAGCCGCGAACCTCGCTCATCGCTTTCAGCACGTCCGCGTCGGTGACGCCGGAGAGCTTGAGCAGGTTTTTCGCTTTCGAGTCGGCTCGGGCCATGCCGAGCAGCAGGTGCTCGGTGCTGACGAACTCATCCTTCAGCGACGCCGCGGCTTCGGCGGCGGCGTCAAAGGTTTTCTGAAGCGTCGGCGAGACTCCGGGCTGGCGGCCGCCCGAGGCCGAGGGGAGCCGCTGCACCTCGCCGCGGATCAGCGTTTCGAGCTGGCCCGCGTCGACCTTCATCTTTTCGAGCAGGGGACGGGTGATCCCGCCCGGCTCGTCGATCATCGCACCCAACAGGTGGAGCGGATCGATCTCGGGGTTCCCCGCGGAGGTGGCCCGAGCTTGTGCTTCGGCCACCGCCGCTTGTGCCTTGTTCGTCAGCTTGTCAAATCGAAACGCCATCTCAGATCCTTCGCGAAATCAGTCTTTCACTTCGAAGTCCGCATCGATCGCGTCGTCGTCGGAATCGGACGCCGCTGCGGACCCGGCCCCTTCGGGCGTTTGGGCTTGGCCCGCGTCGCCGCCGGCCTTGTCGTAGAGCACCTTGCTGAACGCTTGCGAGGCGGACTCCAGCTCGTTCGTCGCTTGGCGGATCGCCTCGACGTCCTCCCCCTCACAGGCCTTCTTGACCTTTTCGATCGCCTGGTTCATCGGGGCCTTGTCGGCGTCGGTCAGCTTGTCCTCGTTCTCGTTCATCAGCTTCTCGAGCTGGTACACGAGCTGGTTCCCCTTGTTCCGCGCCTCGACCAATTCGAATTGGCGGCGGTCGGCGTCGGCGTTCGCCTCGGCGTCCTTCCGCATCTGCTCGATCTCGTCTTCGGAAAGCGCGCCGGCTTCCTTGATCGTGATGTTCGCTTCCTTGCCGGTCTTGAGCTCTTTCGCCGAGACGCTGAGGATGCCGTTCTGGTCGATGTCGAACTTGACTTCGATCTGCGGGACGCCCCGCGGTTGGGGCGGGATCCCCTCGAGATTGAACTCGGCGAGCAACCGGTTCGCGTTGGCCATCTTCCGTTCCCCTTGGAAGACACGGACGGTGACGGCGGATTGGTTGTCGGCGGCGGTGCTGAAGACGTTCTTCTTCTCGACCGGGATCGTCGTGTTCCGCTCGACCAGCGGCGTCATCACGCCCCCTTCGGTTTCGATCCCGAGGGTCAGCGGGTTGACGTCCAACAGCAGCACGTCGGCACGGTCGCCCGCCAGCACGCTCCCTTGGATCGCGGCGCCGATCGCGACGACCTCGTCCGGGTTGACGCCCTGGTGTGGCTCCTTGCCGAAGATCTCCTTAACGACTTGGCGGACCTTGGGAACCCGCGTGCTCCCGCCGACCAGCACGACCTCGTCGATCTCGCTGGGGCTCATCCCGGCGTCCTTCAACGCGTTCATCACCGGCTTTTTGCACCGTTCGACCAGCGCGTCGATCAGCTCTTCGAATTTGCTCCGGGTGACCTTCATCGTGAGGTGCTTCGGCCCGGTCGCGTCCATCGTGATGAACGGCAGGTTGATATCGGTTTCGGGGAGCGAGCTGAGTTCTTTCTTCGCCTTCTCGCACGCTTCCTGCAAACGCTGCAACGCCATCGGGTCGTTACGAAGGTCGATCCCGTTCTCCTGCTTGAACTGAGACGCGACGTGATTGATCAGCGCCTCGTCGAAGTCGTCCCCTCCGAGGTGCGTGTCGCCCGAGGTGCTGATCACCTGGAACACGCGGCTTTCCTGCTCGGCGTCGCCGCTATCGGCGACCTCCAGGACCGACACGTCGAAAGTCCCACCGCCGAGGTCGAAGACGATGATCTTCTCGTCTTTTTTCTTGTCGAGACCGTAGGCGAGGGCGGCGGCGGTCGGTTCGTTGATGATCCGGGCGACTTCCAGCCCCGCGATCTGGCCGGCGTCTTTTGTCGCTTGCCGCTGGGCGTCGTTGAAGTACGCCGGGACGGTAATCACCGCCTTGCTGACCTTGTGCCCGAGGTAGGATTCCGCCGACTCCTTCAACTTGCGAAGGACCTTCGCGGAGATCTCTTGCGGGCTGTGCTCGCTATCTCCGACTTGAATCTTGACGTAATCGCCGGGGCCGCCGGTGACCCCATAGGGGACCATCTTTTCTTCCGACTCGACTTCGTTGTGCCGTCGCCCCATGAATCGCTTCACCGAGTAAACGGTCCGCTTCGGGTTCGTCACGGCCTGTCGACGAGCCGGCTCACCGACGATCGTTTCCTGTTTGTCCGTGAACGCGACCACGCTGGGCGTCAACCGGTTCCCTTCGGGGTTCGGGATCACCTTCGGTTCGGTCCCCTCCATCACGGCGACCACGCTGTTGGTTGTCCCCAAGTCGATGCCGATAATCTTTTCGCCCTGCGGCATGGAATTCTCCTTCGTTTCACTTCTCGCGTGCGATGCGTCTGGCTTTCCCACGACGACGATTTCGTCAGTCGTTTCGCGGGCCGCCTCCGAAAAGGGCAAAGGGCGTGCCAGAGACGGCCGATGAGTCCCGGGGGGACGCCCCGAATTCACAGTTTTGCCGTCAGCCGGAGGGGATTTCGGCGAAAAGGCTCGGAATTTGACGGCCCGATCCGACCGCCGCCGGACGGGGACTGCCGAAATGGTCGCGGCCCGATTGGCCCCGCGCCGCGGCTCGGGCGGAGCGTGCCAATCTGACAGCGGTTCCGAGCCCCCGCAAGGCCGCGCCAAGACCCCGCAAGTCCGCGCCAAGACCCCGCAAGTCCGCGCCAAGACCCCGTGCGTCCGCGTCGAGCCCCCGTGCGTCCGCGTCGCGGGTTAAAATCTCCACACCCGCCGGTGAGCGTTCGTGGCTCGGAGCGTTCGTGGCTCGGAGCGTTCGTGGCTCGGAGCGTTCGTGGCTCGGAGCGTTCGTGGCTCGGAGCGTTCGTGGCTCGGAGCGTTCGTGGCTCGGAGCGTTCGTGGCTCGGAG
>JAWLFY010000270.1:0-3784 GCA_041685355.1 Pirellulaceae bacterium | reverse complement strand
CTTCTGGTTCGTCGTCCACCGAAACGGCTTCATTGCCGCCGTGATCCCGAGTTGCTTCTTGATTCGCTTCTTCGCTTTCGTGACACCGAGCATCGTCTTGACGGACGGCTTGCGGTACCGGAACAGCTTCATCGGATCGTATCGGGAACGGAAGGGGATGATGTCGGCGGATGGGCGGTCGACGGGCCGGTTCAGTCCGAGAGTGGGTTCTGCCCCGTTGTCGGCGGCGGACGTTCGTGGCTTGCCGATTGGGAGTCGCCGAACTTGAGGAGGGGAGTTTCGTCGGGTTCGAATGGTGGGCGGTCGGTGTTCGCGTCCGTGGTGTCGCTGCAGCGTGACTCAATCCGATCGATCTCGGCACGGATGCGCTCTCGGGCGTCACGGCTTCGAGTCGTGGTCAAACTTCGCGTCGATTCGTCCAATCTGGGATGACGCTCGATCGTGACGGTTCTAATCGGGGCACGTCGAGAACGATCGCGAGCGTCGCCTGATCCTCGCGGTTGTCGGTCGAGGGCATCTCAGTCATGCGGCGCGCAAGGCGTCGAGAGGGAACAGGGGCCCGTTTAGCCCCGCGCGTTCCATCGTACTGCGAAGCGACGAGCGAATCGACGACCGCCTGCGGGCGCGGTGGCTGGCACCGTACGTTAGAATGCTCGCGATTTACTTCCGACTGCGAAAGACCCTCAGCATCCGCGGGACCGGCGTGCCTGACCAAAAGCTCACAGAAGTGACGGAGCGAAAGCGTGCCTCGTCAACGGAATTCGAAAACAGCCCTATTTCTCCACGGCTGGCACAGTGTCCCGGGTGGCGTGAAGCCAACCTACCTTGCAGATCACGGCTACGAAGTCATCAACCCTGGCCTCGATGATGACGACTTCGATGCGGCCGTCCGCACCGCCCAAGCCGAATACGACCGGCATCACCCTGACGTGATCGTCGGCGCGTCTCGCGGCGGTGCCGTTGCCATGAACATCGACTCTGGCAACGCGCCGCTGGTCTTGCTTTGCCCAGCGTGGAAGCGATGGGGCACAGCCACGACGGTTAAGCCGAACTCGGTGATTCTGCACAGCCGAGCTGACGACGTAATCCCCTTCAGCGACTCCGAGGAACTTGTCGCTGACAGCGGCCTGCCACCTGAGTCGCTCGTTGAGGTCGGCAACGATCACCGCCTCGCCGATCCCGAGCCACTGAGGGTGACGGTGGAAGCGTGTGAGCGGCTGATCAAGTGAAGCCGGTAACGAAAGAGATCGTGCCGCTGCACCGAACGCGGGGTCTTGCGGGTCGACGCCCTGATGGCTGAAAGGCTCTTCCGCGATTTTCGTTGGCAGTGGCGTCCCCACCCGCGGTTTCAAGGACAAAGGGAGGTCGGGAGCTAGGGCGACTTCATTCGGGAGTTGGACTGATCCGTCGGGCAGGTGCTCGACGCGCTCGACCGCCGCGGGCTGGCCGACAACAGCTATCGCGGCGTGCTGGCGATCCGTGAGGGGCCGTGGAAGCTGATCCCGCTCCAGGGCGGCGGCGGAATCCGTGAAGATCTCGATGCCGTCGATCCCGACCAGTCGTCGGGGCAGCTCTATAACCTCGACCTCGACCCCGGCCGAATCGGTGAATCTCTGTGCGGACAATCCGTATCTCGTCAAGCGGCTCAGTGAAAGACTCGAGGCGATGCGCGCGGCGGGACATTCGCGACCAACGTGAATGTCGGTGCCGCCCAAAACATGACGGTGGGCCAGTTCGAGGCCTACCTCGGCACCGCCAAAAAGTTGGTCCGTCACGCACTGATCACCCCCGAAACCGAAATCGCGTGGCAACCCGCCCCACTAACGCAAAAGGCGGTCAATCCTGACGGACTGCGCGTCGTACTGGCCGAACAGTGGCGCCAGTGGCACGACGACCAATGGGACGAGATGTACCTCGAGCACCGTAAAGCCCTCGAGAACGAAGTCGACCTGTTCCTGGGATCCTACTTCGAAGCTGCTTGGCGGTACCACCACCGCGAGGCGCTCGGAATGCCCGAAGCGACACTCGAAGAGATCGCAGCGAATTACCAGGTTCCTCTCTTCGCCACCGGCGTGCGGGAGGTGTGGAAGGTGCTCACCGAACACGCCGAGGAGAACGGGCCGCTGGTGGTCTGGCTGGCTGAAAGATGGGACGATCTGCCGGCGCCCGAGGATGGTACGGCGACCACCGCTCGCGAAGGTTGCCGTGATCTCGAGCGGTTCATCGAACGCTACCGCGACGGCGGCGACAACTATCGGGGACGCGTGGCCCCCGAAACCCAGGCCACCTCACAGGCCTGGCTCGATCAGCCGACATGCCGACCAAGAGCACAGCAAAGACACTCATCGCGAAGCTTCTTCGATAGAAGAAAAGTGGACCGGCTTTTAGCCCCAAACCGACACTCAGGAAGACGCTACCGCACGTTGCGAGAAACGCAAGCGTGATCGCCACGAGTTGTAGCCAATAGGCCGGTCGTGTTTGCCGCGGGAGTGGCTCCTTGCGATTAGCCTTCATTCAGCCTTCTCCGCACGAAAGACGCCGCAAAGAGCGAGTTCGTGACCGGTTCGGGCGTTTCGCCCCAGCCACAAAATGCGAGCATTGCTCAATCCATTTGCTTCGAGGCGTGCAACGAAGTCGTCTTGTACAAGCGCGCCTCCAATGCAGCGGAACCAATCCCCGATTTCGCGCCGCACGTCGACGGGTAGTTCGCGTTTGAGCACAATCTCCGCAAAGATTGTCCGGCCACCAGGCCGCAACACACGAGCTATCTCGAGCATCACGGCGTCCTTGTCGGGAGACAGGTTGAAGATCCCGTTCGCCGTCACGAGGTCGACCGAGTTGTCGCGAAGAGGAATTTGGTCTGCCGAAGCAGACAGCCACTCGACATTGTCGATCCCGGCCGTATGGAGATTCTCACCTGCTTTGGCCAACATCGGATCGGCCAGATCCAGACCAATAAGTTTGCCGGTTGGGCCGACCTTCTGGGCATGCAGGTACAAATCTAGTCCTGCGCCGCACCCCAAATCGAGCACTGTCTCTCCAGGGGCCGCATCGACGAACGGTTGCGGATTCCCCGCCCCCGTGAAAGACTCGGACATAGAATCGGGAAGTCGATCGAGCACAGTCGGATCGTACCCGACACTCTCGGCAAATTCGCGGCCTACTGGAAAACCGAACTTCTCGCCTGGCGTGACAGCTACTTGGCCGTAGCGCTGAGCCACGGCTGCTCGGATCTCCGCGCCGGTCAACTCTTGCAGTGACTTCATCGCCAATTACTCCTTCGCGTTTTCGAATCCTGCCTTTAGAATATCCTTGTAACCTGGTTTGAGCGGACGAACTTCGTAGTCCGCCTTCTCCAGAATTCCTCCGGCCGTTACAGCTCGCTTACCGACGACGCAGTACGCATAGAGAATCTTTTTCTCGGGCAGCTTCTCCTTGAGCTTATTCTCGCTGATGCCATCTCGGAGGTCGCTCAAAGGCAGCAGCACGCAATCCTTGATGTGCCCCCGTTCCCATTCCGACTTTTCCCGAACATCTACCAGGACAGGCTTTCCCTGTTCCACGTCCTTCCGCGCGATGTGACCGGCGAGACTCAAGCCGTTGTAGGAATGCTCGTTTCCATACGGCGAACCGTTGAGAATGAAAAGAATGTTTGCCATCGATTAGCCCTCCTCGGCTCTAGCAGTGGTTGTTCCGCGATTTTAGTGGCAACTTCCCAGAACGTAGGTTTTGGAGGCATTGCTGCGATGTCCGAAGTGAGGATGCGAGCGAACGCGGACAAGCT
>JAWLFY010000269.1:0-3798 GCA_041685355.1 Pirellulaceae bacterium | reverse complement strand
GATCCGCCGGCCGAGGTGTTGCACGATCAACTCGAAGGGCGACAGCGACGGCTGATCATTCGCGACGCCGACGAGGATTCGCTTGCGGCGTGGCGGTCTCGACCGGGGGTCGTGGGGATTCAAGTTCGGCCGGCAACGCTCGACGAGCTATTCGCGGCGTGCGTGCGGGGGAAAGATCGGGGGGACGCCGCTGGGACAAGAAAACGTGACGACGCGAAACCGGACGCCACGTTGGTCGGAGGCCGTGGGTGATGAACGATTCGTTGGCGGTACGACGGTTATGGTGGAAGGAGTTGCGGCAGATGACGCCGCTCCTGTTGATGCTCCCGGCGATCGCGGCGGGGCTGCAGCTTCTGAATTGGGCCAACAACCTCGACGCGAGCGTGCATGCATTTCAAACCATGCAGGCGAGTTTGGTGTTCGGCATGCCGGCACTGTTCGCGTGTGGCATCGGGGCGATGTTAGTCGGCTATGAAAAGGAGCTGCGGACGATCGCTTGGTTGTCGAGCCTGCCGATCCCGGCGCGGCGGATCGTCGGGGTGAAGCTGGGCGCGGGGTTGGCAGGCTTGCTGGTGCTGTGGATTTTGTCCGGCATCTATGTCGGTTTTGCCCGGGGACCTCGCTGGTCGTTCGGCGAATTGGTCAGCGAGGGGTGGACTCATCCGACCCACTCGCTTTACGTGTTGTTGGCCGGCTTCGCGCTCGCGTGGCGGTCCCGTTCGGCACTGGTCGCGTTGTTGTTAGTCGTCCCCGCCGCACTCGCCCCCTACGTCCTTGCCTTCGCGATCGACCGTTGGGTCATCCCCTTCGAGATTCCGTTCGAGCGGTTGTTGTTCGGGTGCCAAATCGTCGCGATCGCCGTCGCCGGATGGCTGGCGTTGCGATGGGGTCGTGTCGCGTTGTCGGCGGAACCGCCGTCCCGCCCGGGCTGGCAATCGTGGCTGGTCGACCGAGACGTCGAGCAGGCGCGACTTTGGGTCGCCCGTGTCCGCCCGGTACGGCCGCCGATGTCGGCCGCGGTATGGCAGTTCGCGGCCCAGAGCCGCGCGGTGTTGATCGGTTGCGGGGTGATGTTGGGGGTGGCGATGTTGCTGGCGATGTTCGCTCACCCCTTCGGCGCCGCGGTGGCGGGGCTGCTCGCGCTGGTCGCGTCGAGCTGGCTGGGAGTGGTCGTGTTCCAAAGCGACGGGACGGGAGACCGGATCCGGTTTCTCGCCGATCGCGGGCTCAGCCCTTCGATGATTTGGTGGAGTCGCCAGCTCGCACCCGCCGGGCTGCTGGCGGGCTTCGCGTTGCTGGCGGCGTTGGCGGTGACGTTGATCGCCGGCGTCGGTTGGGAGGACCGCATTGACGTCGGCTACACCGCCGGGCTGGTGACCGCAGTCGGCGGCTTGGTCTATCTGACGTCGCAGTGGTTCGGGCAACTGCTCCGCAGCCCGATCGTGTCGGCGATCGGGGCTCCCCTGGTGTCGGTCCTGATGATGTCCTACTCGGGGTTCGCGATCGGCATGATGGAAACGCCGTGGTGGCTCGTCGCCGTGTTGGTCCCGTTGCCGGTGGTGGCGACGCGGGTGATGACGCGTCGCTGGATGGACCGGCAGTTGGGGCTGGGGTACTGGGCCGGTCATGGCGGTTTTCTGGCGACGCTGTTGATCGTCCCCGCGGTCCCGATGCTAGTCGCCGTGGCCCTGCAACCGTCGATGCCGTCATCGATCGCGGAGGAACGCGACGCGGCAGCAGAGGGAGCACCCGCCGCCAACGGGCCACTGATCGAGTTGGTCCTTGGGACGGAAGCGGAGGCTAGGCAGGATCCCGCATTCGCTTTCGCCGACCAGAGCGGAGCACAGGGAGACGTCCAATCGGACGAGCCCGAAACCGATCGAGACCTGTTGCGTGATACTGAGCACCAGCTTCGAGATCGGTCGGGCCCGATCAGCATCGCGAGTCGACAGGTGATCGAACACCTCCAGTTCGTCGCGTCGATGGCCCGGCTCTCGACGTCAGGCGATGACGAGACATCCGCCGGGAAGGATTCCGTTGGGGACGCACCCGTCGAGGAGACGCGCGAGCGGTACCGCGGGGCGATCGGGTTGCTCGTCGAGATCACCGATCGGATGCGAACGAGCCCGCGGATCATCGAGCAGGACGCGGCGGACCTGATCGAGATTTGTCTGCTCGAAGAAGTGCGTGCCGATGGCGCCCCGGAGCGGTTGGGAGAGGCTTTGCTGCGGGACACGTGTCGCTTGCTCGGCGACCGCAAGCGTCGCCAGCAGGCCCGGATGCGGGCCGTCGCGTCGAGCTGGAATTCGTTCCAACGCGAGTTGCAACGGGGCATCGATCCCGGAACGTTGGGAGGCTATCCGCTCGATCGCGTGCGTGATTTCAGCACCTTCAAACGGGCTTGGGTCGGCGACCGTCGGGTCGGCGTCTCGGTCGCGCACCTTTGGGAGCTCGCGCGGGGCGGACCCGCGGCGGCGACTCCGGAGCTTCTCCGCAAGATCGCCAACGACTGGGGACGATCCGAAGCGGAGTACGGGATCGGGCCCGACGGGATCTACTTTCGCGCCGATGACCCCGATCGGTTCGTTGGGGCGAACCGGCTCGGCAACGTCGGGTCGGTCGCGAGCCAGTGGTACGCCGGGTGGGAGGACGTGGCCGCGGAGGTCGCTCGCGAACAACAGGGGTCGAACCGATGAGTACGACAAACTCGAACACGAAAACCGGTCCCGGTCGTACCACTAGGCCGTTTTGGCGGCGCGGTCCGGTGCTGCTCGCGTGTGTCCCGATCGCGCTGGTCACGATCGCCGCCGTGGCGTTGGTCGGGGCCGAGATGTCGGCTTCGGCTCGCTTGAACGCCGAGCTCTCCCGGATTCGCGATTCCGGGGCGCCGGTCGGTGACGATTCGATGCGTGAGTGGTTCCGGGAACGGACCTCCCAGGCGGGAACCCAGGATTGGGCGGAAATCTTGCGGTTGGCCGAGCCCCGAGAACTGAGCGACGGTGTTGACCTCGGCGTGTTCCCCTACGTCGGTGGCGGCGAGCTACCGGACGAGATCCCGCGGGAAGGTGAATGGACGGAAGAGCCGCGCGTGGCGGAATACCTGAATCAGTACCGGCCAGTCCTCGAGCTGATCCACGCGGCGATCGAGCACCCGACTCCCGTGTGGCAGCCGATTCGCTTTGAAGGGTTCTTGACGCCATTGCCTCAGCTTCAAGAGTCGCGGAGCGTGACTCGACTGTTGCAACTCGATATCGAGCATGCGGTGTACCTTGGCGACCAGGATCGGGCGATGCGGAGTCTTGCATCGCTGCGGCGCGTCTCCGACGTTTTCGACTGGCAGATTTGTATCGTCGCCGACCTGGTTCGATCCTCGTCGGCTCAGTCTCATCACCGAATGGTTCGCCGGTCGTTGTCGGTGCCGAAATGGGACGACGATCATCTCGTTCAGATGCAGGAACAGCTCGGGGGCCAGGTTGAAGTGTCCGACCGGATCCGCGCCGTTGTCGAGGGGGAACGGGCGATGTTTCTGTCAGCGGTCCGCGACCCTTCGCAGCAACTGAGTGATGACCGCACATCGCGAATGCAGCTCTGGATGTTGGCTCTGCCGTCGAGCCGGCTCGGGATCTTGAACGCCTATCGGGATGTGTCCGAAATCGGAACGTGGGGGATCGACGGGATGGTAGGCCGTGGAGACGAGCTTGCCACCGATTGGGAGGAGAAGCGTTCGCGGGCCTGGGAGCAAGGCTTACTCTCGCCCAGTCTTGCGTTCATGTACTGGATGCCCTCGTTCCATTTCGC
>JAWLFY010000120.1:0-15800 GCA_041685355.1 Pirellulaceae bacterium | reverse complement strand
GCCCAGGGTTGCTTCAACCCTGGGAATTGAACCCCTTGCGATCGATCAACCCCAACGGGGTTGCGGCCTTCTTCCGCGGCGGAGGAACGGAACCCCGTTACGGCGTTCCGCTCTGCATCGAGCTGATCTCACTCTCTACCGAGCTGATCTCGCAGCGACCCTCAGGCGACATCTAACCGCCTCACCACGGACCCCGTCGAAACTTTCGACGGGGGTCGCGTCGGCCGCCGACGCCCCGCAAAAGAGCGGCTGATGGGATTCGAACCCACGACAATCACGTTGGCAACGTGATGCTCTGCCAACTGAGCTACAGCCGCATCAATTCACGGCGACCGAAATCGCCGCTCTGAAAATTGCTTCCCCATCGCGTTTCGGCAAGGAGCACCATTCCGCTTGAAGCAACTTGTTTCGAATCTTATCCGAACAGGACCGGCTCGCAAGGGTCCCCGATAACTTTCCGTTCTCCGGGCACCTTCTGCTCACCGCGACTCGTTTCGACCAGCTCCCGCCGTGACTCGACCAGCTCCCGCCGTGACTCGACCAGCTCCCGCCGTGACGGCCGAGTTCCCCGCCGCCGAGTTCTTCCGCCGTGGTTCCCGAATCCGAACCCGCTTGCCGGTCCCGGCCGATCCCCGGTAGACTTCGTGACCCGGCCGTCCCCGGCTCCCGACCCGTTCACCTCTGCCCTCCCCAAAGAACCGATTTTCGAGGTTTGTCGAAGGATGTCTACCTCCACCCAACCCGACCCCATCGCCGACGAGAAACCGCCGATTCAGTTGGAGGTCAAGGTCGAGAGCCCGGAAGCCTGCAAGCGGGAGATCGTCGTCACCGTGCCGAAGGCGGAGGTCGAACGGTACTTCCGCGAAGCCTACGACGAATTGGTGCCCGAGGCGAGCGTCCCCGGTTTCCGCAGCGGTCGTGCCCCGAGGAAGTTGGTCGAAAAACAATTCCGCGATCGGGTCACCGACCAGGTCAAGGGATCGCTGCTGATGGATTGTCTGTCGCAGGTCACCGACACCGACGAGTTCTCCGCGATCAGCGAACCCGATTTCGATTTCGAATCGATCGAAGATCCGGGCGACAGCGATTTCAAATTCCAATTCACGATCGAAGTCCGCCCCGAATTCCCGACCCCCCAGTGGGGCGGACTGGAGCTCGACCGGCCGGTCGAGGTGATCGATGACGAAGAAATCGATCAGGCGATCGGCCGAGCCCTCGATCGCTACGCCACCCTCGAACCGACCGACGAGCCGGCCGAGCCGGGCGACCAGCTGCTGATCACCGCCGAATTCCGCGACGGCGATAAGCTGCTCTCGGAGATGGACGAAGAACGCGTCACCCTGGCGTCCGAACTGAGCCTCTCCGACGCGACGATCGACGACTTCGGCGAGGTGATGAAGGGGGTGCGAGAAGGGGAAACCCGCGAGGCCAAGGCGAAGATCAGCGAGGGACACTCCAGCGAAGAACTTCGTGGCAAAGAAGTCGACGCCTCGATCCACGTCGTCGAAGTGCTGACTCGCGAAACCCCGCCGCTCACTCCCGCGTTGCTGGAAGAGCTCGGCGATTTCGACTCGGAACAAGATCTCCGAGATTTCGTCCGCGAATCGCTCGTCCGCCAAGCCGATTACCGCACCCAGCAGAAGGTCCGTGAACGGGTCGTCGAACTGCTCGCCGGATCCGCGAATTTCGAGCTACCCGCCGATTTGGTGCGTCGCCAAACGGCACGCGAACTCGATCGAAAGGTTCTCGAACTCCGCCGCAGCGGGTTCGACGAAGAATCCGTTCGACGCTACGTCAACATCCTTCGGCAAAACGCCCGGACGTCCACCGAGACCGCGTTGCGTGAGCACTTCATCCTGGAACAGATCGCCGAAGAGGAGAAAATCGACGCCACGCCGCAAGATTACGACGTCGAAATCCAACTGATCGCGCGGCAAAGCGACATGCCCGAACGTCGCGTCCGGGCCCGCCTCGAAAAGTCGGGCCAGATGGACGCGCTGCGGAACCAGATCGTCGAACGGAAGGTGATCGAGAAAATCATCGAAGCGGCCAACGTCACCGACACCCCGATCGAAAAGCAACCGAACGAGGGCGAAAAGGTGTTCGCGGTCTATCACCAAGTTGTCGGCGGAAAAGACCCCGAGTCGATTCCCCAGGCCCAGTACGACGACGCCTCCCTGCCAGGCGCCAAACGGGAATCCGATCAAGACTGATCGTTACGACAGGAGCAACCCGTCACCGCCGGTGCCGCTCTCTTCCCACTCCCGGCGGACCTCGCGGAGCCCATACGCGCAGAGCTCGAACTGCTCACTTAATTGCTGCAGCAGTTCGCTCGGCGGACGCTCGTCCCCCCCTTCGATCTCGGCCGCGATCGCGTAAGCCCGCTTCCCCTGTTGGCAATAGCTGACAAATCCGTCGCCGATCCCGGCCTCGTCGCGGCGGAGCCGTTCCGGGTACATCCCGGACCAAAACAGGGTGAAGTCGCCGATATGCCGATGCACCTCGCGACGCGCCAGACCGATCCGGGTCTCCGCCTCGCTGAACATTTGCAGCACTTCGGTCACCGGTTGGCCGTTCGGCCGGCGAACCCGATGCAACGACTCGACCCGCACAAACCGCGACATCAAGTCACTGAGATAATCGACAAGCTCGACGTCGACGACGCCAAGCTTCGTGTGAAAGATGCACTCGCTCAGACCCCGAAAAAAGCGGTCCAGCACGGAGCGATCCGTCGGAGAAGTCTCCTCGTTTCCAGGCCTCATCGCGAACCTCCAACAGAAGGGCAATCGGAGGGGCATCCGCCACCGCGAGAAAGCGAGCGAGGCGGTTCGCCTAGAGTGTACAGATAGTCGGAAACCGGCCTCAAGTCAAACCAAATGGTTCCACGGTGCGGTGTCGCCGGCGGCTTCGATGACGATCTTGCCCCCGTTATCGGTCGCGGTCGAGCAGCAGATCGAACCCGCTACGCTCATCGATCCCGTCGATGAACCCTTCCTGGATCGACTGCATCGGCTCGCTCTCGATGAACGTCGCCATGATTCGCTCTTGCGGTTGCAAGAACCGTCGCCGCAGCTCGTCGATCGACGGTTGGAATTCGATCGGCTTGACCACGTAAATCACCGAGCCCGCGTCGTTCGGGGCGACCACCCATCGGTTCGGCTCGGCGCCGAACACCTCTTTCATGAACGCCTCGCCGACCCCGTCGAGCTCGGGGACTTCGCCGATCGACGCTTGACCGAAGCCGAACGCGTTCATCCAGCTGAACGGCCCGACCGGAGCCTTCCAATTCGCCATTTGCGGTTCGCCGATCCAACCCGCTTGCTGAGCCGATTCGGCGGTCGTTTCCGGGGTGAACTGGTCCCGCAATTGCTCCGCCTGGGCACGCGCCAGCTCTCGAGCTTCGCCGCGGCGAACCGCCTCGATGACCTCCTCACGCACCTCGTCGAGCGTCGGCACGTACGACTCCCGCTCGTCGGTCTTCCACGTCAAGTACTGAACCGAGGCTTGAGGGTCGATCGTCCGTAGCGGCGAATAGAGCGGTTGGCGGGGCAGTTGCCCCTGCTGCGTTTGGAGCCCGTACATCATATCGACAAACCCGGTCTGCCTCTGGTTCATGCCTCCCCCCGGTTCGACCGACCCGGCGATCGAATCGTCTTGGATGTCACGAACGTTGCGTGATTCGAGCTGGCCGTATTCGAGCCCGAGGCTCTCGGCGAGCTCCTGCAAGTTCGGACGCTCGGGGGCGGGCCCGGGGTCGGTTCCCTCCGCCGCCTGCATGCTTTCGTAAATCGCCAAGTCTTGGAAATAGCGTTGCATTTCCGCGTTGACCTCCTGAATCGCCTGCTCCGCCTTTCGCCGCGCCTCGGGTCGCGCCAGATCGTCCGCGATTTCGTTCCGAACCTCGTCAAACGATCGAACCTCCGGAGCCGGTTCGTCAGGATCGTCCTCCCCGTCGGGATCCTCCGAGGCTTTCGCGGCGTCGTCCTCGGACATCGCCGCGTCCGCATCCTCAGACTCATCCGAGTCTCCCGACGCGTCTGACGGGGCGTCGGCGTTTGACGGTTCATCGGCGTCTGACGGGGCGTCGGCGTCTGACGGGGCGTCGGCGTCTGAGGGGGCGTCGGCGTCTTGGGCCACGACCAGACGCACCGCGGGGTCTTGGCCCCAACGCCCCTGATCCGATTCGTCCGGCGAGTCCCCCCCTTCGTCGCCGGAAGACTCCGGCTCGTCGCCCGACTCAGACGCCTCACCGCTCTCGCTCTCGTCCGCGTTGTCACCCGCGTCCGCGCTCTCGGCCTCGTCGCCGGGCTCGGTCTCGCCCGCGTTCTCGCTCTCGTCCGCGCTCTCGTCCTCGTCGCCGGGCTCGGTCTCGTCCGCGCTCTCGCTCTCGTCCGCGCTCTCGTCCTCGTCGCCGGGCTCGGTCTCGTCCGCGCTCTCGCTCTCGCTCTCGCTCTCGCTCTCGTCCGCGCTCTCGTCCTCGTCGCCGGGCTCGGTCTCGTCCGCGCTCTCGCTCTCGTCCGCGCTCTCGGCCTCGTCGCCGGGCTCGCTCTCGTCCGCGCTCTCGGCCTCGTCGCCGGGCTCGCTCTCGTCCGCGCTCTCGGCCTCGTCGCCGGGCTCGCTCTCGGCCTCGTCGCCGGGCTCGGCGTCGTCATTGGAATCGCCATCCTCGCTCGGCTCGCCATCCTCGCGCATCTCCGGCTCGGCGGAGGTCTCGCCAGAATCCTCCGCGGGCTCAGCATCTTCCGCCGGCTGATCCGGTTCCGCCCCGTCGGGTTCACTCGGGGCCCCAGGCTCTGCAGCCGACGCGGGCTCTGCAGCCGACGCGGGCTCTGCAGCCGACGCGGGCTCTTCGGTGGACGCGGATGGCTCGGGTTCGGTCTCTTCCTGGGGCAACTGGAAATCGCCCCCGGCGCGACGCCGCTGGTACTCCTCGCGGAGCGTCTGTTCGTCGAATTGGTCGACTTCGCGGTCGATGAAGCTGTTGAGGTTCGCCGCGACATATTCGAACGAGGCGACGTAGGGACGACGAAAACCGGGTTCGGGCGACCGGTTGCTGGGAAAGCGGTCTTTCCCTTCCTCGTACACCCGGGCGACTTCCGCTTCGCTCGGCGCCGGGTCGGTTTCGTCGAGGTAATCGTCAACGAGCACGCCGTAAGCTTCCGCGGTCGCCTGGCGGTTGAGCTTAAGGAAGTTATCCCACTGTTCGGCGGGGGTCACGATCGGCATCGAGCCGCGGGCGATCCCGGCCATCCCGGCGCGGACGAACAGGTCGGAGAGCAGTTGATGGCGGAGTTGGTCGTACAGGTGATACCGCCCCATCTGGTTGTTGGTGCTCTGCATCAAACGGGAGACGATTTCGCTGTCGCTCATCAGCCCGTCGGTGAAGTCGAGGAGCCAATTCCGGATCGCGGCGTCGTCCAGTTCGAACCCCGCCTTTTGTGCCTCGCTCGACCACTGAAGCGTACGGATCGAGACGATCTCGCTCGGTCGGGTTCCGATCCCCAAGCTCGCGATCTGGCCGGACTCGGTGTCGTATTCGAACCCCGGCGTTCGCGGAGCGCCGCCCCGGGCGATCGTCTCCTGGGCGAGTTCCGATAAGAAGCGAACGACCGATTGGTGGGTCCGCGTAAAGAACTCGATCCGGCTCCGTTTGATCGGGGTCCCGTCGATCACCGCGACCGCAGGGTCGGAACCGGCCGTCACGCCCCGTTGCAGATACGACTGCAGGGCGGGCAACACGACGAACGCGAACAGCGCGAGCATGGTCAGCAGGACCATCAGCGGCTTCAGGTTGCGTCGAAACAGTTCGAACGGACTCGTACTCATGGAAGGGCTTCGATGTTCGTTGGTCGACTTGACAACCGCGGCGGGCGGTCCAAGGTTCGGGAGTTCCCGACCGAAAGCCTATCGCCCCCCGATTTCGAGGGTCAAGGTGAGAACCCGCGGCCGGCGCACGATTTCACGCCGGTTCACGCCAGCCTTCGGGGACGACACTCGCTTGACGGGGGAACCCCCTTCGGCGAAAACCCGCGGTCGCGGTCGGCTGAGCGGCCGACGCGAATTCTCGATTTTTCTTCCACGCACGGTCTCGAACGTTGTATGGCCAAGAGCACGGGCAAGAGCTTGGTGATCGTCGAATCTCCAGCCAAGGCGCGGACGATCGCTAAGTACCTCGGCAACGATTTCCAGGTCGAGGCGAGCGTCGGGCATGTCCGTGACCTGCCGGGCGGGGCCAAGGATTTGCCGAAAAAGTACAAGAAAGAGCCCTGGGCCTACCTGGGGGTCAACACCGAGCGGGACTTCGAACCGATTTACATCGTCCCGCCTGACAAGAAGAAACAGGTCGACAAGCTGAAGACCGCCTTGAAAGGGGCGAGCCACCTGTACCTCGCGACGGACGAAGACCGCGAAGGGGAGGCGATCAGCTGGCACCTGCAGGAGTTGCTCAAGCCCGACGTCCCGGTCCACCGACTCGTGTTCCACGAGATCACCCGCGAGGCGATCGAGAATTCGCTAAAAACCCCCCGCGAGATCGACCAGGGGCTCGTGCGGGCCCAGGAAACGCGGCGGATCCTGGACCGGCTCTACGGTTACGACGTCTCCCAGTTGCTGTGGAAGAAGGTCGGCCGTGGGCTCAGCGCCGGGCGGGTGCAAAGCGTCGCGGTGAGGCTGATCGTCGAACGCGAACGGGAGCGGATCGCGTTCCACGAGTCGACCTACTGGGACCTCGATGCCGTGTTCCGGACCGCCTCCGGCGAGCAGCTCCCCGCCACCCTCTCCGCCGTCGACGGCCGCAAAATCCCCTCGGGCAAAGACTTCGATGCCGCCACCGGCCGGCTCAAGAACGAAGGCCTGCTGCAACTCGATCAGGAAGCCGCGGAAACGCTCGCCGCCCGGCTCCGCGACGCCGACTTTCAAGTCACCAAGGTCGAGGTCAAGCCGTTCACCGAACGGCCTCGCGCCCCGTTCACTACCAGCACGCTGCAGCAGGAGGCGAACCGCAAACTCGGGTTCACCGCCCGACGGGCGATGCAGGCGGCACAAAAGCTGTACGAAAACGGCTACATCACCTACATGCGGACCGACAGCACGATCCTCAGCACCGAAGCGGTCGGGGCGGCCCGAGGCTTGGTCCGTGACGAGTACGGCGAGGACTTCCTGCACCCCCAAGTCCGGCTCTACAGCGGCAAGGTCAAGAACGCGCAGGAAGCCCACGAGGCGATCCGCCCGGCGGGGACGTCGTTCCGAAAACCGGAGGCGGTCCAACGGGAACTCGACCGTGACCAGTTCCGGCTCTACGAGTTGATCTGGAAACGGACCGTCGCCTGCCAAATGGCGGACGCCCGAAAACAACGGATCAGCGTCACGGTCGAAGGGGGCGGGGCGACCTTCGTCGCCAGCGGCACTAGCATCCTCTTCGAAGGCTTCCTACGGGCCTACGTCGAAGGGAGCGACGACCCGCAATCCGAAATGGCGAACAAGGAACGGATCCTCCCCGCCGTCAAGGAAAACGACCCGCTGACCCCCGAACGGCTCGATCCGAAGTCCCACACGACCCAGCCGCCGGCCCGGTACACCGAAGCCTCCCTCACGAGAACGCTTGAGGAAAAAGGGATCGGCCGGCCGAGTACCTACGCGTCGATCATCGAAACGATCCAAACCCGCGATTACGTCTACAAGAAAGGGAACGCGCTGGTCCCCAGTTGGGTCGCGTTCAGCGTCACCAGGCTGATGGAAACCCACCTCGGCCCGCTCGTCGACTACGAGTTCACGGCCCAAATGGAGGACTATCTCGATTCGATCAGCCGCCGCGAAGGGGAACATCTGCAGTACCTCCGCGATTTTTACTTCGGCGGCAACGGCGAGGGTAAGGCGTCGGCATCGGGCGACGGTACGGTGCCGGACGACACGCAGGGGCGGCCCGGAAACGGCCGCGCGATCGGGCTCAAGCCGCGGCTCGAAAGCAAGGTCGAAGAGATCGACCCCCGCGAAATGGCCCGGTTCTCCCTGGGCACCCCCGAGGAAGGGCCACACCGCGACGAAATCTTTGTCAGGGTCGGGAAGTACGGCCCGTTCCTGGAACAGGGCGATCGCCGGGCGCCGATCCCTGACGGATTGCCCCCCGACGAGATGAGCCTCGAAAAGGCGCTCGAACTGTTCGAATCGGCCTCCCGTGAAGACGAACCGCTCGGCACCCATCCCGAGACCGGCAAGCCGATTTACCTGAAGGTCGGGCGATTCGGCCCTTACATCCAACTCGGCGAAACCGACGACGATGACAAGAAGAACCGCTCGCTGCTGAAGGGAATGTCCCCCGACGACGTGACGCTGGAAACCGCCTGCCAGCTGCTCTCGTTGCCCCGCGATCTGGGTCCCCACCCCGAGTCGGGCGAGCCGGTGCTCGCCAACGACGGACGCTACGGGCCGTACATCAAATGCGGCTCCGAAACACGTTCGCTCGCCCAAGGCCAGTCGCCGCTGCAAGTCACCTTGGACGAAGCGGTCGAGCTGCTGAAACAGCCCAAGACCCGCGGACGGGCCGCCCCGAAAGAGCCGATCAAGGTGTTCGAGTCGAAATCGCCGGTCACCGACGGCGAAGTGAAAATCTTGGAAGGGCGGTACGGACCGTACGTCACCGACGGCGAAACGAACGCTTCGACCCCGAGGGGAGAAGACCCCAAAGAAGTGACCTTCGAAGCCGCCCTCGACTTACTCGCCGAACGGGCCGCCCGAGCTCCGAAGAAAAAGAAAGGGACGAAAAAGAAGGGGACGAAAAAGAAGGCCGCCAAGAAGAAAACGACCAAGTCAGCCTCGACCAAGTCAGCCTCGACCAAAAAGGCCACCGCCAAGAAGAAGGCGAAGACCAAGAAAAAAGGCGTCGCCCGCAAGAAATCGTGAGCGACACGCGTTGCCTAGGCAGCGATGCGGGAGATGATTACGTTTTGCGTCTCGAATGGCCCACCTTTTTCCAAACGATCTCGATTCAGAGGAAACCACATGGCTGGTACCGAACGTGTCCGTGAAATCCGCCGCTCGCGGTCCCGTCGCAAGAAAGTCCGGATGCTGGTCGATCGCGCCAAGAAGGGGACGATGGACAAGTCGGAAGCCGCGCGGAAACTCCGCAAGTTGACCCCCGGCGCCGACGTGATCATCGCCCGCGAAGGGTTGGAGTGACCGCCAACCGGCGAGCCGATCGCGATTTTTTTCCCCGTCGCGAACCCCGCCGACGCGGAGAGCGTAGCGGTGCGAAGATCGAAATCGGATCGCTCGGGGCTGACCCGCAAACGCCGCGGCCAGGCTCGGAGAACGCCGCGGCCAGGCTCGGAGAACGCCGCGGCCAGGCTCGGAAATGACAGTGAACTCGGGAACTACAGTGAACTCGGGAACTAGTGAACTCGGGAAGCGGACTCGCAACGGAACGATTCATGACGGCGAAAGACGAACCCCGTAGGCCGATGATCGAGGCGGTCGGGCTGAGCAAGTTTTACGGCCCGTTCGCGGCCGCCCGTGACGTCTCGTTTTCGGTCGGCGAAGGAGAACTCGTCGCCTTCCTCGGCCCCAACGGCGCGGGGAAGAGTACGACGATGAAGATGCTCACCGGGTACATCGCCCCCAGCGAAGGACACGCCCGGATCGCCGGGCATGACATGATGGAGGACCGGATCGCCGGCAGCCGGCGGCTCGGGTACCTCCCCGAAAACGGCCCGCTCTATCCCGAAATGACCCCCGCTTCGATGCTCGAGTTCTTCGCGGACGCCCGCGGGATGTCGGCGGCCCAAAAACGGGACCGGATCGAAGCGGTCGTCGAAATCTGTGACCTCTCGACGGTGATGCAGAAGCCGATCAGCAAACTATCGAAGGGGTTCAAGCAGCGGGTCGGGATGTCGCAGGCGTTGCTGCACGAACCCGATGTGCTGATCCTCGACGAGCCGACCGCGGGGCTCGACCCGAACCAGATCCGCGGGGTCCGCAAGACGATGCGGCGGCTTAGCGAGACCAAAACGATCCTGCTCAGCACCCACATCCTGCAGGAAGTCGAGGCGATGGCGAGCCGCGTGATCCTGATCAACGAAGGCCGCAAGGTGTTCGACGGCGACGTCGCCGGGCTGCGAAACAGCGGCGACGGGGACCTCGACGACGCGTTCCACAAATTGACCCAAGACGAAGCGGAAGCGACCGCCTGAGATCCTCTCGCGGCATCTGCCCTCCTCTCCATCCCCACTCCCCATCGACACCATGGTTCTGAACAACGTCGCCTCGGCACTCGCCCAGCTGTTGATCCTGGACGCGATCTTCGTCCTGATTCTGGTGGCGATCGTCGCGGCCGTCTCGGGCTTCAAACGGGTCGCGTTCGCGGTGATGAAACGCAACTTCGTCGGTTACTTCAGCAACCCGACGGGGTACGTGTTCCTCTGCATTTTCGTCTTTCTGACGTCGATGGCGGCGTTCTGGCCGTACCAATTTTTTAACGCCAACCTCGCCACGCTCGACCAACTCAACGCGTGGTACCCGCTGATCATGCTGGTCTTCATCCCGGCAATCACGATGAGCATCTGGGCGGAGGAACGGCGTCAAGGGACCGACGAACTGCTCCTCACCTTGCCGGCCGACGACTTCGATATCGTGATCGGCAAGTACCTCGCCGCCGCCGCGATCTTCACCGCGTCGCTGCTGTTTAGCCAAGTCAGCACGTTCATCACCCTCGCGGTCCTCACCGAAGGGGCGCTCGACACGGGGCTGATCTTCACGACCTACCTGGGGTACTGGTTCGTCGGTCTGATGATGATCGCCATCGGGATGATCGCGTCGTTCCTGACGGGAAACCTGACGGTCGGCTTCATCTTGGGGGCACTGTTCAACGCCCCGCTCGCGTTCGCCTCGCACGCCGACGCGATCAGCGGCAGCGAGCGGCTGGCGGATTGGATCCGCGCCGGCGGGATCGCCCGACCGTTCGACGACTTCGGCCGCGGCGTGATCAGCGGCTCGTCGGTCGTCTATTTCGTGCTCGCCGCCTCGGTCGCCCTGTACGTCTGCATGGTCTTAATCGGCCGACGCCACTGGACCGGTGGGAAAGACGGCAACGGGATGGTTTGGCACTATCTGGCCCGAATCGCCGCCCTGCTGCTGATCACCGGCGGCGCCGTGACCGTCTTCCGCCACCGCGATTTTCTCCGCTACGACTCCACCGACGGGAAAGTCAGTTCGCTCTCCCCCGCGACCAAACGCCTGATTCGCGAACTCGATACCGACCGCCCGATCGTGATCGACGCCTACATCAGCGACGACATCCCCGAACTCTACGCGCGGACCCGCTATGAGCTGGTGAATCTGCTCAAGGAGTTCGAGTCGGAAGCGGCCAAGCGGGGTCGCGAAATTCGCGTCAACCTGCACAACGAGATCGAACTGTTCAGCGAAGACGCGGCGCTCGCCAACGAGCGGTTCGGGATCGAGCCGGTCACCCGGATGGTCCGCGAGAAAGGTTCCTACAGCCAAAAGCAACTGATCCTCGGAGCCTCGTTCCGGTCGGGGCTGGAAAAGGTCACGGTCCCGATTTTCGAATACGGGATCCCGGTCGAGTACGAATTGGTCCGTTCGATCAACACGGTCGCCCGCGGGACGCGGAAACGCCTCGGGATCGTCGCCACCGACGCCCGCCTGATGGGAGGCGCCTCGATGCAAGGGATGTCGATGCAACGCGTCGACCGTCACCCGCTCGTCGATGAACTGGCAAAGCAATACGACGTGGAGGCGGTCGAACTGGACTCCCCACTTACGCCCGACTCCTACGACGCGCTGCTCGCCGTCCAACCCTCCTCGCTCGCCCCGCCCCAATTCGATCGGCTGGTCGACGCCATCCGCGGCGGGGTTCCGGTCGCGATCTTTGAAGACCCCCAGCCGGTCGGGGCCGGCTACATCACGCCGACCGGTGCCCCCAAACAGGCGGCCGGCGGAATGTTCGGCGGAGGCGGCCCCGAGCCGAAAGGCGAAATCCAAAACCTCTGGGAAACGCTCGAACTCGAGATCCCCGGCCGTCCCGGGATGCAGCAGCTCTACAACCCCGACGTCGTCTGGCAACAACACAACCCCTACCCGAACCTCGACGCCGCGACCCCCCTTTGGCTGTTTATCGACGAAGCCGCGCCGGGGATCGAACAGGAAGGGAACGCACTCAACGACGAACACCCGATCTCAGCCGGGTTACGCCAAGTCTTGGCGATCGTCGCCGGCGGCGTGCAAGCGAAGGAAGATGCGACGCTTCGGCATACCCCGTTGCTGATCACCAGCCCCCAGAGTGGGACGGTCGGCGGCGACCAGGTTCAGCAACTGATGTCCCAGCCGTCGGCCCTGATGCGTGAACTCTCCCAAGCGGTCGGGTCGATCCCGATCGCGATGGCGATCGAAGGGGCCGAGCAAGATGCCGGCTCCGATGACGAATCGGCCGATGACGAATCGGCTGAGGCCGATGATGCCGAGGGGGGTGGCGAATCGACCGCTGGCCCCGCCGCGGAACGTTCGGGCCGCCCGATCCGCGCCGTTTACGTCGCCGATACGGATATGATGCTCCCCGAATTCTTGCTGCTGCGGGCCGAGCCTGACCAGGTCGCCGATCTGCGGTTCCAGTTTCAAAACGTCAACTTCATTCTCAATACGATCGATTGGCTCACCGGCGAGTCCGAATACATCGAGGTGCGTGCCCACGAACCGATCTTCGCCAGCTTGCGGATGATCGACTCGGTCAAGGAAGCCGCGACGAGCGAGGTTCGGCAACGAAGTAACGAGTTCCAGGATCAGTTCGACGCGACGATCCAGGAAGCTCAGCAAAACATGGACAAAGAGCTGCAGTCGCTCCGGAAAGAGATCGACCGGTTGCGACAAGAGAGTCAGGACGGAAAAGTCTCGCAGGCCGTCCTGCAAGAAAAACTGACCCGCTTTCAGATCAAACAGGAAGCCCAACAACGGGCGCTCGACGTCAAACGGCAAAAGTCGGAACGGGATCGCGAACGCCGGATCCGTGAGATCCAGCGGTTGGCCGACCAAGAGGTGACCGCGATCCAGAACCAAGTCAAGACCGCCGCGGTGGTGCTTCCCTGTATCCCGCCGCTGATCATCGGCGTCATCGTGTTCGCCTCGCGGCGTCTCCGCGAACGCGAAAATATCAGCAAAAGTCGACTGCGCTAACGGACCAGCCGAGAGAACTCCCGTGAACGAAAACAGCAAAACCGGAATCTTTTGGGGCGTCGCCGTCGTGATGTTGGCGATCGCCGTGTTCGTCGCTTGGCCCGCACCCCAGCGGACCGAAGACAGCCTGATCGCCGGACGGCCGCTATTCCAAGAATTCGAAGATCCGCTCGCCGCCGCCAACATGCGGATCGTCAACTTCGATGAGGTCCTCGGACAACTCGACACGTTCGAGGTCCGCAAGGACCGCGAGACCGGACGATGGACGATCCCCTCGCGACAAGGCTATCCGGCCGACGCGGTCGAACAGATGCGGGACGCCGCGAACTCGTTGGTCGGCTTGAAGATCCTCGACATCCAATCCGAGAACGCCGAAGACCATGACGAACTCGGCGTCGTCGAACCGAAACTCGAAGACTTGGAGGTGGGCGATGAAGGGGTCGGACGGCTGGTGACGTTCAGGGACGATTCCCAGAAAACCCTCGCCTCGCTGATCATCGGGAACCCGGTGGAGGGCGAAGAGGAAAAGATCTATGTCCGTAAGCCGGGGCAAGACCCGGTCTACGTCGTTCGGCTCGACGATTCCCCACTCACCACACGCTTCCGCGACTGGATCGAAAAGGACCTGCTGCAGCTCAGCAGCATCGACATCGCCCAGGTCGAAGTCAAAGATTACAACGCGGCCATCGGAGGGGGGCGGTTCTCGCTCACGCGAAATTATTCGGCGAAGCTGTCGGTCGACGGGTCCGATTGGACGGTCGACGAGGTGCTCGTTTACGACCCGGACAAACCGCTCGCCGATCCGGAGAAGGCCCCGGTCGATCCCGACGCGACTCCCAACGCCACCAAGCTCAACGCGATGAAGGACGCCCTCGACGAACTCGAGATCGTCGACGTCGCGAGGAAACCCGACGGCCTGAGCGCGAACCTCAAGGCGGAAAAGGAACTGGTGTCGGATAACGAAGCTGTCACCTCGCTCGCCCAACGTGGCTTCTTCCCGGTCGAACTCGGACCCGACGGCGAAGCCGAAGTGTTCTCGGCCAACGGGGAGATCGCGGTCACCCTCCGCGAGGGCGTCCGATATATCCTCCGCTTCGGCAACGCGGCCGGTCTCTCGGAAGATGAAGAGGACGGCGAAGAGGACGAAGGGGGCGAAGAACCGGTCTCCGGGATCAACCGGTACCTGCTCGTCACCACCGAGGTCGACGAGTCCTGGTTCCCCACCCCTGACTTGCGATCCGTCCCGGAAACCCTCGAAGACCTCGAGGCGATGTTGCGTGGCGACGACGCGGAGTCGGAAACCGTCGCACCGGATGACGGCGATTCCGACGACTCCGCGGCCGACCCCTCGGAATCCGGAAATTCTGAATCCCAAGACGGCGAATCCCAAGATGACGAATCCGAGGCGTCGACGACGGACGACTCGGACGAAACGACCGACCAACCGGCAGACTCCCCGGCGGATGAATCGGCGGATGAGTCACCCAACGAAGCTTCGTCCGATGCCGAACCGTCCGGCGACGAGTCCCCCGCGGACGACGAAAACTCCGAGCCCGAATCCGACGGAGAGGACGAATCGAACGGAGACGAAGACGCCGGATCCGACGAGAACTCCGACTCGGACCCCAGTGGCGACGACGGTCCCAGTGGCGACGACGGCGAAAGCGAGCCATCGAAAGAAGACGGCGAATCGAACGATGATGAGTCCGATTCAGACGCCGGGTCCGAACCGGCGGACGACGAGTCGGAACCGACCGATGAGCCGAGTAGCGATGAACCCGAACCGGCTGACGAACCCGAACCGGCTGACGAACCGAGCGACGACGGGTCGGAACCGGCGGAGGAAACGGCTGACGATACCCCTTCGCCCGAGCAGGACGCCACGCCGAGCGAATTGGAGGGGCTGACCGAAGAGGAAAAGCTCGAGCGGCTCGAGGCGGAACAGGAGAAAATCACGAAGGAGAACCAACGAAAGCTCGACGAACGGAACGACCAGATCGAGGCGGCCCGGCGGCAGGTTCGCGAACTGAACTTCCGATTCGCCGATTGGTACTACGTGATTCCCGAATCGACGTATCAAGATCTTCGTATCCGTCGCTCCGAACTGTTCGCCGACGAATCGGCTGCAGACGACACCGACTCCGCTCCCTCCACCCCGATCGATCTGCCGAATTTCAATCCCCCCGCAACGGGGACGAACTGAGCTGATCCTGAACGGACCGGCGATTCCGGGGGGATACCCGTTTGGTTCCTCGCGGAATTTAGTGGCCGGTGACCCTGCTTCCCGGGTGTTCGATCGATCGTCGAGGGAGTCGAAACCGTCGGCGAATGGGACGGGGCACGTGAACACGGGGCAGACTTCGCCCAGGGTTACCTGCTCGCCAAGCCGTCATCTCGGCCCGTCCCGGCTCACGTCGCGCCAGCCGTTTCGAGCGAGCTTTCCTCACCCGAGGCGTCCCCACTCGAGGCGTCCCCACTCGAGGCGTCCTCACCCGAGGCGTCCTCACTCGAGGCGTCTTTACTCGAGGCTCTTCCGCGATTTTAGTGGCTTGCGGGCTGGCGTCGGCGAGGTTTTTTCAGGCATCGCTGCGATGTCCGAATGTTGAATGAAGTATGCTGAT
>JAWLFY010000119.1:0-15802 GCA_041685355.1 Pirellulaceae bacterium | reverse complement strand
GATCAGCATACTTCATTCAACATTCGGACATCGCAGCGATGCCTGAAAAAACCTCGCCGACGCCAGCCCGCAAGCCACTAAAATCGCGGAAGAGCCTTATTTAGGGTGACGGGCTTTATTTGGGGTGACGGGCTTTATTTGGGGTGACGGGCTTTGTTTTGGGGTGACGGGCTTTGTTTTGGGGTGACGGGGCTGAGCTCGCTCGAGCGGGCCGCGTCATTCCGCCGGCGGCTGGAAGTCGGAAAGCTTGCCTGTGGGGAACGCCATCCGCAGGGCGTTGAGCACCGCGACGACGTCGATCGCTTCTTGGAAGATCGCGCCGGCGACCGGTGGGAGGTACCCGGCGGCGGCGAACAGCATTCCCGCGGCGCTGAGCATGATGCCCCCCACGGCGCTTTGCATCGCGATCCGTCGCATCCGCGTCCCGATGTGGAGCAATTCGTCGACCTTCAGCAGGCTGCTATCCATGATCACCGCCCCGGCCGCCTCGCTGGTGATGTCGCTGTCGTGCCCGAACGCGATCCCCACGGTCGCCGCGGTCATCGCCGGCGCGTCGTTGACCCCGTCCCCGACGAAGACCGTCTCCGCGTTTCGTGTTTCGTGTTGAACGATCGCCAGTTTTTCTTCCGGGCTTTTCGAGGCGTGAATCACATCGATCCCGACCTGCTCGGCCAAATACCGGACTTCGCTCTGTCGATCGCCCGACAGCAACAGGGTGCGGGTGAAGCGATGTTTCGGGCCGAGGTGTCGGATGAACGGTCGGCCTTCGGCGCGCGGCTCGTCGCGGAACCGCATCGTTCCGGCGTAGCGGCCGTCGACTTCGACGACGCATTCGAGCCCACCGGTGGGATCTGGCAATCGCGACGCGACGTGAGGGACACGCGCGATCAGCTGGCCACGGCTGCGAATCGCGACGTCGCGTCCGGCGACGTTCCCCCGCAATCCCCGCCCCGGCTCTTCCCGGATCGAAGTGGCCGAAGGGGGCTCGATGCCTCGCCGCCGCGCCTCGCGTAGGATCGGGGCCGACAACGGGTGTTTCGAATAGCGTTCCAAGCTTGCCGCCAACGCGAGCACCTCGTTTTGTTCGAATGCGGCGTCGGGCACGACCTCGGTCAGCCGTGGCCGGCCGTGGGTCAGCGTCCCCGTTTTGTCAAAGATCGCGGTGCGGCATCGGGTGACCCGTTCCAGAATCGCCGGGTCTTTGACGACGATGCTGCGGCGGGCGGCGAGCGAGATCGCGCCGATGATCGCCACCGGGATCGCGATCAACAGCGGACACGGGGTGGCGACGACGAGCACCGCCAGGAACCGGATCGGGTCGCCGCTGATCGACCACGCTGCCACGGCGATCGTGACCGCGATCGGGGTATAGATCGCGCCGAGTTGGTCACCGAGTCGGCGGATCCGCGGCCGATGCTGCTGGGACGTTTGCATCACCGTCATGATCTTGGCGTAGCGGGAGTCGACCGGCAGTCGGTCCGCGCGGACCGTCAGCGCCCCTTCCCCGTTGGTGGCACCGGAAATCACCGCGGCCCCCGGCGCCTTCGACATCACGTACGGCTCGCCGGTCAAGAACGACTCGTCCATCGTGCTGCGTCCCTCCGTCACGGTGCCGTCGACGGGGCACGTTTCGTGCGGGAAGAGGACGAGCGAGTCGCCGACCGCGATCGCATCGACGGCGATGTCGGCGATCCCCGAATCGGTCTTGCGGTGGGCGACCGACGGCATCCGTCGGGCCAACGCCTGCAACACCGACGAGGCGTTCCGCACCGCGTATCGCTCGATCGTTTCGCCGCCGGAAAGCATCAGCACGACCAACGCGCCCGCCAAGTACTCGTGCAGGATGATCGCGGTGACGATCGAGATCCCGGCGAGCAAGTCCGACCCGAACTCGCGTCGGAACAGGTTCACCGCCAACTCGAGCGTGAGCGGGACGCCGCCGAGCCCGAGCACGACCCAGAGCGGGATCACCGATTCGTGGTCCGGCCGTCCCATGGCGAACCGTAGCACCAGGTGCAGCATGATACCGGTGACCGCGAGGATCGCGATGGCGAGTTGACGGTGACGCCAAACGGACGGGGAGCGGTCAAGGTCCATGCGTGCGGTGTCGCGTCGGCCGTTGGCGAGACGTCGATCCGGTAGGGTTATTCGGTGACTTACGTGCCTCACCGGCGGGCTCTTCCGCCAGTTTCGTGGCAACTGTCCAGGCTGTCGGTTTTGGAGGCATGACTGCGATGACCGAAGTGGGGATGCGTGCGAGCGCGGACAAACCGGTGAGAGTCCTCCGCCGGCAAACACCGACGGAGGACGCGAAGCACGCTCGGCGCATCGCAGACCAGGCGATTCCTCGGCAGGTTGCTCCTCAGCCGCCGCAGGTCACAAATGACCGTATGATTCCGAGGAACCGTCGCTTGGGGTACTTTCAGTTGCTGTGGTTAGGCCCGTTAGGGGGTTCCGCGTGGAGGTTCCTTGAGAGCAGAGCCGCCTCCGCTTCACCTGGCATCGCTCAGCGTACTTCATTCACCATTCGGACATCGCAGCAATGCCTGAGAAACCTCGCGGACGACAGGCCGCAAGCCACGAAAGTCAGTGATGAACCTTTCCGAAGTGGCGTATCGCAGGTTGTGGGAGGACTCGTGTCGAAGAACCGATTTTTGCAAGCGGCGTTGGACGAGGCGCGTCAAGGGGTCGCCGAAGGGGGGATCCCGATCGGATCGGTGCTCGTCATCGACGACCAGATCGTGGGCCGAGGCCACAACCGCCGGGTCCAGAACGGGAGTGTGATCCTGCACGCCGAGATGGACGCGATCGAGAACGCGGGGCGTCGGTCGGCGGCCGAGTACCGACGTTCGGTTTTGTACTCCACGCTTTCCCCGTGCGACATGTGTTCGGGGGCGGCGCTGTTGTATCGCATCCCCAAGGTCGTGATCGGAGAGAACCGATCGTTTCAGGGCCCCGAGTCTTACCTCGCGTCACGGGGCGTCGAACTGTCGATCGTCGATCACCCGGAGTGTGTCCGATTGATGGAAGAGTTCGTTCGGACGCACCCGAGTCTTTGGAACGAAGACATCGGCATTTGAAGCGTTGCGCCGAAAGGCCCATCCGGGGGCGTCGTGGGTAGGTACCCATGTCGGATGGATTTTTGGAGGAATTACTCCCGTGTCCAAAGTTGCTTGCATCGCGGTAATCCGAGCGTTGACCTAAGCCTCGGTCGGGGAGTAGCTGTCTCGCCCTTATTAGCAGAGTCTCACCGCCCGATGCGTAAGCGGCAATCGTGCCGTCGCAACCGCCGATTCCACGTACCGTCCCTGTTCGCCCGAAGGGCGTCAAAAGAACAGCCTGGGGCAGAGCGCAGCGCCGCCCCGGGAACCTCCCCCAAGCCCTGGAAGGGCGTCAGACCGTCTAGTTGACCGAGCGATGCCTACCGACGGTGACGACCGGTTGCCGAGTGAGTTCCCCCGAAGGAGATGAGTCGAGGCGCTTGCTAACGCGTCACGAATACCGGGTAGGTGTCCAGTTCCCCCGTCACGACGCGGGCGAGCAACCGTGTCTGAATCTCAAGCAAACGCCGATAGCTGACGCGATAATCGAACAACGGGTGGGTTACGAGCTGGTCCATCCGTTGTTCATACGCGCGAAACAACGCTTTCCGACCGGAATCGGTCAAGCTCACCCCGCGCCCCGCCTCAACGAAATGTTCGGGATAAACCATCCGGTTGTTGATCGCCGTCAAAACTACAGAATCCGCAATCAGCGGCCGGAACGGTTCCATCAAATCGAGCGCGAGCGCCGGCCGTCCCGGTCGCGGCAAGTGATAGAAGCCGAGATACGGATCGAATCCCACGGCGGCCGCAGTGACCGTCAAATCTTTCGCAAGCAAGCTGTAAGCCAGCGACAACAGCGCGTTCACCGGGTCGCGCGGCGGTCGGCGGTTGCGGCCACGGAAGTCGAACGCGAATCGCGGCGGTTCCCCCAACGCGTTCAGGGGGTCGAGCGGCTCGTCACCGGGCTTCAACATCCCCGCGAAGTGTTGGAAGTAGATCCGCGCCGCCGTCCCTTCGATTCCGAGCAACCTTTCGGCCGAGTCGACCCGCGACGCCCGGCCGGCCAACCGTTTTAGCTCCGCGATCGCCGAACTCGGAGGGTCGATGTGGTTCCGCATCAGCAACACGCGTTGGTTTCGAATCTTGCCCGAGACGAGTGCCTGAGCGATTCCGAGTGAGCCAGCCGGGTTATCGGCAAGCCGAAACTGTTCGCGACGGAGCAGGATATTTTTCAAGCCCGTCCCGTGCAGCATTCCGTGAAAGTATCCGCCCATCGAATGCATCACGAGCGGGATCCCCAGCTCGCAGAGCTTTTGCATCACCTGGGTGGTCACCTGAATGTTGCCGAACAGGTTGACTTGGTTGATCTCCCGAAGCCGTACCTGTTGGACGATTTTGCCGTTCTCTTTGATCTCCAACAGCTCCGATTTGCGGCCCACGTACAGACCCTGCGTGTTCAGGTAGAGCGGTCGAAGGTCGTCCCGAGGCGTCGCCGGTAACCGGACGACCGGCGGATTGGTACCGGGTTCTTGCATCGCCCGGCACCGATTCGTTTCGTCCGGCAAACAGATCGCGACGAGCGAGCATCGCGGGCATTTCGGACTCGCGACCAGCGGAGGCGGCGGCGCCGGTAGTTCGCTGATCCGCCGTGCCTCGACAACGGTTTCCTTGGTCATCCGAATCAAGTCTTCGTCGATCGGGACACGCACCCTTTGGCGAGTCGATTGGAAGTACAGCACGCCCTCGTCGCATCGGAATCCGTTCTCACGAAGCACGATCGCCTGCAAGCAAATCTGAATCCGTTCCGGGTCCCAAGCCGAGAGCGTCCCATTGGCCCGGCGTTTCGGCTTCCCTTTCTTGTAGTCGACCGGCGTCGCCTGCTCCCCTTTCGCCTCGATCAGGTCCAACTTCGCGACAACCCCGAGCGAGTCACTCGCCAGGGTTACGCTTCGGGCGTGAATCGATTCTTCGGCGATTGCCTTCCCGTCCCCTTCGCCGACATTCGACGGTGATTTCGTGGGCAGGTCGTCGCTCGGTTCGTCTGGCGACTCGTCACCGAAGTCGAGCGGCAGGGTCGCGGGAGCTGTCGGCGCCTCGAGTGAATCGGTTTTCTTGTCGACCCGTTGGTGCACCTCGCCACCCTCGAGCGTATCCCGGTTGTGCTCGAACTGGCCCTCGACGTGCATCAGATAGAACAGCCGCGGGCAGTAGGCCGCCTCGTTGATCATCCGTGCGGGAAGCACACGGTCCTCGAGTGCCGAAACCTCCAACATCGGGGACGCCGACCTGCGAGCCGAGTCGGTCAGCGCTGACGGTGAAGGATCGGACGTGGTGGAGTCTGGCGTGGCGTTGACCGGATTGGGACCGGCGTCGACGCCGGTTTCGGTGCGATGTTTGCGAATCACGATCGACCTCACTGGGTGCGCGGCTTGAACGCGTCCGTGCGGGTTGAGTGATCCGGCCGTCCCGATCCGAAAACGCGTCAGCGCCTCGTCTGGAACGGGCTTGTGGTCAACAGACGACGTGGATCAACCGTTGAATTCGATGTCCACTGGAAATGCACGAAGCGTCTTCGCCCTTTCGGATGGCACTGAGTTTTCGATTCGACGAGTTCGAGTTGCTTAGACGACAAGGCAGGGGCTCGCGACTTGCGTATAGGGCTGTCCCATCGACTCGATCACCCGCTCGCCCCGACCGGCGGCCGGCCCCAAATCGATCAGCAGAATTTGATCGTGGGCGTGGTTAATAATTGCACGCAGTTCGGATTTCAGACGAATCAGGTCCGAATCGTTCAACTGGCATTCGAACACGGAGTACTGCAGGTGATCGCCCCAATTCCGCATCGTACGAAACACCTTGCGGAGTCGCTTGTCGTCCCGGATGTCGTATGTGACGAGATAAATCTTGCGCATCGGCTGGCCCGCGAGTCGAAAAGGTCGCGGTCCAAGTCTAGTTCGAACGAATTGGCACGTATCTGAAAAAATCGCGCGCGAGTGACCACACGTGTCACTCGGTTCGATAGACTGCCGCCCCAAGCGATCGACGGAACACGTTTTGTTCACTTCGAGTCGATCAGCGGCCGACACGCCACGACGACCAGGAGAGGCACGGATCGATGGCTGAGACCGAAGGCGACTCAAACGATTTCGCGAAATGGTTCGCGAAGATGACGGGGCACAACACGCCCAGACCGTGGCAATCGTCGCTGGCGTCCTGGAAACGGAAATAGTGGACCATCGGTGACCGACAGATTCGAGCTTCTCCGAGTGGGCAACGCTGATCATGAGCAAAATCTCCAGCGCCAGCGAGAAAGTGGGCCCCCGTACTCGACAGTTGGCGAACTCGCGTTTCGCTCTCCTGTCGCGATGGACGATCGGAAAGAAAGGCTACGTGGTTTGTGCTACCGCCTGCCGACACGAACCATTCAGCACAATCACGGTATCCCCGATCAAGAATGATTCACGAAGACTGGTCTCGCCATGACACGTCAAGCGTTCGACAACGAGTTCAAGCTGCTCACTGGACATCCTCCATTCCCTTGGCAGGTTGCGCTATACGATCGATTTACCTCGGACCGAAAGGACAACGTCCCGGACGTCGCATCCTTGCCGACGGGTTTGGGTAAGACGAATGTCATTGCGGTGTGGCTACTCGCCCGGTTGGCAAGCCCTGAACGGATGCCGCGTCGGCTTGTCTATGTCGTTAATCGCCGCACCGTTGTCGATCAGACGACCATCGAGGTTCAACGGCTGCGCGAGAATTTGCCCGTGCTCAATCACCCCCGCGCCAAGACATTGGCGATCAGCACCCTGCGCGGTCAGTTTGCTGACAATGCCGAATGGTCTGCCGATCCCTCCCGATCCGCCGTCATCTGTGGCACGGTGGACATGATCGGCTCGCGTTTGCTGTTCGAGGGTTACCGAATCGGCTTCAGGAGCCGCCCGCTGCACGCCGGATTTCTTGGCCAGGACGCCTTGCTCGTCCACGACGAGGCACACCTCGAGCCAGCGTTTCAGGAACTCGTCGAGACGATTCAGGATGAGCAGCGGAAGGAGCGCGAACGACATGGTGACGTGCCGTGGCGCGGTCTGCGGGTCATGGCGCTTTCGGCGACGGCGCGTCGCAGTGCCGTCAACGGCGACGGAACTTTCGGTCTGAGTGAATCGGATCACAAGCACCCGATCGTCACCCAACGGGTCAACGCGTCCAAGAGACTTCACTTGCATCCCTGTGATGACGAAAAGAAGGAACTGGCTGCGGACGTCGCCAAACAAGCCGTGCAGCATAAGCAATCCGGCAACGCGATCCTCGTCTTTCTCCGAAGTGTAGAAGACGCGATGACCGCCTTCACAAGTTTGGAAAAGGAATTGCCCGATCGTGTTGCCTCGCTCACCGGGACGATGCGCGGTTTCGAGCGAGACCGACTGGTGCGAGACAATCCTGTCTTCGCCCGCTTCATGCCCAAATCCGACCGGCCTGAGAGCGTCACCCCCGCCGAGGGCGCGGTCTATCTAGTCTGCACCAGCGCGGGTGAAGTGGGCGTGAACCTCTCGGCCGACCACATGGTCTGCGACCTGTCCACCTTTGACAGCATGGCCCAACGCCTCGGCCGCGTGAACCGCTTCGGCGACTGCGACGACACTCGCGTCGATGTGGTGCATCCGAGTTCGGAAGCGTTCGATGAGAAGCATCCGTTGACCCCCGCCCGCAAGGCGACGCTCGCACTACTGAAAAAACTGAACGACGACGCCAGCCCAAAGGCGCTGGACGAGCTGCCGGCCGCCGAACGCGTCGCCGCCTTTTCGCCCGAGCCGACAATCCTTCCGGCGACTGACATCCTCTTCGACGCCTGGGCACTTACGACGATCCAAGGCAAGATGCCTGGCCGCCCACCGGTCGCGCCGTACCTGCACGGTGTGGCGGAATGGGAGCCGCACCGCACCAGTGTCGCCTGGCGCGAGGAGGTGAAGCACATCACTGATGAACTGCTCGACCGAGAGGGTCACGATTTTCCGCAAGAACTACTTGCCGACTACCCGCTCAAGCCGCACGAACTGCTGAGCGATCGCACCAATCGGGTCTGTGATGCATTGCAGAAACTGATCGACGATCCGAAAAAGAGCGTTAAAGGCGAGAAACGTGAGGCTGCCTTGAAGCGAGCTCGTGAGAATACCATGGCCAGTCTCTGGCTTATCGATGAAAGCGGTTCGGTGACGGTGACAACGATCGGTGAGCTGCTCGAAGACGACAAGAAGCGGGTGATCGATCGGCTTGAAGACGGTGTCATCCTTCTGCCGCCGTCTGTCGGCGGTCTCGCGGCGGGAATGCTCACCCCGGACGCAGTATATGCTGATGATGTCGCCGACCATTGGCTGGACGAAGACAATCAGCCGCGCCGACAGCGTCGGTTCAGCGACGATCCCCAGGGCACGAACGGCCCCGACGGCATGGCGCTAACCCGAACCATCGACATCGATCCGCTCGCAGACGAAATGGCGAGGACGGACGAAGAAAGCGAGATGGAAACGGAGGTCGACCCGGAATCAGAAGCTCACAGAAGGCCTCGATCAAGAAGACGTCGATTCTGGCACTGGTATGCCATCCCGCGTGATTCCGAAGACGCCACGCGTTCCTCGGCCAAGCCGATCACATGGAAGCATCACACCCGTGATGTCGTCCGTCGAGCAACGGAAATCGTCGAGGCATTAAACCTTTCCGATGAACTCAAACAGGCGGTCATCCTCGCCGCCGAACTTCACGACTTGGGCAAGCAGCGCGAGATCTGGCAACGGTCGATCGGAAACCCGAATCCGGTCGACTGGTATGCCAAGTCGGGCAAGCCCGCCCACGGGCCGCGATGGCGGCCGCGCCATCTTAGCGATTACCGCCATGAGTTCGGGTCCCTGCTCGACGCGCTGCACGGCAACAGCGAACACGTTTTCAATTTCGGCGAGCTCAGCGAAGAGATGCGAGACGTCGTCCTGCATTTGATCGCCGCTCACCACGGCTACGCCCGTCCGCACTTTCCGCTGCAGGCGTACGACCACGAACGCTACAGCACGCAGCAGAACCAAGAAGCCGCCCACGAAGCGATGCGCCGTTACGCCCGCATGCAGCGTCGGTACGGTCGCTGGGGGTTGGCGTACCTCGAGTCCCTGCTCCGCGCCGCCGATTGGGCCGCGAGCGCCAACCCCTCAGAACCCGCAATTGGAAATGGAGGTGACGCATGACGAGCCCCAAACCCAACATCACGGTCAACGTCGATCTAACTAACCCCGGCCAGTTCTTTGCCTGCTGCGGCCTGCTGGAACTCGCCGACCGGCTTTGGTGCGGAGCAGAGGGGTGGTTTGCCGGTAACGAATTCTGCATTCAATCGGAGGGTTCGCTTTCCGAACTGTGGCGTGCAATTATCGAAACGGAATTGGAGGCGTTGGATCCAGACGACGTGACGGCCTCACCGATACGGTTGGGCACACCGTTTGATCTCACGCTGAATTGGTGGAAGGACGAGCACGCCGGTGGTCGAATGCTGAAGGTCTGGGCGGGCAGCATGCGTGGGGTGCGAATTGCTCAGGCCATGAAGGCAGCGATCGCTCATGTCGGAGACCAAGACAGTTCGTTTGAATATGCCGCTGTAGTCTATGACCCAGACAACGAAAAGAAAAAAATTGAGCCGTTTTATTTCGACGGTCGCCGAGGCTGGAATGCGCAGCCGATCGACATCGGGTTTTCTCCGGACAGCTTGAAGATGAAATCGGCCGCCTATCCGGCGGTCGAATTCTTCTGTTTGGTAGGTCTTCAGCGCTTCCGGCCTCACCAAACCGGCAAACGACGGTTTTTTGATTACCGCACGTGGATGGCGCCACTCTCGCCCTGTCTCGCCGCGGTGGTGGTATCGGGATGCGCGCCGCGGGCCACCGGCGTCGATTATCGCTTTGAGAACGCGTTCCGAACGGATCAGAGAAAACACAAAGCCTTTCTTCCGGCAACCCCTCAAGGAGCTTTCCAATGAGCGTCAATCTAGATCAATTCGACAGCTGGCTGATCGGCCGTCAGGGCCCAGCGGCCGTGGTACTACGCGAACACCTGATGCCGGTCGAGGGTGAGGAAGGTGTGCTGTTCCCGCCGACCTTCGCCGCCGGAGACGGATTCCCCGGTGGATACAACATCGACCCGCCGCCAACAAAAGACCAGCCTTGGCAGGATGAGAACGTGTGCCTCATCGACAGCGTCGGGTCGCAAGCCAATCGGATCGAACCGATTTTCAAGGACGAGCCCTATGCTGCACTGGTGCCGCAGGTTGTGGTCGAGGCGGGCGAACACAGGGTCAACCTGCTGGACGCCGGGCACCGTGCGGGCGATGCGCTGTTGCGGTGCTCAGAACTGTCGGATCAGGTGAACGAGGCGTTCCGTGCGGTGGAGCGTGGTGACTATTCCAAGCTGGCGGCCTTCGCTCCAACGTCGCTGGTGTTCGGCGCATGGAACTCGCGGGGGGAAAAGGGCGCGCAGTCGAAAGTGCCGCGACTGGTGTCCTCGACGATCCGTGCATTCAACGTCCGACCCCTGACACGTGCTGCCCAATTCGTTCCGGCGATCGAGTACGTCGACAAGGGTCTCTTGGATGATCCGAAGGACAAGAAAACAAAGGACGCGTACGCCATCCTTACCTTCGGCAGGGTTGCAACCTCGTAATTAACCCCACGAAGCCGGTAGAGTGTAGCGAGGTCTACCGCAGCGGCGAACGCAAGCCGTTCATTTTTTCGCACGACGACGCAATTGGGTTCGCCAAACTCGCGGCCGACGGGTTTGACGTGGGCGCGGGGCAGACCGTCGCCTTCGACAAGAAGAAAGCCAAGGAAGACGTGAAGAAGAAGGATAAAGACTAACGAGGCCCATCATGTCGAAATCGTTGTGTATTTCCGTCAGCTTTCTTGACCCGCGTTATCACGGTTGCAGTGACGGCGGTGCGGCCGAGTGGCCCCCATCTCCCATGCGGCTGTTCCAAGCGATGGTTGCGGGCAATGGCCTGACTCTTGGTACCGGCAGCGACATCGATTTGGCGCTGCGCTGGTTCGAAGCGCAGCCTCCGCCGACCGTACTCGCCCCGACCGCCAAGCACGGCATTCCTTGCCCGTTGTACGTTCCCAACAACGCGATGGACGTCGTTGCCAAATCGTGGGTTCGAGGAAAGAACGAAACTAGCATCGCCGAACACCGTACGCTGAAGATGGCACGCCCGACGCATCTATGCGGCGGCGACACCGTCCACTACCTCTGGCCGATCGGCTCCAGCGACGCCGACCCGCCACCGGTCGAGCCGCTCGTACGGGCCGTCGAACACGTGGTGGTATTAGGATGGGGTATCGATTTAGTCGTCGTCCAATGCCGAGTTCTGTCCGCCAGTGACTCCCTCGGTGAAGGCCTGGAACGGTGGGATGTGGCACAAGGCCACGCCACCAGTACACTACGTTGTCCTGTCCCCGGGTCTCTCGATGCGTTAATGAGTCGGCATTCGGCGTATCTCAACCGACTCGCTAACGGCACCTTCCACTCAATTCCGCCTCTGACCACATACCGGGCTGTGGGGTATCGCCGACCAAGCGACCCGGTCAGCCGGCCGCTGGCGTGCTTCGAACTTCGTCAAGACAACGGCTCGTTTTGTCGCTATTCCCAGCGAAACCTGGTGCATATCGCAGGAATGGTGCGGCATCTGGCGATCCGTGCGATGGCATCGAACCAGCTGCTCGATAAGCTCTACCCCGATCACGGTCAGACGAATGACTCGATCCGTGATGGCAGCCGGCCGACAGGAGTTGAAGAGCACGAAGAGTGGAAAGACCCCGAAGGCTGGGTGTTGCGGTACGTGGCCGGACATCGAGAAGATGACGCCGTCGGACACCGGCAGTTCTCATACCTGCCACTGCCATCCATCGGTCATGAGCATTCAGATCAGGCTCTGCGGCGGGTGATGGTCGCAGCGCCGGCGGGGGACGATGCGTGGTTGGGGCACCTGGCGGATCGGCTGGCCGGCAGCCAGCTCAAGCCGGAGAACGGCAAGGAGTTCGGCGAGCAGGGGCCGCCGACCTTGGTGCGGGTGTACCGAGATAAAGTGGCGCGGCGTTACACAGATGCGGCGATCCGCTGGGCGAGTGTCACACCGGTCATCCTGCCGGGGCACGACGACAAGAAGCCCGCGAAAACTCGCAAGCTCATCGAAGCGGCGCTGGCGCAATCCGGAATTGAACAGCCGTGCGCATACGAGTGGAGCGCACACTCACGCTTCCGCAATTCGCTTTCGGCACATAAGTATCACAAGGACGGCGACACCGACGTGAAGCATTGGCAGTTTTATAACGTAAAGGACTATCTTCGCGGGAAGACCTGGGTACATCTGACGTTGACATTCGACCATGGACTGAAGGCCCCCGGCCCGATGGCAATCGGAGCCGGGAGGCACTGCGGCTTCGGCCTGATGGCTGGGCTCGAAGCGTGAACGTACGGAAAGTGGCCGATCATGAGCTTCAACGAGACTCCGTTCGTTTGAACAGGGTAAGTCGGGCGGTAACCCACGCCGGAGTTGACCGCGCTCCGGCTTCAATGACGCAGTCGAACGGGTGGTCACAGCCGCCGGGGACGCGTTGGTCGCGGTATGTCACCCAAAGACGCGATCCGGCAACAACCGCTGGTGACGATCGCCCGTGACCGCAGCCAGACGTCGCAGGATTGCGTCCTGCTCTCGATCGACGGGGACGGAAAACGGGGCACGATCCGTCCGTCAATCAAACGGATCGTGCCGCTTGCGGATGTGCTACACCGGTCGGCCGTTTACGGATCAACCCAGATCCTCGGACACGGGAACACCCCAGAAATCACCGGCAAGGAGAGCGACGGGAATCCGATCCGTGATCACCGACACGTTCATTACCTCGGCTTGTCACTCTTCGGTCACGACCGAATTGATCACGTCTTGGCGTGGTGTCCGGCCGGGATGCCGCAGGATGCCGTCGACGCGATCGCCACGATCCGCCGCGCGTACTCGAAGGACGTTTCTCAGCTACATGTCAACGTGGCGGGGGTTGGAAGTGTTGGGGAGATGGTGCGGCAATTGAGCCGTGCGGCGAAGGTCCGTCCCCGATCGCTCGATCCGATGCGCCAAGGCATGTGCTTCGAATCGGATACCCCGATCGTGTTCGCGAAGTATCTGCATCGCCGTGGAAAGAAGCGTCCCGAGGCACAGATCCGCGAGGAGCTTATTGGGCGAGGTTACGACGAGCCGGAGGCGATCGAGCTTCATGATGCTCAGGAGACGTTTCGGCGTCGGTTGAAGGGATTCGTGATTCGCCGATCCGAGGGCAAGCCTCAACCGCCGATGGCAAATTCTTGGTCCGCCACCCTCCGTTTCGCCAAGCCACAGCAAGGCCCGATCTGCCTCGGCTACGGAAGCCACTTCGGTCTCGGCGTTTTTCGAGTGGCGAACCCGTGAAGCGTTTTTGGCGTCAATATGAGATCGATGTCGGCCATTAATGACGCGAGCCCCCGAGCCGCATTTCGGGTTCTGGCGGACCGCCCAGAGGAGACCGGAATACATGATCCGTCCAGAGCAGGAGTCTGATCGAAACGCGGTTTGGAGCGTCCATCGGTTGGCGTTCGAGACCGACGCAGAGACCAACCTGGTCGACGCGCTCCGTGATGGCGGGTTCGCTGAAGTCTCACTGGTCGCGGAGATTGACGGCCGGCCCGTCGGTCACATCCTGTTCAGTCCCATCTCGATCGTTACGGAATCCGGTGAGTTTGCTGCCGTGTCGCTCGCCCCAATGGCGGTGTTGCCGAGCCATCAGCGTCAGGGAATTGGGAGTCAACTTGTTCGCGCGGGACTTCAGGCTTGCCGAAATCGGGATTATCGAATCGCAGTCGTCCTTGGGCATCCGGATTTCTACTCACGGTTCGGTTTCTCGTCCGAACTGGCACGACCATTGGTGTCGCCGTTCGGCGACGGTGCTGCTTGGATGGCCCAAGAGTTGGTACTCGGCGCGTCATCCGATGTCCGAGGCCGGGCCCACTACCCATTCCCTTTCGACGCCTTGTGACCTGCGAACACCGGCCCCACCCGAATGCGGATCCTGGCGGGATCGCAGACCGGGACCCGGGATCCGTTGAACTTAGTGGCCGCAGGGAGCGGCTGACTCAGCCTCCTTCCGTTATTTCGGGCGGCGAGGCCAATCGCGAAGGACCAGAAGCAGCGCTGGCCCTCACTGTCGAACAACATGGCGGGTGCCAACCGCGTTCGCCTGCAGACCAGGAAGAATCCTTTGAGAGAGAGCAAAGAAGGCTCATCCGACTGAAGCATGCGCGGGAGGTTTTCAAGGCATGGCTCCAGTGTCCAATGCTTGTTGGTGGCGACAAATAGCAAGCGCGACACGGACAGTGCCGGGAGAAACGGAGTCAAGCTCTGCAGAGGTGCAACTTGACAAGGGATATCTCGGTCGACAGTGCGCGGGTGGTGCTGCCGGTCCCCGAGGGACCTGCGTTCGTCGGGGACTCCTTTCCAAAAGCCCATTGGACACTGGAGCCATCCCTCAGAAAACCTGCGGCCTGGAACTGGCGCACGCTTCGGTCGGATGAGCCGCAAAGAAGAGTAGGAGAAAGACCCTGAACGAGCCGACGAGATCGGAAGGAACGCGGCCGACGAAATGAAGTCCCGGCTCAACATCGCAAACGACGGATTTCTCACAAAACGGGATCGTCTTGCGTCACCCAAAATCCGCCACGATTTGACCAACCGTTGCGAAGGTGAATTCGGCGGGGGTATCGGTTACCCTTTCTGTTAGCGATCGCAGCGACTCTCGCGTCGGGCGCGATACGCGACGGCATCCGAATGGTGCCCCTCGAGACGCAAGATGCCGGGAGCGTCTCGATCTCCGCTCACGACGGCCCCGCGTTTGAAGTGGAGTATCATCCCGACGGGGCGCGAATTGCCACCTCAGGACGTGACGGCAAGGCCGTGATCTGGGACGCGGTGACGCTCGAGCCGCTGCAGCGACTGCAGCCCCACCAGAGCGTCATCGTGTGGGACGTCCCCTGGGATCCCCACCAGGAACCGGGTCGCGACGGTCGATCACGCCGGATTTCTGAACCTTTGGGATCCGGAAACGGACTAGTCGCTACGCCGAGAACAGATCGCGACCCTGCAGCATCCGAGCGCCATCAACATGAGGCAGGAAATTGGGAAACATCGTGATTGATTCATGCAACGAGCCCAGAGCTTCAATGAGGCCGCGTTCTTTCGAACGCGGAAAGCGGCGCTGCTTTGGCTTGATCGCCGCATGCGTCGTCGGCTTCAATGAGGCCGCGTTCTTTCGAACGCGGAAAGCTCTCGCGGACGGGGCGATCTCGGCGGTCAAGTTCGGCTTCAATGAGGCCGCGTTCTTTCGAACGCGGAAAGTCTCTGTAGGCTCGCGCGTCGGTCACGCCGGACGAGCTTCAATGAGGCCGCGTTCTTTCGAACGCGGAAAGCGTGCGACAGGGGGACAAGGGCAACGTCTGGATGACGCTTCAATGAGGCCGCGTTCTTTCGAACGCGGAAAGTCGTCGACCGTAATAGATACGACGCTCAAACGATAGCTTCAATGAGGCCGCGTTCTTTCGAACGCGGAAAGGTGGAGACCTTGGCAACTTCAGCGAGAATCAATCGGTGCTTCAAGGAGGCCGCGTTCTTGCGAACGCGGAAAGGCGTCGGCGAACCACGGGGGTCGTTCCGG
>JAWLFY010000118.1:0-15931 GCA_041685355.1 Pirellulaceae bacterium | reverse complement strand
CGGGCGGGGAACGGAGGAGGGCATCGAGATCGCCTGGTCGGTGAAACGGTGTTCTGAGAACTCGCCGCTAGGGGGACTTGCCTCATGACGTTCATCGGACGTCGTGTGAGTTCGCTTTGATTTTAACCGGCGATCGATGGGGGCGTTCCGGAGTTCGGCGGCGGAATGATCGATCGGTCTTGCCAAGAGGGCGCGGGTTGTAGCGAATCGCTACCCGCATCCGCCCCCCCGAACGACCGCCTCGGATGAGCCCAAACGCCTCGGATGAGCCCAAACGCCTCGGATGAGCCCAAACGCCTCGGATTGGCCCAAGAATCGGGGCCTGCGGGGAAACCGGTGACGAGGGGGGCGGGTAAGTTGGGTGCGGGAGGATCGAGTTGCCCCGGCGTTCCCCGCTCCCCTCGCTCACGATTTCCCCGTTCCCCATTCTCATTCACGGCCGGCCATCCATGTCTGATCCGATTGCCCATTCGCGTCCCGATTCGCGTCCCTGTTCGCACGATTGGGCGCGGTCGATTTTCCTGGCGGTCTCGTTGACGACCACCCTGATCATGGGGGCCAGTCGTTTATCGGCCGCGGAGAACGACACGACGATCCCGGTTGCCCCGCGGTTGCTCCCATCGGACACGCTGCTGTTTCTCGGAGTCGACGACGCGGACCGGCTCCGCGAGGACTTTGCCGGGTCGTCGCTCGGTCAAATGCTTCAAGATCCGAAAGTGCGTCCGTTCGCCAGCGACCTGTTCGCGGTCGGGGCGGAGTTTTTTCAACGGGTCGGGAACGAGATCGGTGTGACGTTGGACGAATTATTGGCGATCCCGCACGGTCAGATTGCCGTCGCCATGTTGCCGGCCCGATTGCCGGAAGACGACGAGGACGAGCGGGGATCGGGACGGCCGCGTGACGAGTCCGACGAGGCGATCCGTAAACGGATCGAGCGTCAGCGTCGTCGCGGGAACGGTTTCGCCGCGGTACTGATGATCGACGGCGGAGAGAACATCGACCGATTGATGACGATCGTCGAGCGTTTGGAAGAGCGGATGACAGGGGGAGACCGGGTACGGCGTGAGGAGCGGGTCGGCGACACGACGTTGGTGCGGATCTTGCCGCCCCGTGAAGGGCGATCGCCGATCGAGTATTTCCGCCGCGGCAGCAACCTCGTCGTCGGCGTCGGTCATCGATCGGCTTGGGACGTTTTGGAGCGGTGGCGAAAGACCGCCGACGACCAATCGCTCGCGGAGAACGCGAATTTTGCGGCGGTGATGGGGCCGTCGGTTTCGGCCGAGGAGACCGCGCCGCAGATCACGTTTTACGGCGACCCGTACAAAATCATCGAGCGGTTGATCAAACGGGGCGGCGCGGCCGGATTGATTTGGCCGATCGTCGAGGAGTTGGGGCTTGCTAAGATCCGCGGCATCGGCGGGAGCGTGTTCCGCGGCGGGGAGACGTTCGACGGCTTGTCGCACCTGCACGTCTTGATCGACACCCCACGAGACGGTTTTTTTGGGGTGTTGCGTCCCGGATCGGGCGACACGGTTCCGCCGGACTGGGTCCCCTCGGACGTGGCGTCCTACACCACGTTGCATTGGCGTTTCGACGCGACCGTCGACAACCTGGAACGGATCATCGACCGCTTCCAGGGAGAGGGGGAATTTCAGCGTGGGCCGATCGACGGGCTGAAACGGTCATTCGATGTCGACCTGCGGGAAGACCTGATCGCGAACCTGACGGGGCGTTACATCGGTGTCCGATGGAACGAGCCGCCGGCCCGGATCAACAGCCAGACGCAAGCGATGGCGCTGGAGGTGACCGACGCGGCGAAGGCGGCCGAGGTGTTCACCAAGGCGCGGGCGAAACGGCCTGGGGACGTCAAGGGAGAGGCGATCGGGGGCAGGACCGCGTACTTCTTTCCGGTCCGCGGGCAGGGCGACTCGCCCAACATTCGCACCCCCGAACCGTGCGTGATGCTGCTCGGGAGATGGTTTGTGTTTTGTGACAGCCGGCAACTGCTCGAGCGGCTGATTCGGGCCGAGTCGGGAACGCTCCGGCGATTGGCGGAAGAACCGGATTACGCGCTGATCTCGTCCGAACTGGGGGCGAAGCTGGGCGGAGCGTCGCCGTTCTTTATCTCGTTCGTCCGCGGGTCGGAGTTCATCCGTCCGATGTACGAGATGGCTCGGTCGGAAGAGACGCAGCGATTCGTCCGCGCCGCGGGCGAGAACAACCCGGTCGCGAACGCGTTGGGGCAAGTGCTCCGCCGGAACGAGTTGCCACCGTACGACGAGCTGAAGAAGTATTTCGCCCCGGGAGGGATGTTCGGCTACGACACGCCCGGCGGGATCCACCTGGGGTCGTTTACGATGCGTCCGCTCGATTGATCGGAAGCTCGAAAGGGAGATCTGAGCGTTCTGTCTGGCCAGCCGGTTGGGCAGGGGACGACCGTCCCGACTACGATTCCCGAGAAATCCTCAGCGCTCACCCGTGGCCGCGTGCCCACCATCAACCCCGGTAGCCCTCGGGTTACAAGAGGTTCTCGGCCGAGGACGCTGGAGCGTCACCGAGGGCGTGTTCGATTTCGGCGATCACCGTCGGGTCGGATTCGCGCGGGGCGCGACGGCGTAGCGATTCACGGGCCGAATCGGTGTCGAGGCGGCCGAGGGCCCACGCGGCGGCGGCGCGGACGACGGGGTCGTCATCTTCGAGCGTCTCGGCGAGCGGCGTTTCGGCGGCGGGTTCCCGGCGGTTGCCCAACACGATCGCGGCGTTTCGCAGCATCCCTTGGCGTCGGGCGCGCCACAACGGCGTCTTGCGGAATCGCTTGCGAAAGCCGTCTTCGGTCAGCATAAGGATCTCGTGGAGGTCGACCGTCTCCAGCGGCGGTTCGGCGTGTTCCGCGTGGCGGGCCGGTTTGCGGTTCCACGGACAGACGTCTTGGCAGACGTCACAACCGAAGACCCAGTCGCCGATCGGCTCGCGGAGTTCGGTCGGGATCGGCCCGCGGTGTTCGATCGTGAGGTAACTGATGCATCTTGACGCGTCGAGCACGCCCGGTTGCGGGAACGCGTCGGTGGGACAGGCGTCGAGACAGGCGGTGCAGGTGCCGCAGTGAAACGTTTCGAACGGCGGGTCAGCGGGGAGCGGCAAGTCGACCAGGACACAGGCGAGGAAGAAGTAGCTTCCGAGTCCGGGGCGGATGAGAAGCGTGTTCTTGCCGCGCCACCCGAGCCCGGCCAGCTCGGCGATCTCGCGTTCCATCAGCGGGGCCGTGTCGACCACCCCGCGGACCCCGATCGGATCTCCGTCGGGATGCGTTCCCGCCGCGCGGGTGGCATCGCAAACGCGATGGAGTTTCGCACGGATGACGTCGTGGTAATCGTCGCCGGACCATGCGTAGCGGGCGATTCGGCCTTCGCCAGGGCCGGCGGGCGGGGCGGCGTGGGCGGCGTACGGATAGGCGAGCGCGGCGACCGAGCGTGCCCCTTGCAGGACCCGATCGGGGTGACGATAGGCGTCGAGTCGCGACGCGAAGTACCCCATCCCGGCGGCGTACCCGAGTTCGACCCAACGGGCGAGTCGGTTGAAGCCGGGGGAGTCGACCGCGTCGGTGATCCCACAGAGCACGAACCCTTCCTGGTCAGCCGCCTGGCGGAGCGTCGTCGCGACGTCGTCGCGGCTCGCCGCGACATCGTAGCGCCGCTTCGCCGGGGTGGGAGGCTCAGTCACCGGGAATCGCGGGGCGTGCGTGCGGGGGCATCGGGAAGGTTCGCGATCCGCTGGTCAAGGCTTCGGACCGCATGGCGATAGTAGGCTTCGAGGCAGAGCGTCGCCATCGCGGTGGTATAGACGGTGCCGCCGTAGCCGCCCCAAACGGACTCGCGTGACCAGCTTCCGTCGGGCCGTTGGGTCGCGAGCAGCCGGTCCTTGAGGGCGTCGTTCCACTGTCGCCAAGCTTCGTCTTGCAATTGGTGCAACGCGAGCGTGGCGTAGTACCAGTAATAATAATTGTCTTGGCCGGTTCCCGGGGGCTGTTCCAGAAGGTATCGCTCCGCCTCGGCGATCTCCGCCGGGGGAACCCGTTCGCCCAGCAGCAACCGGGTGGCGAGCGCTTCGGCGGTCATGGTGCGGGAGGGGGCTTCGCCGGGACGATAGCGTGCCAGCCCGCCGTGGGTCCCGGCCCGCACGGACCGGAGAAAACGTTGCACGCCGCCGACCGCCCCCGGGTCGATCCGCAAGCCCGCGCGGTAGCCGCCGTCGAGCACCATCACTTGCCAACCGAGTTGGCTCAGGTCGCCCGCGTCGCCTTGCCGGTACCGGAAGCCGCCGGTTGTCGGGTGTTGCATCCGCGTCGTGTGGGCGACCGCCCGGCGGGTCGCTTCGATCGCGGCGGGATCCCCGGTGATCGCGGCGGCTTCGGCCATCGCGAGCGCCGCCATCCCGTGGCTGTAATTCGCCGCATAGAGCGTCGCGTTTCCCGCCAGCGACCCGTCCGGTTTTTGGATTCGGATCAGGTAGACGAGTCCCCGGAAGACGTTGTCGGCGTGGTCCCCTTCGCGGTGCGTGTGGCCGGCCCCCATCAACGCCAGGAGCGCCAACCCGGTGATCGCCGATTCGGCCCGTTTTCCCGCCCCGTCTCGGGTCTCGCCCAGCGGCGCCCGCTCGACGCCGGCCCCCGAAGCGGCCGGGTCCCAGGCGCCGTCGGATCGTTGGGCGCGGCTCAGGAAACGGAGCGCCGCTTCGACGGCCGCTTCGGTGTCGGCGTCCCCACCGGTCTCGCGGAGGGCTTCCGCCTTCGCCGATCCGACCCGATTGGCGAAGTCACTTTGCAGGTCCCCCGCGACGGCCGCCGATTCGGCCGCGTGATCGGGGTCGGTATTGTCGGTAGCCGCGATCGCCGAGTCCGCCTCATCCGCGCCGGGCGGATCGGGCGGATCGGGCGTATCGGACGCTTCGGACGCTTCGGACGCTTCGGACGCTTCGGACGCTTCGGATGGTGACGACGGTTCGTCGCGTGTGGGTGCTTGGTCGAACAGGTCGGTGAAGGCGTCGTCGAGAGCGTTTCGGTCGGTGTCGTCGGTCGACGGGTTCAAACCGGAAAGGCTGGAGGGGACCGATCCGACCGCGTCCCGATCGGCGACCAACGCACGCGGGACGTCGGTGTCCATGTCACCGCCAGGTTCAGGGCTTTCGTCGGTGGCGACGGATTCGACCGAGGCCGCCGGCTCGACCGATTCGCGGTTGTCGGATTCGACCGATTCGCCACCGTTGTCAGATTCGGCCGATTCGGCACGGTTGTCGGATTCGGCCGGCGGGTCGGCGTCGGGTGTCTTCGCGGCGACAGCTTTGGGGGCCGCGTCGAGCAAATCGATCAGGTTGGCGACGGGCAACGGGTCGATCGGCGCGGCGTCCGACCGGGACGCCTGGGCTTCGAGCTGCATTTCGGCGTCGAACGTCTCGAGCCGTATCGACGCGGTCCCTGAGTCGGCGGATTCGGGATCGACGCGGCCGCCACCTTGCCGGTGCGAGGCGACGATCGGGATCAACACGAAGAGCAAGAGATGGAGTCCGACGGAGAGGGCGAGGAAGATCGCGCCGGCTTGGCGTCCGCGGCGTTTGGGGCGGCGGAAGAGCCACAGCGTGGCGAGCAACAGCGCGACAGCGGCGACCGCCACGGGGTACACCACCATCGGGTCGGCCCACAAGCTGGGCTCGGTCGGCGGGCTCACCTCGTGCCCCGAGCTCACCTCGTGACCCTCCGCGACGCCAGCGAAATCTGCCCCACGCCGCTGACGCGGACCGCCCGATAGACCTCCATCATCTGCTTGTGCGGCACGTCGCCGTCGCCACGAACGGAGACCCTCAGGCCGGGATAGGCCGCGTGTTGTTGGCGGAGCGTTTCGGTCAGCTGCTCGCCCCGAATCGGTTGTCCGTCGAGAGTCACGCCGCCACGCGCGTCGACGGCGACGACCCGTTCGTCGGGGACCCGCGTCATCGCGCGGAGGTCGGCGGCCGGGAGATCGACGTCGACCCGGTTTTCGGCTTCGCTGAACTTGCTGCCGACCATGAAGAAGATCACCAACAGGAACACGACGTCGATCATCGGCGTCAGGTTAATCGTGGCGTCTTCCGCATTTTCTCGTCGACGGGACATCGGCTGGTGACCTTATACGAGACGAAGTTCTCAGAGCCTATCCGAAAAGGGGTCCGACCCTCTCTTGGAACGCGCTGGTGGTCGCCAAAACACTTGGAAAAACCGTTTATCTTGATGTCAACTGGAAATCCACAAAGGGTCGGACCCCTTTTCGGATAGGCACTCAACCGTTTCGCGACCGGCTACGCGGCCCGGCGTTTCCGGGATCCGCGTGCCTGGCCGCTGTTTTCCAAGCCTTCGGCCGAGATACAGTCGACGACGCGTTGGCAAAGCCGGTCGATTTCGCCGAGGTATCGATCGGTTTTGCTGCTGAAGTACATGTACGCGAGATAGGCGGGGATCGCGACGCCGAGCCCGCCGGCGGTGGTGACCAGGGCGGTGCTGATCCCCGAGGCGAGCATTTCGGGGCGGCCGACCGATTCTTGGGAACTCATCATTTCGAACGCTTCGATCATCCCGAGCACGGTTCCCAGCAGTCCGAGCAGCGGCGCGACGTTGCTGATCGCGTGGAACACACGAACGAACCGTTTGAGCCCGTCGGCGACGCGATCGCCGGCGTCCATCACGGCTTGTTCGATTTCCAACATCGGTCGGCCCCAGCGTCGGACGGCGGCCTGAAACACTTCGGCGACCGGGCAGTCGAACTCGGCACAAATTTCGCTCGCCTCCTCGTAGCTGAGTTGGCCGTCTTCGACGCATTCGGTGAACCGTCGGACGAACGGCCGGGGGATCACACGACCGCGCCGCAGCGCCATCATTCGCTCGAGCGACAGCGCGAAGACGAGTAACGAGCAAACGGCCAGCGGGACCATCAGCCAGCCGCCCTCGCGGACCTTCGCGATCAACGCCATCCCTTTCCGGGCCGCCTCGTCAGCCGAATCGTCAGCCGCTTCGTCGTCGCCGCCGGCCTCGCCGGCCGATCCCGAGGCGGCTTGCTCGACACCGACTTCCGCGGCGGCAGGGATGATCGGCCCGCGACCGTTCTCGTTTTGCGGGTACGACTGCCTCCCGTTGTCACCCGGGCCAGGCCCGTCGTTTCGTTGGCCGGGGACGTTGTAGGGCGGCTGAGCTTGGCTGACCGACACGCTCCAGACGATCATCCCGGCGGCGAGGATGATGAGCGGCACCAATCGGGAGACCAACCCGAGCAGGTCTTGGCGGCGGTCCCGGGGGCTGGGGCCGACGAGTCGTCGTGCGGGGAATCGGGTCATCTGCGGAGGGTTCCGGACCGGGAGTTCGGATCGGGGGAAGATCGTGACGGGTCGGGGGACAGCGTCGCCAGCCGCCGACGGGCGAGCGGGGCGTGTTCGCTATCGGAGAACCGTTGCATCAACGTCACGTAACAAACGGTCGCTTCCCGTGTCCGCCCCAATTGCTCGAAAGACTTGCCCGCTTGGATCAGCGCGGCGGGGACCCACGCGCCCCCTTCGTCGACCCCTTCGACGCGGCGGTAAGCCTCGATCGCATCGGGAAAGCGTTGTTGTAAATAGTGCGTTTCGCCGATCAGCCACTGTGCCCGTCCGCGGAGGGCTGGCGGAGCATACGCGTCGCGAACGATCGATTCGAGTCGTCCGCGGGCGTCGTCGAATCGGGCACGCCGGATCGCGAGCTCCGCCGACAACGCCTCGACCAGGACCAGCCGCGCGGGGTCTTCTTCCGCCGCTTCCCGGGCCGCCTCGATCCGCTCGGTCGCCTCCGCGACCTCGGCGATCGGCGTCGACGTTTCGGCGCAGCGGAGCAGCGTGGGAAAGTCTCGGGTTCGGCGAACGTCGACGAGGTGTTTCCACCAAACGCGGGCCTCGGCGGGACGTCCGGTTTGCGTCAACGCTTCGGCGAAGAGCCGTTCGACCGTGATGCTCCGCGATTCGTCGATGTGCCGGGATTCGTCCCTGTGCTGAGATTCGTCGAGGTCGGAACCGGTGTCGTGATCGGGATCGCCGTCCGACGCCGAGGGCGTTTCGGACTCCGAAGCGACCGCCAGCATCGACCAACGGCCCGCCCGTCCGGCCCACAAACAGGCCGCTTCCCGGACGGCGGCGGCGCCCCGGGTGTCAGGGGAGGGAGAGATGTAGCGGGCGGCGACGCGTTCGGCGATCGCGATCTGGCCGTCACGGTTCCAATTCTTGAGTAGCTCGGCGGTTTGTCGTCCGTCGCGATCGGCGACGGCGAGCTGCCCCGCGAACGTCGATTCCGCATCGCCCATTCCCCGTTCGGCGGCGACCCGCAACCCGAACGCGAGCATTCCCGGTGTCGCGTCCGCTCGGCCGGCGTCGGGTGCCCAGTCGAGGAGCCAGTCGACGATCCGGTCTGGGAGTTGCGAAGTGGGAACGTCAGCGTGCCGCGATACGATGTCCAGCGCGGCGTGGGAACGGGGCCAACGGTCCAGCAATTCGATGAGCTGGAGATCGGCCTCGTCCGCACGTCCGGCTTGGGCGAGACAGGTCGCGGCGGCGCGTGCCGCTCGAGGGGCGTCGACGTGTTCGGGGAACGCGTCGGTGAACGCCATCAGTTCTTCGGCGGCTGGCTCGGGATCGGACCCGAGCGTCGCGAGCGCCCAGGCCGCACCGAGGGCCGCCGTCGCACGGACTTCGCGGAGGTCGGTGGTCTCGGCGGCGGACTTGTACGCCTTCCGGGCGACCTCGGGCTTGCCGTCCCTGAGGCACTTCGATCCGATTTCGATCAACCACTTCACCGCCGCGTCACGCTCGGGCGTTTCCAATTCGTGCAACGTCGCCGAGACCGGCTCGATCGCATGGACCGATTCGGTGAGGTTTCCCGTTTCGTTTAGCAGCGACGCCGCGGCGAGACGGATCAAGAGGCGTTGCCGGGTGGTCAACCCATCGGAATCGGCACTTCCGCGGTCGATCGCGAGATCGTCGACGGCGATCGTGGCCCGGAAGACTTCGGCGGCCGCGGCGGACCTCCCGTCGCGTTGGATCGATCGGGCGATCCGTGCGAGCAACATCGTGACCGGGGCGCGGGCGGGATCGGGGACGACGGAGGGCTCTTCCGCGATGCGAGCCGCGTCTTCGGCAGCACGATCCCAGTCGCCCTGTTGAAGGGATTCCCGGAGCGTCGCCACGAGATCCTCGATGTCGTTGCGATCGCGATCTTCCGGCCCGCGTTCGCCCGGCCCGCGTTCGTCAGGCCCGCGTTCGTCAGGCCTATTCGTGTCAGCCCCGTTCGTGTCGGGGACCGATTCGGTTGGCGGATCGGCGGCGTGGGCGTTGGGGGGTGTCGCACACGTCAGGCACGTCAACGAAAGCAACAGCGTCGCGATCCATGCGATTCCGCGAATCGGGTCACGGCATCCTGAGTTGCGGCGTCCTGAGTCGCGACATTTCGACGAAAACCGTTGCGGCGCCGACAAGAGGGCGTCGGTCGAGGCGTTGGCGAGCGGCGCGCGTTTCGGCCGCGCGGTCGAATAGTCGTCGTGACACGTGGAAGGCACGTCGCGTGGCCCTGGCAAGTCGAGTCGATCCGTGCGGGAATCGGTTTGGCGACTAGGCACCGCACCGAGGATCCGTGGGGCACGGCCGACCCCGGCGGGGCGGCCCGATCCTCTTCCGAGGCGTCGCCCCAACGTGTCGCGTTCTGAAATCCCGCACCCGGACGCTCGTCTCTACGAAATCGACACCGGGCGGCACAAGGTCGCCCGCGTCGAGCTAGCAACGGTCGGAGAATCACTGTCCATCACCTCCGTTGCCGCACCGAGCAGTGGGACCGGACGGCTTGCGCCGTTCCGCTAACAAGTGCAAGGGTCAGGTCATGCGATTCGCGGCGGCGACCGGTTCAGGAATCGATCTCGACCCGTTCGCCGTGTTTGTCCCGGCAATCCATTTCGAGGTGTTCCGGGAACAGGCCCTCGCTGCCGAGGATTTGGACGGTCATGTTGCCGACATCTTCCATTTCGGTGACCTCGCGGCGTTTCCGGTTGTTGAGGTACGCGGAGACGGCGTCGTTGACGCGGACGGTAACGCGGACGATGTGTTCGTTGCGGACCGCCAGGGCGAGCATCCGGACGACCTCGATCGACATGCTCTCGGCGGTCTTGACCAGCCCGCGACCTTGGCAGCAGGGACAATCTTGGTAGATGTTTCGCTTCAGGCTGGGACGGATCCGTTGCCGGGTCATCTCGATCAACCCGAACGGGCTGGTGCGGAGGATTTTCACCCGGGCACGGTCGTTGGCCATCGCGTCGCGGAGGGCCCGTTCGAGTTTGCGGCGGTGACTTTCTTTCCGCATGTCGATGAAGTCGTTGACGATCACGCCACCGAGGTCGCGGAGGCGGAGTTGGCGGGCGATCTCTTTGGCGGCGGCGAGGTTGAGCCGGAACGCGTTCTCTTCGGCGGAATCTCGGCCGCGGAAGCTGCCGCTGTTGACGTCGATGGCGACCAGGGCTTCGGTCGGGTCGATGACGATCGATCCGCCGCCGGGGAGTTGGACCTGGCGTTGGTTGATCAGCGCGATCTCTTCTTCGAGCCGATACTTGTGGAATAGCGGGACCGAACCGTCGTACAGTTTGAGCCGGTCGGCGACGCGGGGCATCACCATTTTGAGGAAGTCGCGGGCCTTTTCGAACGACTCCGGTTCGTCGATCAAGATTTGGTCGATATCGTCGGCGAAGATGTCACGGATCGTGCGGATGATCAGGTCGCTCTCTTCGTAGATCTCCCCCGGTTCGGTCGTCTTCTCGACCCGGCGGACGATCGCCTTCCAGAGCCGCAGCAGGTACTCCATATCCCGCTTCAGCTCGTCTTCGCTCCGTCCCGCGCCGGCGGTGCGAACGATGAACCCGAGTCCCTTGGGCGGGTTCAAAGAGAGGAGGCAGCGGCGGAGCCTTTTCCGGTCGTCATCGTCTTCGATCTTGCGGCTGACGCCGACTCGCCCCAGCGCGGGCATCAGGACGAGGTAGCGGCCGGGGATCGAGATGTAGGTGCTGAGGGTCGGCCCTTTGGTCCCAATCCCCTCCTTGATGACCTGGACCAGGACTTCGTCGCCGCGGCGAAAGATTTCCTGGATCGGCGGTTTGTTGCGGGGACGCCCCCCTTTGAAGGCCCGCTTGTTCCCCCGGCCGGTCTCGCGGGCCCGCTTTGCCGAGGCCTCCGCCATCTCGTCGGACTCCTTCATGATCTCTTCCGGATCGTAGCCCCCTTGGCGGAAGTATTGGGGCTCGATGTCGCTGATGTGGAGGAACCCGTTGCGACCGACGCCGAAGTCGACGAACGCCGCCTGGATGCTCGGTTCGAGGTTCACGATCCGGCCGCGGTAGATGTTCCCCGCGAACGCCTCGACGCTCTTGCGTTCCATGTAGAGCTCTTCGAGCCGACGGTCCTCCATGACCGCGATCCGGCATTCTTCGGGTTGCAGCACATTGATCAGCATTTCTTTCGTCATGGACAAGCACCTCGTTCGGTGGTTGGCCGGCGGGGAGCGATCCCAAGGAAGGGGGATCGTCCGGGAGCCGGTGCGGGAATGTTCGGAAAGGGGGTCGGATTCATCGCGACCCCTCAGGTCGTATCGCCGCCACGTGTTCACCCGAGGGCGACGCGGGGCGGGGTGAGTCGGCGGGCGCGTCGGGCGGGGCCTCGGCGGCGCGGGCAAAGTCCTCACCGGCTTCCGGTTCGACTTCGTGGACGAGCCGGACGCGGATGCGGACGATCGTCGCGCCGCGTTCGATCCAGTCGTCAAACCCGAGCAGATCGAGCACGTCGCTCGGCCGAAGCGAAGCGGCGTCGGTGGCGGCGAGCGAAAGGGCCAAGTGGTCCCCGTCGATTTCGAGGCGGGGGATTTGGGTGGCGACGTGGGCGACGACATCTTTTTTCTTGGGGCGGGGAACCGTGACGGTCTCCCTCTGAAACAGTTCGGCGATCGCCGAGCGGATCGCCTCGGGGTCGGCCCCGTCGACGAGCGAGATGGTGTAGTCGCTTTGCCGCAGCCGGGCCTTCGGGGTCGAGGCCGGCAACCGCTGAACCGAGCGGATAATGAGCCCCGGTTGGTTGTCGCCGCGGAGTCGGTCGAGGAGCGATGCCGCGGTGAGGGCTTCGGTCAACTCCAGCTCCACCACTTCATCGAGGCTTTCGACCCCGAGTGCCAGCGCCGAGGGGAACGCGATCCTCGGCTTCGGATGAAACCCTTCGGTCATCGAAAGCGGCAGCGTCACCCGGCGGGCGACCCGTTCCCAGAGCTGGGCGAGATCCCGATGGCTGATCCATCGCAACAGGTCCCGCTTTTCGAACCGGACGCGATACCGGATCCGCAGCGGCAATTGCGGCGGGTCGGCGGGGCTCGGCGTCTCGGGGTCGGTCACGGAATGCACGTCCGGGTGTGGCAGGAGGGTCATGGGGTGAGAAAGGGGCGCTAACTCACGATCAACTCGGGGACGAGATCGCCGAGTCGATCGAGCAGGTACAGGTCGACGTCGCGGGCGGCTTCGAGCGTCATCACCCTCTGGGCGATCTGTTCGCACTGGGCGATGGTGACGCTACGGATCGCCTTTTTGACGCTCGGAAGCGACGACGGCGAGACGCTCAGGCTGCGGACGCCGAGGCCGAGCAACAGCAGGGCGCGCCCCGGGTTCCCGCTCATCTCGCCACACACGCCGATCGGCGTGTTGTTCGCCTCGGCGACTTCGACGCTGTGGCGGATCAGACGGAGCACGGCGGGGTCACACGATTGATACAGGTCGGCGACGTATTCGTTGCTCCGGTCGACCGCCAGGGTGTACTGGGCCAGATCGTTCGTGCCGATGCTGAGGAAGTCGACCTCGCGGACGAAGTGTTCGAGCATCACGACCGCGGCGGGGACTTCCAGCATCATCCCGACGGGGATCCCGGTACGGCTGGGGATCCCCGCCTCCTTGAGATCCTCCCCGACAACGTTGAGCAGCATCTTGGCTTGGCGGAGTTCCGCGATCGTCGTGATCAGGGGGAACATCAGCCGCACGTCCCCGTGGACCGCCGCGCGGAGAACGGCACGGAGTTGGGGCCGAAACAGGTCGAGGTTGCGGAGCGACAGGCGGATGCTGCGGAGGCCGAGAAAGGGATTATTTTCCGGTTCGGCTTGCGGCCGATGCCCCATCTTGTCCGCGCCAAGATCGAGGGTGCGGACCACGACCGGACGCCCTTCCATCTCGCGGACGACCCGGCTGTACGCTTGATAGTGGTCTTCCTCGCTCGGCTCCTCGGGGCTCGCCAGGTAAAGGAACTCGGTGCGGTACAGACCGATCCCGTCGGCGCCGCGGTCGAGACAGGCGGCGGTTTCGTGCGGGAACTCGATGTTGGCCGCGAGCATCACGCGGACCCCGTCGGCGGTCTCGGCCGGCAAATCCCGGAGGCTGGCGAGTCGTTCGGCGAGGCTCTTGCGGTCTTCGGCACGTTGCCGATAACTCTCGAGCGTCTCCTCGTCGGGGTCGATGATCAGCCGCCCGCGGTCCCCGTCGACGATCACCTTCGATGCGGAAGTGATCGACTTCAGGAACGGCCCGATCCCGACGACGGCGGGCAATTCGAGACCTTTGGCGACGATCGCGGTATGTCCGCCGGGGCCCCCGGTTTCGGTACAGAACCCGCGGACGTAGCGTCGATCGAGGTTCGCCGTTTCGCTCGGGGTGAGCAGATGCGAGAGGACGATGATCGGCTCGGTCAGTTCCGATAGCGGTTGGCGGGTGACCGCACCGAGGTTCATCAGAAGCTGTTTCTCGATGTCGAGGACGTCCTCGAACTTATCCGCCAGCGGGTTATCGAGCCGTCGGATTTGCGCGGCATAGTCGTTGAGGACTTGGCTCACGGCGTACGCGGCGGCTTGGTACTCTTCCGTGATCCGTCGCCGCAATTCGACGTGTAACCGCGGGTCGTGCAGCATCTGCAGCTGGGCGGCGAAGATTTCGCCGGTCTGTTCCCCGGCGACGGCGGACGTCTCCAAACAGTTCGCCTCGAGCCGCTTGGCGACCTCGTCAACGGCCGTCCGCAGGCGCGCGTATTCCCGATCCGCGTCCGCGGGGGCGACGAGGCATCGAGGGATACGGTATCCGTGAGGGTCCAGCACGAGGGCTGGACCGATCGCGACTCCCGGGGATACGGGAATGCCTTGGAGTTCGACCATCGTCTTCCGATGGCAGACGCTTCAATCCAGAGGGGGGGCAGACAAAGGCGTCTAACCGGGCCGGTGTCCGTTGAAGCGATCCATCTGATTTGTTCGGTTTGAAAGGGTGTTCATGGTGATCGGCGGGATCGCTTTCGACCCCGCTTCGGTAAAACCGGGCCCGCCTCAGGAGTCGACCGTCGATTCCGCGTCTTCCACTCCGTTCGGTTCGTCAAAGCCGCCTTCAAAAAGTTCGCCGATCGCCTGCAGCGCGTCCTCGGCGTCCGCCCCCTCGGCCGAGACCGACAATTCGGTCCCGCACGTGGCGCCCAGCGTGAGCACCGAGAGGATGCTTTTCGCGTCGACCCATTGATCGGCTTTGCCCAACTGCACGTCCGATCGGAACCGGTTCGCCAAACGGACCAGCATGTCGGCCGGCCGGGCGTGCAAGCCTTGGGCGTTCCGGACGGTGACGGTTCGGGTGAGCGGAGAACTACTCATTTAGCCGGCCGCGAACTGGTTGTCGTCGGCTTCCTGCAGTAACTGACTGATGTCTTGAGCGGTCTTGCTCTGCTTCAAGAACCGACAGAAGGTCTCGTCGCGAAGCTGCCGCGAGATATTCTCCAGCGCCCGGAGATGATCCCCGGGACGTTCCGGGGGGCTGATCAGCAAAAAGAAAAGCTGGACCGGTTCGCCGTCGAGCGAATCGAAATCGATCCCGGCTTCGCTGACGCCGACCGTCCCGACCAGCCGTTGAACGCTGGGGTGCTTCGTGTGGGGGACCGCGACGCCCCGGCCGATTCCGGTGCTCCCGAGGTCTTCGCGTTTCATGATCGCGGCGATGATATCGTCTCGCTGCTCCGAATCGATCTCGCCCGCCTCAGTCAACGACTGGACGAGTTCTTCGATCACCGCGGGCTTGGTGGCGGATTTCAACTCCGCCCGGATCGCGTCGGTCTTGATAAAGTCAGAGAACTTCATGGGGATTGGAATCCTGTTTGGTGACACCGCCAACGCCACGCCGTCCGAGGATCGGGTGGGACGAAAAGCCGTCGCGTTCGCGAAGGATCGCGAATTCACGCCGGGTTCCTCGCCCGCCACGCCTCCGACGCGGCTCGCGGTGACGCTGTCGACCGGGAAATCAGGGGGCCGGCGCCAACGCTTCGGTGAAAGAATCCCGCGACCGATCCGGCCGCCCAACCCCTTCGCCAAGCGAAGCCATGGTCCGCCCCTCTGTTCATTCCCCGTCGGCAGCGACGGTCGAGTCGATGTGCTTATGTCCGGTGGCCCGATGGCCTGTCTTCTTTTCCTTCAACCGGCGGAGTTGCTGTTCCACTTTCGGGATCGCCAAATCGAGGGCCGCGATCACGTTCGTCGCGTCCGCCTTCGCCACGCAGTCATCCGAGTGCTCCACCGAGACGCGGATCTCGATCACCGGACGTTCCAAATCCTTCAGGTCGACCGTCGCCTCGATCGCGGTGGTGCGTTCGTAAAGACGACGGAGTCTGGCGACCTTTTCCTCGATCAGCTCGTGGTCGCCCGGCTGAAGTTGGCCGTGGCGCACCGAAACATTTACCTGCATACTGCGATCTCCCTACGAATTCGATCGATGAACGGGTCGACGTGATGTCCGGGTCGTGTGACGAGTCACATCGGATGTCGGCTCCCCTTCGACCGGCTTCGGCAATGCGGTTGAACCTCAAG
>JAWLFY010000117.1:10884-15970 GCA_041685355.1 Pirellulaceae bacterium | reverse complement strand
TCCGACTCGGATCCCTCCGTCTCGACGTTCTCAGGCCACGGCGGAATCGGACGCCCTTCGGCCGCCTTTCCACCTCCTTCGTCGGTCCCTCGCAGGCTCGCGACGTAAACCGCGACGAGGACCCGCTCGTTCTGTTCGAGCCGGTTCTTCCAAGCCGGCATCGCCCCGGCGGCCGCGCCGTTGTTGACGATCTCATAAATGTCCTCGATCGAACGGACGTTCTTGTACGCCTCGTCCCGAAGATTCGGACCGACCAGCCCCCCCCCGTCCGCTCCGTGGCATGAGGTGCAATTCGCCTTGTAGACGCTCTGCCCCACGCGGACCCAAGTCGAGTCGTCCAGGTAGCGGACCAGCGTCGCCTCGTCCCCCTCCAACTCGCCGATCTCGGCAAATTGCAGCCTCGCGTTCGCCGCCGAGGCGGCCGAATACCGAGCCTCCAACGACCGCGACTCGTTCCCGCTGTGATAATACGCGAAATACGGAAAACAGAACAAAATGGATGCGACAAATAACCACTTCCACCAACCCGGTAACGGGTTGTCGTATTCCTGGATCCCGTCGTACGAGTGACCGGTCAGCTGGTCGTCTGCCTCGCCGGCGAACGACCCAAGGAACCCTTCGTTCCCCGGCGGTTGCGGAATCTTGTTCGGGGTCTGATCGTTCGGGTCACTACTCATCGCGGGGGTCCTCCACCCGATCGCTCAACGGGATCGACGCGTAACGCTCCGCCGCGGACGGCTTGAGCCGCAACACCGCATAAACCAGCAAAGCGAACGCGAAACAAAACAGGCCGAGCGCCACCTCGGCACAAAAGCTGTAATCGATCGCTTGGATCACGTCTCGTAACATCGCCGCTCCCCACTCTGATGTCCTACTTCGTATTTCATTCTACGGCACCCGTCGACTCCTCCGACCCTTCACCGCCACCCGATTCCCCCGCCCCTTCCGCGGCCCCCGATCCCTCCGCGGCGGCGTTCGCCTCTTCGTCGGTCGAGCCCTCTTCGTCGGTCGAGCCCTCTTCGTCGGTCGCGGCCGGGGCGGGACGAAAAATGTCGACCCCCAGCCGTTGCAGGTACGCGATCAATGCCACCGCTTGGGTGTCGATCGTCAACAGCGACTCTTCACCGGGACGTGAAACCAGGACCGGTCCCCCCTGCGAGACGATGTCCGCCGCGACCTCCTCGGCCTGATGCCTCGCGATCTCCGGAACCTCATCGAGTTCGAAGTCGTACTCGGCGCCGAGCATCTGGGCCGCCCACACCCGCTCGCTGATCTTGTCGTAATCGATTTCGGTACTCAGCAAATGCTCGTACGCCGGCATCACGCTCCCGGGCGAGACGCTTTCCGGGTCCTCCAAGTGAAGCCAATGCCACAAGCTGCTCTGCTTTTCGCCTTCCCGCGCCAGATCCGGTCCGATCCGGCGACTCCCCCACTGGAACGGATGGTCGTAGATGAACTCACCCGCCTTCGAATAATCGCCATAACGCTTCGTCTCGGCCACCATCGGCCGGATCATCTGGCTGTGGCAGTTGTAACAACCTTCGCCGACGTAGATGTCTCGGCCGGCGAGCTCGAGCGGCGTGTAAGGCTGCACGCTGGCGATCGTCGGCACGTTGCTACGGATCAAAAACGTCGGGATGATCTCGAACAGACTCGCGATCACCACCGCCAATAACGTCAACACCGTGAACTTGACCGGCAACCGCTCCCAGCGACGGTGCCAACCCATCCGGCTCCACACGTCAAGCCGTTTTGCCCAGTCGAGCACCGGGGCGTCGCGGAGGGGCGTCGTTTCCGGCGGTCCGGAGAAATCCTCCATCTTGTCCAGCGGCATCGCGGTGTAAACCGGAACGTCATACACCGCGGGACGGCCCCGCCACGTCATCAGGTAATTGACCGCCATCAACACGATGCCTGAGACGTAAATCAGCCCGCCGAGGATGCGGACCCACCAAAGCGGCACGACCGACTGGACCGTCTCGACGAAATCGACGTACACCAGCCGTCCCGTCTCGTCCATCGCCCGCCACATCAACCCCTGGGTGATCCCCGCGGCGTAGATCGGCAAGATGTAAACCAAGATCCCAAGGGTCCCCAGCCAAAAGTGCCACGTCGCCAGCTTCGTGCTCCATAGCTTCGTTTGGAATAGCCGCGGCATCATCCAATACAGCATCCCGAACGTCATCATCCCGTTCCAGCCGAGTGCGCCGGAGTGCACGTGGGCGATCGTCCAGTCGGTGTAGTGACTCAACCCGTTGACCGCCTTGACACTCAGAAGCGGCCCCTCGAACGTCGCCATCCCGTAGAACGTCACGCCGACGACGAAAAACTTCAACACCGGATCCTCGTTGACCTTGTGCCATGCCCCCCGCAACGTCAGCAGACCGTTGATCATCCCCCCCCAAGACGGCATCCATAACATCACGCTGAACAGCATCCCCAGCGTGCTCGCCCACTCCGGAAGCGCCGTGTAGTGCAAGTGGTGAGGTCCGGCCCAAATGTAAATGAATACCAGCGACCAAAAGTGCAGGATCGAAAGCTTGTAACTGAACACCGGACGGCCGGCCGCTTTGGGAAGGAAGTAGTACATCAATCCCAAGAACGGCGTGGTCAGGAAGAACGCGACCGCGTTGTGCCCGTACCACCACTGCATGAACGCGTCCTGCACGCCGGCATAGACCGAGTATCCCTTCGTCGCGTCGATCGCGATCACCAAGTTGTTAAACACGTGCAGCACGGTGACCGTGACGATCGTGGCGATGTAAAACCACAACGCCACGTACATGTGCCGCTCGCGACGGCGGATCAACGTCATGAAAAAGTTGACGCCGAAGAACAATAGCCACACGACCCCGATCGCGATGTCGATCGGCCACTCCAACTCGGCGTACTCGCGGCTCTGCGTGATCCCAAGCGGCAGCGTCACCGCCGCCGCCAAGATGATCGCCTGCCACCCCCAAAAATGCAGCCAGCTCAGCGCGTCGCTCCACATCCTCGCCTTGCACAGACGCTGGGTGCTGTAATACACCGCCGCGAAGATCGCGTTGCCGGCGAACGCGAAGATCGCCGCGTTGGTGTGCAGCGGCCGAAGCCGGGAAAACGAAAAGTATTGGGCGTTGACCCCCAACCCCCACGTTACCTCGGGCAACACCAGGAGCACCGCGACGATCACCCCGATCAACGTCGCGACTAAGCCCCACACCAACGTCGCGCCCGCGAAGTAACGGACGATCGCGTCGTCGTAGCTGAACCGGTCCATCGTCGCCGACCCCGAAGCGTCGGCCGCCGATCCGCCTCCCCCCGATCCGCCTCCCCACGGGGCGTCTTCCCACGGGCCGCCTTTCGACGGGCCGCCTTTCGACGGGCCGCCGGAAATCGAACCGACCGTCTCGCAGCCGCTCGACTCGGAACCGCGATCCTGTGAACGAGTCGCCGCCGGACGATTCGTTTCGTTGCGGTTCGTCTCGGTGTGTGTGCCCTCGGGGGCGTGGCCGCCTGCCGTAGGATCCTCTGTCGACATCAGGACGGGTCTCGCGAGTTCTGGAACGTGATGGGGAGGCACCCTGTTCAAATCGGTGCCCGCAACAGTTTCGCCTTTCAGATCGGCTTCCCGCAACGTTCGATCGGCCGATTCCGACCCCGATTACCCGGAAAGTGACAGCATGCCGCACCGCTACGCCGGCGCCGCGTGCGGAATCGTCACGGGTGTGCACCGGCCGATCCACGCCGCACGCCCCGCAAATCAACCTTTACCGGCCCGATCGGTCGACGGTACGATTCCGTGAAACCGACCGCGCCAGGTCCGGTGCATGCGATTCGGCGGCGTTCGCGACCCGCCAGATGCGCCGAATCGGCGAAGACGGACACACACCAAGGATGGATCGATGGGCATTGTCCCGATGCTATGGATGGTCGCCGCCGTCGGGGTCGGCTACGGATGGACGCCGGACGGCGCCGGGGGGGTCGAATACGTGATCCAGATTTCCCCCGAAAAACTCGATCAGGCGAAGGCGTCGGGCGAGATCACCAGCACCATCGATCCCGAGGTCCGAGGGCACGTCTCACGCGTCATCGTCCGTGTCGGGGATGGCCCGCTCGAACGGATCACGCCCCCAGAAATCGAACGATCCCGTCAGTCGGGCCGTGACCCCCGCGACCGGTCCGCTTCACAACCCGTCGGCGGAAACGCCGCGTTTCGTGAAGACCTCGCCGCCGTCCCGATCCCCGAGATCGACGACTCCGGCCGTGCCGTCCCCATCGTCGCCGGACTCTCCTCCGTCGCCGTGCGCCAGCCGCAAGGCACCTCCGTGATGAAGCCCGCCCCCCAAGGCCCGGGCGGTGGCTTCTCTTTCCCCGAGTCCGACTCGGGCGTTCGGATCGCCGACCGTACCAACGCCGCGACCGCCGGCGGCAACCCGCCGGCGAACGGGACACCGGCAAACGGGAGCCGACAGGAGAACGGAAGCCGACAGGAACCGGCCGCACGAGAATCTGCCCAGTCACGATCGCCGCAACCGACCCGGGAGGCGGCTGCCGGTGCGATCGATGACCTTCGCCAACGGGCCGCGGGGTGGGGCAACGAGATGGCGGGACAAGCCGCCACCGGCGTTCGCGACGCCATCGAATCGGTGGTCTCCGGTGACCCAGCCTCGATCCGCGGCGACCGCTCCGTGACCGCCACCCCCGACCCTCGCAACGACCAGCGGACACGCCAAGACCAGCGGACACGCCAAGACCAGCGGACACGCCAAGACGTCACGGCGACCGGACGCGATCCGCAGGATGCGGGCTGGGGCAGCGGGGCCGCGGTCGGCCCGCCAGTCGGCACCCGCGACGGCGTCCCCTCGACCGCTCCGGCTCGGACCACCGAGCACCGAGACGAATGGTACACCGAAAGCTCCCGGCCGAACGCCAGGGAGAACACTCGCGAACGCCAACCAGACCGGCGTGACACGGATCGCGGTTCCAACGATCCCGATCCCCCAAACGCCAACGGCCTCCGTCAAAGCGAACCGGCTCGCAATGCTAACCCCAGATACGCGACCGACCCCAGATACGCGACCGACCCCAGATACGCGACCGACCC
>JAWLFY010000117.1:0-10784 GCA_041685355.1 Pirellulaceae bacterium | reverse complement strand
ACCCCAGATACGCGACCGACCCCAGATACGCGACCGACCCCAGATACGCGACCGACCCTCGCGGGACGAGTGATCCGCGTGATGCGGATTCCCGAATCACCGATCGCCAATCCGCCGATCCCCGGCGTGACAACCCACGGTATGCCGACCCTCGCTTCGCGGACCCCCGATACGGCGTGACCGATCGCTTCGGACGAATGCCCACCTCCCTCGCCGGTGCGGAACGTCAAGACGATGCCGCCCAACCGGCCGATCGTGCCCGCCCCGCTTCCGACGCCTCCGGAAACCGCTGGGATTTGCCCACTGACCCGCGGGCCTATGCCGCCGAAAGCTCCCTCGCCGAACAGCGGGCGCTCGCCGAACAGCGGGCGCTCGCCGAACAGCGGGCGCTCGCCGAGCAAAGGTCGCTATCCGAGCAAAGACGGGCCCAAGACCGAAGGGCCCCGGCGGCGGGCGACCAAGCCTCGTTGACCGAGAAAACGGCGGCGCTCGACCGAACGTCGCGAGCTTTCGAATCGGAACGCGGCACCCAATCGGACCGTGACGCGGCCGATCCCGGCGAGGACCGCGCTTCGTACTTGAGCGACGCCTCGAACGCGAACGATCGTTCCCGTTCGGCAAAGAGCGTCGCCGCCCAACCGGTGTTCAACGGCTTGCTGCTGTTCTCGTTCGTCGCCAATATCTACCTGGCGGTTTGGCTGAAGAACCTCCGCCACGAGTTCCGCGAGATGGTCACGGCCAAACGGGCCACCCGCGCCGCCGCGGCCGATTGACGATTTCGACCGCGACGACGATTTCGACGCCAACGACGATCTTCTGATGCCAACGCTCGTCTGATGCCAACGCTCGTCTGATGCCAACGCTCGTCTGATGCCAACGCTCGTCGAGTGGCCTCCCGGCATCAGCCGGCGAGCGAGATTCCGGCTCCTGGGAAACGCGCTCGCCGTCCCCGTCGTGCGGTCCCTGTTGGCGAGTTTCCGATGGGAGTATGCTGAATTTGAGTCTGACCGAATCAGCTCCGGCACCCCCTCCTCCCTCCCCCATCACGACGCTTATGGCTGCAAGCACCCACATCGAGATCGGGACTTCGTTGCTTCGGACGCTCCATCGGATCCACCGCCAGCGATCCGACCTGACCGCCCAACTCGAACGCGGCCCCCGGCAAATCACCGCCGGGGAAGCACTCGTGGAAAAGGCCGAAACGGACAGCAAGGAGGCCCGCGAGCGACTCCAAAAGGCGAAAATCGCCGCCGACGAGAAACAGCTGCAACTCCAAACCCGCGAAGCCCACGTCGAAAACCTGCGGACCAAGCTCAACACCGCGTCGAGCAACAAGGAGTACTCGTTGCTCCAAGATCAGATCGCCGCGGACCAGCAGGCGAACAGCGTCCAAAGCGATGAAATCTTTGAGGCTCTCGAGCGGATCGACGTGCTGCAAGCCGAGGTCGCCCAAGCCGATGCGGAACTCGAGCGGCAAAAACAGGAACACGCCACGCGGGTCCGCGAGATCGAGGCCCGGATGGAAACGTTGCGGTCCGAACTGCGACGCGTCGAGAGTGAACTCGAAACGACCGAGGCGGAGATCCCCGCGGCGGCCAGGGCGGAATACAAGCGGGTCGTCGACGCCAAGGGAGAAGACGCCCTCGCCCCGATCGACGGTGACTCCTGCGGCGGGTGCTACCAAACCCTCACCACGCAAGTGATGAGTCAGCTGCAACTCTCTCAGTTGATCCATTGCCCCAACTGCAACGCATTCCTGTACCTCCCCGAAGACCGCCGCGTCGGCTAGCGAGCCGGCAGGAAAAAATATTTCTCGCTCGCCCGGGCGCCGCCACCGCCACCCCGCGGGGCGACGAAACCGAGGCCAGCAGTCGATAGCGAGGGCCCCTTCGCGATGATCGTTCTCGGACTCGTCGGTTCGCCTGCGGGAGGGAAATCGACCGTTGCCGCGACCCTAGCGGAACGCGGCGCGACCTGGGTCGACGCCGACCGGATCGCCCGCGAAGTCCTCGATCGGCCCCACATTCGTCGCACCCTCGCCACCCGATTCGGTGACCACATCCTTGCCGAGGGCGGCCGAGTCGATCGTCAACGGTTGGCGGCCATCGTTTTCGGGGATGACGATCCCAAGGGTTTGGCATTAAATTACTTAGAGTCAATCGTGCATCCCCCGACACGGTCCGAAATCGGAGAGCAGTTAAAACACGCGGCGGCGGAAAACGTGGCCGTCGCCGTGCTCGATGTGCCGCTCCTGTTCGAATCGGGGTGGGACCTCGCGTGCGATCAAATTTGGTGCGTCGATGCCCCCTTCGAGATTCGAGTGAATCGGGCTGCCGGCCGGGGTTGGGATGCCGCAGAAATGCGGCGACGTGAATCGAACCAACTCCCGATCGTCGAGAAGGCTCGCCGCAGCGGGCGGGTGATCTCGAATCATCGGACCCGCCGAGAGCTCATCGCATCGGTCAACGCCTTGTACGTCTCGCTCGAAAAATCGAGCCGGGAATCCCCCCACGACCCCGGGCACTGCCTCACCGATTGAAGCTCACTCACCGATTGAAGCTCACTCACCGATTGAAGCTCACTCACCGATTGAAGCTCACTCACCGATCGAAGCTCGCCTTCCCCTCATCCCTTCCCCATCCAACGCTCTTCTTTCGCGCCCCCCCAAGGCGACCAAGCAATGTCATCGAAACACCCCCCATCCCCTGGGGATCCAACCGGCCATCGTCGAGGCACCGGGTCTCGACCCATCCGAGACTTTCGACGCGGTTCCAACTCGCGGCCGCGACACCCCGACCAAGAAATCGACCAGCGGATCCGCGAGCTCGACGCGGAACGTGACCCGCTCTCGCTCCCAGAAGAGATCGTCAGCGAGGCGAACCGGTCGGGCCAGCGCGTCGGCATCCCCGACATCCGCGACGGCGAGACACCGCTCAACATCGCCGACCTCCAAGCGATGCCTCACGACGTCCTGATGCGGCTCGCCGAAGAATGCGACGTCGAGGGGATCGTCGGCGTCCCGAAACAGGAACTGATCTTCCAGATCCTCAAGCAGCGCATGAAGGCCAACGGGCTGATGTTCGGCGAGGGGACCCTGGAGATCCTCCCCGACGGGTTCGGATTCCTGCGGAGCGCCGAGTACCACTACCTGTCGTGCCCCGACGACATCTACGTCTCGCCGAGCCAAATCCGCCGCTTCGGGCTGCAAACCGGTAGCCACGTCGCCGGACAAATCCGCCCGCCCAAGGAGAACGAACGGTATTTCGCCCTGCTCCGGATCGAGGCGATCAATCACCAAGACCCGACCGAACGCCAACGCCAGGTGCCGTTCGAGGAACTCACCCCGCTTCACCCCGACTCGCGGATCATCATGGAGTTCCGCGGCGACGAATGGAGCACGCGGATCGTCGACATGATGACGCCGATCGGGTTCGGCCAACGAGGCCTGATCGTCAGCCCGCCCCGCGCCGGTAAGACGATCCTGATGCAACAGATGGCCCGCGCCGTGCTCAAGAACTACCCCGAATCGTACGTCTTCGTGCTGCTCATCGACGAACGGCCGGAAGAAGTCACCGACATGGAACGCGAGGTCCGCGGGGCGAAGTGCGAAGTCATCAGCAGCACCTTCGACGAACCGGCCCAACGCCACATCCAAGTCGCCCAGATGGTGATCGAAAAGGCGAAGCGGATGGTCGAGGCGGGGACCGACGTGATGATCTTCCTCGATTCCATCACCCGACTCGCCCGCGCCCACAACAGCGAAGGGGACCTCACCGGGAAACTTCTCAGCGGCGGCCTCGACGCCGGCGCGCTGCAAAAACCGAAAGCGTTCTTCGGCTCCGCGCGGAAGGTCGAAGAGGGCGGATCGCTGACGATCCTCGCCACCGCCCTGGTCGACACCGGCAGCCGCCTCGATGACGTGATCTTCGAAGAGTTCAAAGGGACCGGGAACCTGGAAATCGTCCTCGATCGGTCGCTCGTCGAACGACGGGTCTGGCCCGCGATCGATATCACCCGAAGCGGCACCCGTCGCGAAGAAATGCTGATGGACCCCGAAGAGTATCGCCGCATCGGCGTCCTCCGTCGCGCCATGGCCGGCCTCTCGCCCGCCGACGCGATGCAGAATCTCGTCGGACAACTGCGGAAAACCCAAAACAACGCCGAATTTTTGCTGAGCCTCAAGGATGTCGACTGAACCCGAACTGACCGGCGATGACGGGACACTCCCCGACGGAACCGTCGTGATCGTCGCCAGCCGCTACAACCGCGCGATCTGTGACGCGCTCGTCCGCGGCGCCGTCGATACCCTCACCGCCGCCGGATTCCCCCCCGAATCGCTCCTCGTTACCCGCGTCCCCGGCGCCTGGGAACTTCCCCTCGTCGTCGGCCAATCACTCCGCCACGACGACGTCGTCGCGGCGATCGCCCTCGGGGCCGTGATCCGCGGCGAAACCACCCACGACGAACACATCAACCGCGCCGTTAGCGCCGCGCTGATGGACCTCGGCGTCCGCTCCGGACGCCCCGTCGGGTTCGGCTTGCTCACCTGCAACAACCTCGAACAGGCCATCCAACGGAGCGGCGGGCGGGTCGGAAACAAAGGGGTCGAAGCGGCCGAAGCCGTCGTCGAAACCCTCCGCCTGCTCGGTAAACTTCGTAACCCCCGCGGTCGGCGCGACGACGGGTGAACCCTACAATCTGGCCCTCCACCAGCCGACCCTGAGCGGCTCCCAGTCCACGGCCAATACGCCCCCCATGTCCACACGCCGCCGCGCCCGCGAAATCGTCCTGCAACTCCTCTACGAAGCGGACGTCAACGGCACGCGAGACTCTGAGTCGGCCCACCGATTCGTCCGCTCGCGACTCCAAGGCCGACGCGGCCTCACCGAATTCGCCGACGGGCTACTCCGCGGAACCCTCGCCCACCGTGACGAGATCGACCGGCGGCTCGCCAAAGCCGCGACTCGCTGGTCCTTGCCCCGAATGCCGGTCACCGACCGCAACATCCTCCGACTCGCCGCGTACGAAATGCTGCACGGCCAAACCCCCGGACGCGTCGCGGTCAACGAAGCGATCGAACTGGCGAAACGCTACGGCGACAAAGACAGCCCACGCTTCGTCAACGGCGTCCTCGATCGGCTCTACAAAGACCAGACGATGTCGGTCTCAAACGCCGAGCAACCGGGGTAGCCACAAACTCAACGCGGGGATGAACGTCACGATCAACAACGTCACCAGCAGCGGAATCAGGAACGGGACGATCCCCCGAATCACCACCGGCAGCCGCGCCCCCGTCACGCTGCACAACACGTAAAGCACCAGCCCGACCGGGGGCGTGATCAACCCGATCACCAAGTTCAAAATCATCACGACCCCCAAATGCAACGGGTCGATCCCGAACTCGCCGGCGACCGGCAACAACACCGGGACGCAAATCAAAAGCGCCGCCGTCGGCTCGAGCAACATCCCGACGGCCAACAGAAACAAATTCATCAGCAGCAAAAACAGCAGCGGACTCTGCGTGAACGCCAACATCAAGTCGGCGACCATCTGCGGCCCCTGCTCCCGGGCGACGATCCAACCGAACAGACTCGCGGCGGCGACGATCAACAAGATCGACCCCGTCGTCGTCGACGTTCGAAGGAACACCTCAACCAAACCGCCCCAACGCAGCGTGCGGTAGCACGCCCCGAGCAACAACATATACATCACCGCCGCCGCCGCCGCCTCGGTCGGCGTGAACACCCCGCCCAAAATCCCCCCCAAGATGATCACCGGCGTGAACAGCACCGGCAACGCCGCAAGCAACGCCCGCCACACGCCCGTCTCCGCAACCTCCCCCGCGAGCTTCTCGTCGGCCCCCGCGGACCCGACACCCGACGACGATGCCGCCGGCGGATGACGGCGGACATGCCAGAAAACGTGGACGCACAACACCGTCGCGAGCAGCAGCGCCGGGACGACACCCGCAAAGAACAACCCGCCGACCGAGACCCCCGCAGTGACGGCGTAAATGATCGCCGGGATGCTCGGCGGCATGATCGGCCCGATCATCGAGGAGGCACCGGTCAACCCGAGCGAAAACCCTTCGTCGTACCCCTCCTTCTTCATCGCCGGGACCAACACCGCCCCCAACCCGGCCGCGTCCGCGATCGCCGCACCGCTCATCCATGAGAACATCACGCTACTGCCGACGTTGACGTATCCCAGACGCCCCGGCAACCGATGCAACGCCTTCGCCAAGAACGCGAAAATACGATCCGACAGCCCCGCCGCGTTCGTCAGATACCCCGTCATGATGAACAACGGGACCGCCAAAAGCGGGAAACTGTTGATCCCCGCCACCGTCCGCTGGAGCGCCACCCCGAGCGTGATGTCGGGCGAGACCGCGGCGTACATCAAACAGGGAAACAACATCGCATGGGCGACCGGCACGCGAATCGCCAACAGCAACAACATCCCCAAGATCAACCACAGCAGCGTCACGTCGTCTCCCGTCCCGATGTCGATGGCTCTCCGCTCGAAGACGCCCGTGACGAGCCGTTGGGCGACCCGTTCGACGAGCCGTTGAGCGAACCGTTGGGTGACCCCTTCGACGAGCCGTTCGGCGAGCCGCCCGCCCGCTCCGTTGATTCGCAGCCCAACAGACCGACCGCGGTGTGGAACGCCATCAACGCCAAACCGAAACTGGCGGACGCGTACCAAAAACTCATCGATACCCCGATCCCCGGCGACGCGACCGGCCACACCCGCCAAACGAAACGGAACCCGCCGATCAACAGGGTCACGCACGTCAATAACACGACCGCCCCGGCAACCTGGTCGAGACGCCGTCGAACCCCATGGCTGACCCCCGCGGGCAACAGGTCCACCGTCAAATGCTGGCCTCTCGCCGTGACAAACCCCGACGCGATGAACGTCAACCAAATCAACCCCAACCGCGCCACCTCCTCGCTCCACGAGATCGGCGATCCGAACACGTACCGCGCGATCACCTGAGCCGACAAGCAACCGACGACGATCGACAACAGCACCACCGAAACGGCCCGCTCGATCCCGGCCAGCCATCCCGCGAACCGCGCCAAACGCACCCCGTATCCCGCTGCCGCCTCACTCATCCGCCCACGCTCATCTATCGACCCGCGCTCATCCATCGGTCCGCGCTCATCCATCGGTCCGCGCTCATCCATCGGTCCGCCCCCGTGAAGCCGGCGACGTTTCTTCGGAACTCGCCTCTTCGGACTTCGCCTCTTCGGTAACCTTTTCGTACAGCTCGCTGAACGGGTAACCGTCCGCGAACGTTGCGCGAGCCCGCGCCTCAAACGCCCCCACGTCGACGTCGTCGATCACCTCGACCGGTCCCTCCGAACGCCAACGCGCCAGCAACTCCGCTTCCTGACGCCGTGTTCCCTCCAGCACCTCTTGCCCCAGCGTCACGACCGCGTCCCCGAGCGCTTCGCGTTGGCGGTCGGTCAGCGATTGCCAAACCCGTTCGTTGATCAAGATCTGAATCGACGATTGGATGTGCCCGGTCAAACTCACGTATTGCTGAACCTCGTGGAACCCCATCGCCTGAATCACCGGAACCGGGTTCTCCTGGCCGTCCGCGATCCCCTGCTGCAACGCCATGTAGACCTCCGAAAACGCGATCGGCATCGGGCTCGCCCCGAGCGCCCGCCCGGACGCTTGCCACACCGTCGCCGCCGGCATCCGCAACCGAAACCCGCGGAGGTCATCGGGATGTCGCACCGGTCGGTTCCCGGTGATGTGCCGGGAACCGTACGCCCACGTCGCCAGCACCCGAACCCCGAACCGCTCGCGAAGCGCCGCCCAGTGGGGCGCCATCAGCGGCCCGTCGGCGACCCGCTGCATCTGCTCCAAGTCCTCAAACGCGTACGCCGCGTCGAAAACCCCGAGCGGCCGATGCCACATCGCCAAAAACGACGGGCCGGCGATCGCCAAGTCGATCTCGCCAGCGACCAACTGCTCCAGCAACTCCGATTCGCTGCCAAGCTGGGCCGCCGGAAATACCGCGACCTCCAAACCGACCCCCGCCTCCTCCAGACGCTCATCAAGATTCGCCGTGCCGAACGCATGCGTCGGGCTCTTCACTTCGTAAACGTGCCCCATCCGCAACCGCCGAGTCCCATCCCCGACCTCGGCAAAATCACATCCCACCCCCGACACCACCAAAACGATCACCCCAAAAACCACCCCCCACGACGCACTCACGACAACCCTACTCCCCCCCTCGCGATCTTCCTGGCGATCTTCCCCGTGCCCGTGCCCTTGCCCGTGCCCTTGCCCTTGCCCGTGCCCGTGCCCGTGCCCGTGCCCGTGCCCGTGCCCGTGCGCGACCCCGATCTCGCCCTCGTCCCCGCGCGCGTCGACACGCCCGCCCCCGGCGCGACTTTCACCCGTTCCCCTCGCCCGCGGATTCCCGATCGGCAACCGATTCATCCACGCCGACCGATCGATACACGCATCATGTCACCCGCCTCACTTCGCCCACCGCCGATCGGAAACTTGATCGCCCCGACGAACGAGCGAACGGGGCGGATTCTAGCGTTGCCCGACGTCCGCCGCAAAACGGCCTCGCCCGTTTCTCGCTTCGGGCGGACGGGAGACGGGGCCACGAGACACGACCCAGCCTTCCGGCGGATCAGGCAAATCGAACGCGTCGTGATATTGCCGCTGCATCAGTTCGACCCACACCAAGTTCTCGCGGGCGATTCCGGACGGGTGCCGGGCGGCAGCCAGACGCGCGAGCTCTCGAGCCGACGCGAAGTCTTGTTCGGCGACCGCCGCGATCGCCAAATTCACCCACGCGGCCGATTGTTCCGGGTGGTTCCGAATCGTTTCCCCCCAGATCCGCTGCGCCTCCGCCCAATTCCCCTCGCGAGCCGCCGCGTTGCCGCGGCGAACCCCACGGCTTCCAGGGGTCACGTACGAAACCGCTAACGATGCCTGCCGCAACGCGACCGACGGCGAGATCAACCCGCACGTCTCACGGACGACCGCTTCGGCCAACGCCGACTCCCGGTCACCCAACCACGCCAAGTCAGGATGGCGTGCGAACGCTGCCTCCCATCGGACCGCGACCGGAAGCCCCTTCGGCGGATCGTCGCCGCTGAGATCCGTCAGCCGCCAGGAAACGGTTAACCGGTCCTCCGCCCCCGGCCGCGATCCCGACGCGTCGATGACTTGGCCGTGAAGCAAGAAATCGAAGCCACGCTGCGACGCGACCGATGCCAACGCCACGTCGTTGATCTCGCCGTCGCCGGCCGACACCAACCGGACCGGCGATGCGGACTCCAGACGCCTCGCGTCAACCAGCTGTGTTCCCATCACCGCTTGGCTCCCCGCCACCGACTCGCCAGACCCCCGTCCCGACACGCTCCGCGACCGGGGTGACGGGAGCGGGTCCCGCCCAACCAATCGCTCGCGGATCGCCCCGGCCGTCCCCTCTGGCGTCGACACGACCGACACCGCGACCCGCTTCCCGACCGTCGACGCCAAACGGGCCGGTTCCCAAACGTGAACGGGGGCGCTCACCCGACACCCCGCCGGGACAGCGACCAACAGGAACACGACGAAACGGAAACCATGACGGACCATCATGGAGCGGCAATTACCCCCCGGCATCCCGAGCGGTCAACCCCTTTCCCACGATCGCGACGCGGCCCCCCAACCCGCCGCGATCCCCAACCCCGTGATCACGAAGACGGCGCGACCAGTCGAAGTCTTTCGGGACAAAGCCTAGAATCCCGGTCCGAGACGCGGTCGCGACGCTCCCGTTCGAAGCCGTGACCTCTGTCCCGACCGGTTCCCCACAAACCAACCCCGCTCGCCCAACGCCGATCCACGCCGATGCCCCGATATAATCCCGCCGAGATCGAACCCCGCTGGCAGCAATACTGGGCCGAACACCGTTGCTTCGCCACCCCCGAACTCCCCCGCGGGCCGAAGCGGTACATCTTGGATATGTTTCCCTATCCGAGCGGCGACGGGCTCCACGTCGGTCATCCCGAAGGGTACACCGCGACCGACATCGTCGCCCGTTTCGCCCGGCTCCGCGGCGAATCGGTGTTGCACCCGATGGGCTTCGACGCGTTCGGGCTTCCGGCCGAAGAACACGCGATCAGCACGGGCGAACACCCGCGAATCCAAACCGAACGGAACATCGATAATTTCACCCGCCAGCTCAAGATGCTCGGTTTCAGCTACGACTGGGACCGCGTCCTGGCGACCACCGACGAGGCCTACTTCCGCTGGACCCAGTGGATCTTTCTGGTCCTCTACGACACCTGGTTCGACGCCGACGCCGGCAAGGGACGACCGATCGCGGAACTGCCGATCCCCGCCGACGTCGAAAGCCGAGGACGCGCCGCGGTCGAGGCCTACCGCGACGAGCGCCGCCTCGCGTACCAGGACGACGCACTGGTCAACTGGTGCCCGGCGCTGGGGACCGTGCTCGCGAACGAAGAGGTCCAGGACGGCCGGAGCGAACGGGGCGGACATCCGGTGCGACGGATCCCGCTTCGTCAATGGATGCTGCGGATCACCGCGTACGCCGAGCGGCTCCTCGAAGGGCTCGACGATCTCGATTGGCCCGCCGGGATCAAAAAGCTGCAACAAGACTGGATCGGCCGTAGCACCGGCGCCGAAGTCGACTTTTTCGTCGGCCCCCAAGACCAGTACGACTCATGGACCGACCGCCGACGCCGCGACGGGTTCCCCGATGCCGCCGGCGACGACACGCTCCGCGTCTACACCACCCGACC
>JAWLFY010000268.1:0-3876 GCA_041685355.1 Pirellulaceae bacterium | reverse complement strand
ACCGCTTGACCGTCCGCCAAGTGCCAACGACCGAACCAAGCTGCCCGTTGGCTCGACTCCACGTCAACCATTCGCCCCGCGTCCGAATCCTCTCGCCAAATCCGCGGCCACCCGCCGCCCGCTTGGGTCCGCATCCAACGGTTCACCGCCACGTCCCCCGGCCGTTCCCGTCGCGATCGTTCCGCGCGATGCCGCAACGAATCGACCAACCGCGACTCGGTACCCCGCGGCACCCGCGCGACGTACGCCGACGCCGTCACCGTCAACTCCGCCGCCGCGACGGCCACCAACACCCACCCGCCGAACCCACCCCCCAACGAAAAACGAGATCGTGGCGGCGCCCCGATCACGAACCACACGATCGCGGTCACGAGCAAAGATCCGGCGGCTGACACGACCAAGTCGCGGATTCCTCCCGACACATCGAGCGGCCCCCAGAATCGATCGCGTGGAAGGAACGCCTCGTCAGCGACGACCAGTCCCTGCCACGCACCGGGGGCCGCAAGCAACGCCACCCCGATCACCACCACGATCAATAACACGCCCCCCCAAGCAACGAGCCCACGCCGCACCCCTCGAAGCGCCGCCGCCGTCCGAACAACGACGACACCGTCCAGCCAACGGGCGGTCACCATCGCGACCGCCAACGCGAACAGCGGCAACCACTTCGCCGGATACCGGAACGCCGCGTACCCAGGCAACCACTGGTACAGCATCCAATACGGCCCGCCGATCGCCCCGTCCAAGTCGCGGAGACCACCGGTCAAGGTTTGAATCCACCACACCACCCCGAACGACCCCGCGGCACACGCCAACGTCCCCGCGGCAATGCCCAACCATCGGTCCCACCCGCCCCGCCTCCGTGAGGCGACACCACACAAAACCGCCACCATCGGCAACAGTCCCATGGACATCGTCGGCGTCCAGATCCGGCCGTCCCCGGGAATCAGCGTGCTCCATCGATGGTGTTCGGGAAACAATCGCCCGAACGCCCAGGGCGTCGCGAGCTCCGCCACGCGCCATGGCGGCACCGAAAACTGGAACGCCTCCGCCCGACGGCTCCCGGCGGCAGGCGGTCGGAGTCGCTCCGCGAACCCCTCCGAATGGAATCGCTCGCTGTGCCGTCCCCAATCGATCGACGCCGCCAGCTGCGGTGCCGTCAACACCGCCGCGAACAACGGCGCGAACAACAACGCGCGCCACCGCTGCCGGTTCGCCTCCGCAGCCCCGGCGTCAGCCGGTAACTCAGCGGTCCCGCCATCTTCCTGATCGTGACGGCCCGCCGAGTCCCCCTTCCGATGTCGGCGCCATACCGCCACCGACCGCACCGCCACGACAACGACCGAGACCGCCCCGGCGTGCAATGCCGTTTGTGGGTCGCCCCCCAACACCATCATCGCGAGCGCCACCGCCGGCAGCCACACCGACGCCCGGGTCTCGATCAACGGCCCGACGACCAACGGCAACCACGCGGCCCCCACCAAAAACGGCGGGTTGCAATACAGAAACAGCACGGGACCGGACAACGCGTACGTCACGCCCGCAACCGCCGCCGACGGCGCGGAACGTCCCGCCCGACGGGCGACCCACGACGTCGCTCCGGCCGCCAACACGACATGCGCCACGACGTACCAACCGAGCGCCCCCTCGGCGGCAATCGGAAGCATGAACAGCAGGTACCGCGGCGGATAAAAAAACGCCGTCGTCGTCTCCCCGAGCAACGGCATCCCGGTTTGGTCAAGCGGATTCCAAAGGGGGATCCAATCACCGGCGCCCCGCGACCCGACGTATCCATACAGCGGCGTATAAAAATGGCCGACGTCACGGAAACCGAGTCGCTCCCAACCGACCAGCACCGTGCCAAACAGGACCACCGCCGCCACCGCCGCCGTCAACTCGCCGGCCCGATCGTGGAACCGGTCGCCTACGTCACGCACGAGCCCTAGCGAACGGCCGGAGAAACGTCGGTCGCCCCCGCGCGAAGCCGATCCGCCCTCCCGACCACCACCTCGGTCGGTTCCTCCGTCTCGGGGACCAAGGTCACGTCGATGATCCGTTCGTCCCGGATTTCGCCCGGCCATAACGTTTCCGTGACGAAATCGAGACCGGGCCACTGGTACCAAGGCGGATTGATCCGCCGCCGCACCGTCTCGGTGCGGAAACCTTCCTTCTCGACGCGAAACTCTCGCGTCCCATAGTAGACGAAACTGCTCGCCGCCGGGGTCGTGCCGATCACCTGATTGTCGACCGAGACCGTCGCACCGGGCGGATTCGTCCGCACCATCATCCGCCGGCGAACACACCCGCCGCACGCGATCATCATCATTAACGCCCAAACCGCGACGACACGCCGGCGTCGCCCGAAGCCCGCTCCCAAGGCCGCCGCCTCCGAGGAGGCCGTTTCGGCCGACGTTCTTGCGGCCTTTTCGACAGCCGCCTCCGATCGCGTTCGCCGCGTGAAGGATCGTCGCGCATCACGGGATCGTCGCGCATCATCGGGGGGGGCAGCATGTTCCATCGGTCGCTCCGTTCCAGACGTGATCACACGATTCACTTACCAAGCCCCGGCGCGTCGATTCCACCCCGATTCTTGACGCGATCTATGGTTGCGTGGCTCCGACAAGCAACGGCAAAATCGGCGGCCAAACGTCGGCGTGGTCTATCCCCCGCCGCTTCATTCCCTCGGATTTGGCGACTCAGCATGCTACACGCGGTAATCATGGCGGGCGGAAGCGGGACACGGTTTTGGCCCGCGAGCCGCACCCGGCGGCCCAAACAACTCCTGAAATTGTGGGGCCCCGAAACCATGATCCGGTCGACCGCCGATCGGATCGCCGACCTGGCGCCACCCGAACGCCAATACGTCCTCACCAACCGAGTCCTCACCGACGAGGTCGCGGACCAACTGCCAAGCGTCCCCCGAAACAACATCGTCGGCGAACCTTGTAAACGAGACACCGCCCCCTGCGTCGGCCTCGCCGCCGCGATGGTCGCCCATCACGACCCCGACGCGACGATGGTCGTAATGCCCGCCGATCACGTGATCACGAACACGCCGGCGTTCACCGACGCCGTCGCGGCGGCCCAGCGGCTGATCGACGACTCTCCGGGACGGATCGTCACGTTCGGCATCCGCCCGAACTATCCCGCCGAATCGTTCGGATATATCGAACGAGGCGAGCCGATCACCGCGACCGGCGCGACCGCGTTCGACGTCGCCCGCTTTCGCGAAAAGCCGGACCGCGCGACCGCCGAGTCGTACCTCGCGACCGGCAAGTTCTACTGGAACAGCGGCATCTTCGTGTGGCGGGCCTCGACGATCCTCGACGCCCTCCGCCGATACGAACCGGAAATGATGAACCGTCTCCTCAAAATTGCCGAGTCGATCGGGAGCGATGCCTTCGCGACGATCCTGGAACAAGAGTTCGCCAAGATCGAACCGAAGTCGATCGACTACGCCGTCATGGAACGCTATCCCGACGTCGTCGTGATCGAAGCCCCGTTCCCGTGGGACGACGTCGGCAGCTGGCAGGCACTCGCCCGGCTCCATCCCCCCGACGACCACGGCAACACCGTCGTCGGATCGCACGTCGGCATCGACACCCGCGACACGATCGTATTCGCCGGTCCAGGCCACACCGTCGTCACGATCGACGTCGACAAGCTGATCATCGTGCAAACCCCCGACGCCACCCTCGTCGCCTCCAAGGATGCCGAAGAACGGATCCGCGAAGTCGTCAAAGAACTCGAATCCAGAAACCTCGGAGAACTGCTTTAGGGGGTTGTTCCGCGATTTTAGTGGCAACTGCCCAGAACGTAGGTTTTGGAGGCATTGCTGCGATGTCCGAAGTGAGGATGCGAGCGAACGCGGACAAG
>JAWLFY010000116.1:0-16092 GCA_041685355.1 Pirellulaceae bacterium | reverse complement strand
CCGCCGCGCTCACCGGGGCCGCCCAGTTTCTCCGCGAGGGAAAACTCGGCTCGGTTCGCTTCGCCCGCACGATCATCTATGGCCGGCGTGGATCGATCGGCGGACCGGGACGTTGCGAGATGCCGCCGAAACTCGACTTCAACCTGTGGCTCGGTCCCGGCACCGACGAAAACCCGACGCGGCGGCGATTGCACTACGACTGGCACTGGGTTTGGGACACCGGCAACGGCGAACTCGGGAACAACAACATCCACATGATCGACATCTGCCGCTGGCTGATGGGACTGGAAGGTCTCGGCGATTCCGTCGTCAGCTTCGGCGGACGACTCGGCTACGAGGACGCCGGGCAAACCCCCAACACCCAAGTCGTCGTCCACCGCTTCGGCCCGACGACGATCGTCCAAGAGGTCCGAGGACTCCGCTCCGACCCCTTCAGCGAACACTTCCAGTCGGGTTACGTGATCGAAGGGACCGAAGGGATCATCGCCGCAGGCTCCCTCTTCACCCCCGACGGAGAATTGGTCAAAAAGTTTTCGGGGGCGGGCGAAAACCATTTCGCAAACTTCGTCGACGCCGTGCGAAGTCGTCGCCGCGAAGATCTGCGGGCCGAGATCGAAGAAGGACACGTCTCCACGGCCCTGTGCCACGTCGGAAACATCTCGTACCGGCTGGGTCAAACGATGCCGGTCGAAGAGATCCGGGAACAACTGCGAGAATTCGGAGGCCCGCCCCAAATCGGGCAAACCTTCGACGACCTCCTTCCCCACCTCCAAGCGAACGACGTCGATCTGTCGGAAACGCCCCTCACAATGGGACCGGTGCTCCACATCGACTCGGGTAACGAACGGTTCACCGACGCCCCCGAAGCCGACCGCCTGCTCCGCCGCGAATATCGCGCCCCGTTCAACCTCCCGACGACGTCCTGATCACGAAGTATCTAGCGGCACGGCGCGAGCCGTCCGGTTCAAGCTCGGCGCGGCGGCGACGGACGGTGATTCCCCGACCGTTGCTAACTCGGCTTTCCCGACAAGCCCGCACGTCTACTCGAGCTCGTCCTGTTGGTACGGCTTTCGCTGCCGGATCAGCTCGATGTCGTTCTCCATCGGGGCCGCGTTGAGCGACTGACCGATCTGGTAGGCCAACCGGCCCAGCATCGCGAAGTACAAAAACGTGACGCCCACCCCCGCGATCACGCACAGCAACGCGGCGACGGGAGGGGTGAACAAAGTGGCGGTCACGAAAATCAGGAACAACGCGCCGAAAAGCACGCCGGACGAGAAATAAAGCCAACCCCACGACTCGTGGCACCGGCTCACACTTCGCGAGACCTCCGCCGAAAACGGCGTAAAAATACTCTGCATGTCCAGCATCGACAGCAACACGAACGGGAACAACAGGTAAATCGCCCCCATCGTGACGAATACCGCGGCCAACCCCGCGCCGAAGACAAATTGGCCGAGCACCCAAGCGGGGATGCCGACCAGCCCCACCGCGGAAAGGGCGACAACCAACGATCCGAGCCATTCGGTCGGGTCGAGCATCACCGGCCACTCCTCGACACTCTCCTCACCGTTCGACACGGATTCCAAAATCGCGAACCCACACGCGATGACGATCGCCCCAAAAAAGACTCCGGTCGGGAATAACCCCATCGTCAAAATCGGCGAGCCGATACTCAACGCCACAAACGCCGCCCCCCCGCCGAACAGCGACAGCACGATCCAGTGCACCATCACCGCCGGTTGGACCAAGATGCCGAACACCGACACCGCCCAATCACGGATGCGAGGGACGTCAAAATCGGGCTCCGGCTCGTCTTCATCCGATTCGGACGCCTGACGAAGTAGTTCCTCCGCCGATTTCCGGAACGGATCGTCGGGCCGTTTCGCCGCCGGTCGCTCCTCGAAGCGATACGATTCACCCTCCTCCGCGTCGAACACGGGTTGGACTTTCTTCTTCGGCGGCGGGGGGATCTTGATCGTCGTGTGACAGTCGTGGCACTTGACCGTCTGCCCCGCCTGCGTCGCCTTCGCGTACGTCACCGATCCGCACACCGAACACCGCACGCGATACTCCGTCTCGTGACCGATCGGCAAGGCACGCGAACCGGCCGCCGCACCGCCCAGCTTCCCCGTCGCATGGCCCCCGGCGACCGACCGCGGAGTCCCCCCGCGGTTCGCCCCGCCCCCGTCCCCCTTTCCAGAACCTTTCGACGACGCAGCGTCGCTTCCAGACACCGAGCCGGCCTTCGGCCCCGGACTGTCACCAAGCCCCGGACTGTCACCAGATAGCGTGCTGTCACCAGGTAGCGTGTCATCTTGGGGCCGCGACGGGCGTGGCGGTCGGAACGAAGCCGTCGCCTCGGGGAGCTCGTCGCTCAGCCAATCGTCGTCCTCCTCCGCGACGCCCGCCGGGGCGCCCGGGATCACGAACGATCGCTCGCAATGGGGACACCGGGCGCGATTGTCCGGGGTATCCTCGGCAACGGTCACCTGGCGTCCGCAACGCGGGCATTGCAGGGCATGCGTCATCGGGATGGTGTCCCCTCGGGAATGGCGTTCAGTCCTCAAGCACCTCGGCTTCGCGAGCCTTGGCCATCTCGACGACTTTCGATTCGTAAGTCTTGGTCAACTCCTGGACCGACTCCTTCAGTTTATCGCGATCGTCCTCGGTCAGCTCCTTCTCTTTTTCCGCTTGGTCCGCCGCCTTGTTCGCGTCCCGACGGATGTTCCGGATCGAGATCTTCGCCTCCTCGGCGAGCTCCTTGATCCGGCCGACCATCTTCTTCCGCACCTCGGTCGACAACGGCGGCACGTTCAGGCGGATGACCCGACCGTCGTTCTGCGGGTTGAGCCCGAGATCACCGGCGACGATCGCCTTCTCGATATCCTTGATCGTCCCCGCGTCGTACGGCCGGATCAGGATCTGTTGCGGCTCAGGAGTCCCGATCGACGCGAGCTGCTTGAGCGGAGCCTGGGACCCGTACGCCTCGACCTTGATCGAATCGACCAACCCAGGGTTCGCCCGGCCGGTACGGATCCCAGACAAGTTCGACGACAACACCGAGATCGCCTTTTCCATCCGCTCTTCGCAGTCCATCAATACGTCGTCGCTGCTCATGCTCGCTTCCTTTTGCAGGGGAGAGTGTCAGGTGAGGGATCGATCGGGGGAAAGCGGCTCACGACGTCGCCACTTCCTCCGCCCGGTGGCTGACGGTGGGGCCGATGCGGGTGCCGATGTTCGCGCCCGCGATCGCGCGGACGATGTTGCCGTCCTTCTTGAAATTAAAGACCAAAATCGGTGTGCCGTGCTCGCGACAAAGCGCGATCGCCGTCCCGTCCATCACCTTCAAGTTCTTCTCGATGACGTCAGCATAGCTGAGCGAATCATACAGCACCGCGTGCGGGTTCAGCTCCGGATCGTGGCTGTACACCCCGTCGACCCGGGTCGCCTTGAGCACGATGTCGGCGTCGAGCTCAAGGGCACGCTGGGCCGCCGCCGTGTCGGTCGTGACGAACGGGGTGCCGATACCGGCGGCCAAGATGATCACGCGGCCCTTTTCTAAATGCCGCAGCGCCCGACGCCGAATGAAAGATTCGGCCACGTTGTCGACCCGCACCGCCGACATGACCCGCGTTTGACAGCCGATCGACTCGAGCGCGTCCTGCATCGCCAACGAATTGATGACGGTCGCCAACATCCCCATGTAGTGCGCCGTCGCGTTCTGCACATACGCGTTGGTTCCCGAGAACTGCGCCCCCCGCAAAATATTCCCCCCCCCGACGACGACCGCGATCTGGCACCCCGACGCGTGCGCCCGCTTGATCTGTGCCGCAATCTGAGCAACCTCCTCGCCACTGATCCCTCGACCACCCGAAGTCGCCAGACTCTCACCGCTGAGCTTGAGAATCACGCGGCGATAACGGAGCGGCGGTGTGGAGGAATCGGATTCGGGCTCGGGCATCGGGTCGCATGACTTCAAAGGGGAAACGTCTCGGATTCAGGAACCGCCGCGACAATCGCCCGCCGGCCGACCGACATGATACGACAAAACCTCGTCGATCCGATGGGGCCAACGAGGTTTTCTCATCCGCGACGCGCCGGCTCTCAGTGCCTATCCGAAAAAGGGGCCGACCCTTTGTAGATTTCCAGCTGACATTGCGTTCAACGGCTTTTCCGCGTCCTTGGGTGACTACCGGCGCGCTCCAAGAGAGGGTCGAACCCCTTGTCGGATAGGCACCCGGCGATCTTACCCGACGGCTCAGCCGTCTGACTTCTCGCCGACGACCCAGTGCCAGTAATCCTTGATCTTCATCCCGGCTGCCTTCGCGTAGTCCGCAACCGACTGCTTGTCGTCCTTCACGAACGGCTGGGCAACTAGGCAGCGTTCGGCAAAAAAGTTACGCATCCGCCCGTCGACCATTTTCTCGACGATGTTCTCGGGCTTTCCTTCTTGGATCGCGGCCGCCTTCAAGACCTCACGCTCCCGGGCGACCAACTCGGCGTCAAGCGAGTTCTCGTCCAACGCGCTCGGCTTCATCGCGGCGATGTGCATCGCGACGTCCTTCGCCGCCTCGTCGTTGCCACCTTCGACGCGGACCAACACCCCGGCGGTCGTCCCGGCGTGGTGCATGTACCCGCCACAAGGGCCTTCCACCCGGACCATCCGCCCGACGTTGAATACTTCGCGGATCCGGTTGAACAGGTCGTCCTTCTGCTCGGCCAACGTGACACCCGGTTTCGACGGGGACGGCTGGGCAAGCAACTCCTCGGCGGTCGATGCCCCCGGACCCGTCGCGAGCTGGGTCGCCAAATCGTTGGCGAGCTGCACGAAATCTTCGTTGGTCGTCACCGGAGCGCTCTCGCACAACAGCTCGACCATCGCGCCGACGTTCTTGTCGGTCCCCAGATACAACCCGAAACGGCCGAACGCCGTCTCGCGGTCGCCCCGCTTGTCGGCTAACGCCTGACCCTGCTTGCGGAGCAGTTCGACTGCCTTGTCTTCGTCCCCGCCCGCTTCTTGGAGCGCCTTCTTGCAGTCCATCATCGGGAGCCCGGTCCGTTCCCGGAAAGACTTCACCGCAGCCGCCGTGATCTCGGCCATCAATTACCTCTCTTGGTGTCAGTTGTTCCAACAACGCCCGCTCCGGAATCCGTCCGGTCTCCGAGAGGACGCCATCCAATTGTCAGATGCGTGCTTGCCGTGTCGCAAAGCTTTTGCCGCTCAGCCCTCCGCCGGAGTCTGCTCCGCCGCCGCCTCGGGCGTTTCGGCCGCCGCCGGCTGGGTTTCCGCCGGCTGGGTTTCCGCAGGTTGGGTTTCCGCAGGTTGGGCCGCCGCAGCCGCCGCGACCGGTTCGGTCGCCGTCTTCCCCTCGGCAACCGATTCCATCTCGGACTGCCCCTTGCCGGCCGCGATCGCCTCGGCCAACTGCTTCAAGATCAACTCGACGCTGCGGATCCCGTCGTCATTGCCCGGGATCGGCAAGTCGACCGTGCTCGGGTCGCTGTCGGTGTCGATCAACGCCACCGTCGTGATTCCCAATCGCTTCGCCTCGCGGATCGCGTTCCGCTCCTTGCCGGGGTCGACGATCAACAGCACCTCGGGCAAGCGGTTCATCTTCCGCAGCCCGTTCAGGTTCCGGTACATCTTCCGATACTCCCGGTTCAACGCCGATTGCATCTTCTTGCTGTAGGCGTTGATCTTGTCGCTCGAGCGGATCTCTTCCAACTCCTCCAGCCGCGTTAGCCGACTGCGGATCGTACGGAAGTTCGTCAGCGTCCCGCCAAGCCAACGCTCGCTGACAAACGGCATCCCGCAACGCTGCGCTTGGATCTCCACCGCCTCGCTCGCCTGACGCTTCGTCCCGACGAACAAGATCAAACTCCCGCCAGCCGCCACCTGACCGAGATACTTCTTCGCGCGGAGTAAGCCGCGTAGCGTTTCGCGAATATCCAGAATGTGAATCTGATTCTTTCGCCCGAAGATGTACGGCGCCATCTTCGGATTCCACAAACTGGTCCGGTGCCCGAAATGGACGCCGGCTTCGATCATTTCTTGGACAATGGCATTGGCCATATTCGACTTTCCTTCATTGGTCCCACGGCAGGCTCCGAGGGGACCGAATCGCGAACGGATCGGCCCCCCAGGGCTTTGCGGCGAACACACGTGTCGCTTTGCGGCGAACACACGTGTCCGACGACTCGCCCTTCGTCCCTCGTGCCCATGGGGATTGGGAGAACGTTTCGACCGGCAGACGACCGACCGAATGGCAAACGGTTCCGAAAAATAACGGACCCGGACGATCGGGGCAAGGGAGGCCGATCACGCCGGTAGGCTCTCAGAACCCGCCCGGGCTGTTGAACTCGGCGTAGTCGTCGAACTCGCTATGCCGCTCCGCCGCCCGATTGCTGAACCGCGTGAAGTCCGCCTCCCACGTCAACTGCACGTCCCCGACCGGACCGTTTCGCTGCTTCGCGACAATAATCTCCGCCTGACCCGCATACTGAGCCCGTTCGTCCCCCCGGTGGTAGTACTCTTCGCGGTGCACGAACATCACGACGTCGGCGTCCTGCTCGATCGCCCCCGATTCCCGCAAATGGCTCAGCCGCGGCCGGTGGTCCTTGCTGTCCTCCGCCTGACGGTTCAGCTGCGACAGACACAGCAGCGGAACCTCCAACTCCCGCGCCACCCCCTTCAGCCGCCGCGCGATCTTGGCCACCTGCTCCTGACGCGGGTCCCGCGAATTGTCCGGCTCGATCAGCTGCAAATAGTCGACCACGATCAAACCCAACTCGCCCTCGCGACGTTTGATCCGACGGGCCGCCGCGGCGATCTCGCTCACCGTCCGGCTCGGCGAATCGTCGACGAATAGCGGCGCCTGGCTGATCTCGTTCGCGGTGCTGATCAAACGGTCCCGGTCGTCCGACGAAATCGTCCCGTTCCGGAGCCGGTGACCGTTGACCCGCGCCAACGAACAGAGCATCCGGTCGGCGAGCTCGATCCCCGACATCTCAAGACTCACGAACAGCACCGGCGCCTTCTGGTTGATCGAAACGTGCTCGGCGATGTTCATCGCCAACGCCGTTTTCCCCATCGACGGACGGGCCGCCAAGATCAACAGCTCGCCGTTGTGCATCCCCCCCGTCATCGTGTCGAAATCGGTCAACCCCGTCTCGGCACCCCCGTCGACGTAGTCGTCCCGCATCCGGGCTTCCATCCGGTCCATCGCCTGGTGCAACACGTCGCTGATGCTGCTCACCGATTGCGACGTCCGCCCATCCATGATCGCGAACACCTTCTGCTCGGCCTGCGCGCAAAGCTCCTTCGCCGTCGAGCTCTGGTCGTACGCGTCGCGGAGGATCTCCGTCCCCGACTCGATCAGCTTGCGGTAGACCGACTTCTCGGAAACGATCCCCGCGTAATACACCGCGTGAGCCGCGTTCGGGACCGCCCCCGATAGCCTCGCCAAATATCCGGCTCCGCCGATCTTGTCGTAGTCCCCCGCCGTCCGTAACCGCGACACCAACAACGTCACGTCGATCTTCTCCCCCGCGTCGTGCATCTGACGAAGGTTCTCGTAGATCTTGCGGTTGGCGTCGTCGTAGAAGTCGTCCGCCACCAGCGACGCGAATTCGTCACACACCTCCGGCATCAACAGGATGCTCCCCAACACCCCCATCTCCGCCTCCAGATCGTACGGGGGGCGACGCTGTAGAATCTCGCTTACAGGCGTTTCCCGCTTCTTTCCCCGTCGCTTGAAGTCTTCGTCCGCGATCAATCGTTCGTCCCGGTCCGTGGATACTGCTCAACCCTCGCCCGCCAACCCGCCGAGGTGCCCCGGCCTGCTCTCATCTGAACCGCTGATTCGGAAACCTTCAAGTCAGCCCGATCCCGATCCACCCGGCACGAAGACCCGGTTCACCCGGCACGAAGACCCGGTTCACCCGGCACGAAGACCCGGTTCACCCGGCACGAAGAATGTTCTCGACCCGCTCGATCGCTTGACGAGCCGACATCGTTCCCCGCCCCCGCCCGATCGCCCGCCCGCTGCTAAGCCACGTCTCGACCTTTCGGTTCGCCGCCAACGCGGTGGTGTGACTCTTCCCGCCATAGTGTCTTGCGATCTCGGAAAACGCCGACGACGTCAACTGACGTGACAGATACATCGCCAACATCCTCGGCTCGGTGATCGATCGCGTTTGCCCCCCCTCACGCAACGCCCGGTCGTCCAACTCGAACGCCCGGCATACCGCCCGCTCGATCGCCGACAACGTGACCACGGGCGATTGCGAACGCAGCAGGTCTCCGCCGTACGTGCGGATCTCGTCCATCGTCGGCATCCGCCGGTACATCCGCTGTAACGTCCCCACCAAGTTCACGATTCCTCCCAGCGTCCGACCGTCACCTCCGAGCATCCCGTTGATCTCCGCGATCACCGCATCGGGCCACGCCAACAAACAACGCTCGTCGATCAACCGACGCAACAACGTCTCCCGGGTCGCCCGGTCCAGCGGACGGATCGGACATACCAATCCCGCCGACATGCGTCCGGCCAACTCCTTGGTCAATCCCGGAATCTCCGACGGCGGCCGGTCCGCGGTAAACACCAACGGACGCCCCGCCGCCGCGAGCGTGTCGATCGTGTAGAGCATCTCCCGAAGTGTCGCCTTCTTCGCCGCCAAGAACTGGACGTCGTCGATCAATAACGCGTCCACGTCGCGGTAGCGGCGACGGAACGCCGGCAACCCGCTCGATCCGACCGACTTGATGAAGTCGTTGGTGAACTGCTCCGCCGTCAACTGGATCACCCGACGCATCCGCCGCCCGCGACGAAACCGATCGGCGATCGCCGACATCAGGTGCGTCTTGCCAACCCCGCTCGATCCGACAAGCAACAGCGGCGCCGCGACGCTCGGCTCCTGACAACTCATCTTCGCCGCCGTCAAAGCCAACTCGTTGCCGTCCCCCGCGATGAACGTCTCCATCGTCATCGCCCCCCGATCCGACCCGACCGCCGGCGATTCGTCCCCCCGTGATTCGGCACTCGGCGATCCGGCCACGTCGTGACCACCGGCCACCGAGACGCCGCAGGCCTCCCCGGGATCCGCACCGTCACAACGCGGCGACGGGCTCGCGGCCGAACGGCCCATCTCCGCTCGCCGACTGCCCACAAGCGATCGGCCACCCGCAACCGCCGCGACCGGGATCGATCCCAAAGCGTGGACGCCCCCGAGACGATCGCCACGAGTCGCCGGCGCGCCCGTTGACGCTGACCTCGCGGCTTTATTCGCCGTCACGACGCCCGCCCCCGCGTCGTCAGATCCGCTGATCCCCTCCGTCGCGCCCGCCCCCTCCGTCGCGCCCGCCCCCGAGGGATGCGACCCGATGTCGACCGATGGCGTAACTGTCGACGACGCGATCGCGATTCGCACCCCCATTTCGCCCCCGCCCGCCTGCGCCGCGGCACCGCGCAGCTCGCGAAGGAAGTTCTGTCGCATCCGGTCGAGCGCGAACTGGCCGCGGACCGAAACCATCAGGTCGCGATGCCCCGGCCGGGCGTCGTCCCGGTCGACGACCGAAAACTCGACGCCGTTCTGAAACCACATCCGAAAACGGTCAGCACCGATTCGCTGTTTCAACGCTTCCTTGAAGGTCTCGACGACAGCCGTGTCGTCGGTGCAGCCGTGCGGTGCAGACATACCGTTAGCGCAATCCTCCTTCATGGATGTTTCGCGAAACGTTCCCTGTTCCGGCCCGCCGCATGAAACGACGTCGATGCCGGTATGGTTCCAATCGATCCCCCGGTCGGATGCGGAACGGACAGCCGTAGCGTTGGCGATGAGTCGTGACCAACCTAGCTCCGCCGGGCGGCAACTTGACCTCCCCGCATCCGATCATGACCCCGTTTCGAGCGTCGCCCGTCCCGAGGTGAGCGGAGATTCTAGGATTGCTAGCAATCAAGTCAAACGATCTCCCAAAACTTCATCCCCCTCCCCGCCAACCGCCCCGAAACTCTCGATCCCGGACTCGGATTCCCCTAGCGTTCTCCCCGATCCGCCCCGGATCCCGTCCGACTTCCGGCCCCGCTCGGCGAGTTGACGGCCCCGTGGAAAATCTGTCGGTAACACAAACCCCACGCGAACTTCACATCAGCCTCAGCTTCGTAAACCAATTCGGAACCGCCAGTTACGAAGCGACGCCGGAACCCGCCCCGTTTCCGGGGTGCCCCGCACCGTCCCCAGACGCCGCGATCCGCCGTCCGCACACCCCCGCGGCAAGACCACCTCCTCGACACGGCCCCCCAAAACGCCGCCATTTCGACTGCCAAAAGGCCAAGCCGCTCGGCACCCCCGCGGTCGATTCGGTACCCGGTCATTCCTTCGGGGGTGACAATCCCTTCGCGAAGACCGATTCGCGAAACATCGGCCGGAATCCAGCCGCGCGATAAAGTTTCTGCGCCGGACCGTTCGCCTCGTCGACCGCCAAGATGACCCGATCCGCCCCCGCCGCCACGTAACCACGCAACGCCCCGTCGAGTAACTGCCCCCCAATCCCTCGGCCCCGCGCCTCAGGCACCACGCCCATGTAGACGAGCTCGGCAACGAAACGCGATCCCCCCCCACCCGACGATCCGGCGTGACGAGCCCCGATTACGACCCCGACGCACTCCCCGGTCGCACGCCGTCGTTCGGCGGACCCCCGCGATGAAGACCCCCGCGATGACTTCCAAGCCGCATCGGGACCCTCCGTCGATTCGACGGCCAAGTACCAAGCCTCCGGGTCAAACGCCGGAGCATCACAATAGCTATGGACGATCTCCCGCGGCGTCCGAAATCGGGACAGCCCCGGGCAGTCAAGCGTCCCCTCATACGTCCGCTCGACCACCGCGATCAACCTCCCCAACGGGTCACCCGCCGACCAATCGACCGGCACCAAACGCAATCGAGTCGCCTCGTCGTTCCTTTCCGGCTCCCCAGAGCCGCCGACACTTCTCAGCTCGCCGGAGGAACCCAACCCCAAATCCGCCGACCAATACCCAAGGTTCCCCATCCATCGCAAACCGAGCCCCTCCGCCCACTTCGTTGTCACCCCCGGATCGGTGCCACCCACCAATCCCGGATCGGTGCCACCCACCAATCCCGGATCGGTGCCACCCACCAATCCCGGATCGGTGCCACCCACCGATTCCAGATCACCCGCGATCGGATCGGTCGCCCATTGGACGAAAGTGACGCCGTACCTGCCGAGCACCCGATCGAGCGTCGCTTGAATCGCCCCCGCAACCGGATGCCAGGAACCCCGGCCGCCCGATTCCCGACCATCGACGTCCAGATCGACATGCCGGATCGCATCGGTCGGTCCGGCAATCAAGATCGTCGCCGTCGATGACGTTGACTGCACCGCCGCGACGACCAACCCGACCAGTTCGCCGCCATCAGCCGCCCCCGTCCGCGCGGCGATCGTCACCAGCAGCGGTCCTCCCATGCCCCCAGCTTCCCCGTCGCCCCGAATCGCCGCTCGAATCTGGTCCGCCACGATCTGGCCCCGACCGATCGACTGACGGCGAATCAGCTCGGTCAACGCCGGCAGCGCTTCCGACAACGATACAACCGCCGCCTCCAAAGTCATCCTGTCGCCTCCCGCGAAACCGCCCGACCAACCGACCCGTCCGAAACCGCCCACGACAGGCAAAAATGTCCTCGCGCCTCTCACTCGTCCCAGCGAATCGCTCCCCCTGTCGTGCGGCTGGACCGAAGTCTCCGCCGCCCTAAGATGAAGGGGATCGGTCGGACTAATCCTTCACTTGAGGTGGAAGACGATGCTCAAAATTAACAAGGCGTTTACGCTCGTGTCCGGTCGTCTCCTTCCCGCGGCGGTCTTCCTCGCCCTGGCGGCATTCCCGCCCCTACCCGCTGACGCCCAAGGACTCCTCGATCGCATCGAGTCTCGTGTGCGGTCGCGGATCGAGGCCTACCGGGCCGCCCAGCCGAACGGCGAACAAGCTACGACCGAACAGCAGCCACGCGACGGCCGCGACGTCAACCCCCGGGAAAACCGAGGTGCCGAGTCTCGCCGAGCTCCCGCGTCACGCCGAGCTCCCACGCTAGGCATCGAAGCGAGGGCGTCCACCGAATTGGTCGCCGGGGTCCAAGTGCTCCGATTCTTCTCCCATTCGCAAGCCCAAGAGGCCGGGCTACGCCCGGGCGATTTGGTCGCGGCGGTCAACGGTTCCCCTACCCCCTCGATCGCCGATATCGGACAAGAGCTGTCACGGCACCAAATCGGTGACTCGGTCCTCCTTGCCGTCGTCCGCGCCGGTCGACTGATCCAAATGGAAGTCCCGCTGGTGGAAAACCTCGTGTCACCCCAAGAGCAACGGCGATACGCCCCCGGCGATGACGCCCGACCCCGGGGATGGATCCCGCCGATCGCACCAACGCCTCCCGTCCGCCAACTCCCCCCAGGCCCCTTCGCCGATCCTCGGCCCGACGACCAACTCCCAAGGGAAACAGCAGAACCGGGAAGTGATGCGGTGCCGCGCGGTGAAGTCCAACGGCCCGACAACACCGATCCCCCGCCGCGCCCCGAACCGGAACGTCTCCCACGCGGGACCCCGAAAGCCCAAACGGATCAACCAGAACGGGACCGCGAAACCGGCACAACCGAGTCCCCGCGAGTCAATCCGGTCCTCGGTGTCGAAGTCACCGATGGCACCAACTCACGTGGCGCGACGGTCCGCAAGGTCGACCCCGATTCTCCAGCCGCGATCGCCGGAATCCGCACCGACGACCGGATCGTCGCCGTCGAAGGCCGAGTCGTCCGTGGTTCCGCCGACCTTCAACGCGAAATCGATCGCCTCGAACCTGGCCGCACGGTCACCCTCCAAGCGGTTCGTGGCGGGGCCTTCGTCGAAGTCGACGCCACGCTGACAAAACCTTCCCGCACAGCGGCTCAGAATCCTTCCGCGACACCAGACGACCAACCCTCCCCCGACACAGCCGACTCGAACGAACCGTCCGACTCGAAAGAACCGTCCTCGTCAAAGAACTGGGCCCAGTCTCTCGGCTCGGCCGTCGGCGGATTGTTCGGCGGTACCGCGACCAAGCCGAGCGAAACGTCATCGTCACAGGATTCCGAGGAGCAGCCTACGAAGGGAGACAAGACGCCGAAAGAATCTCCCGCCAGTGATTCGGCCGATGACCGAAAACCGGCCGCCGAAGAACTCCCGGCACCGTCCGCGTCCGACTCGTAGCGACGGTCGGCAATCAGCTCGCCCCGCGATCCGCTGCAAAGGCACGCATCCGGTAGCCGAACGGCGCGAACCGCCCGCTCCTGCCGTGCCGCGGGAACCGTCGATCGAAGCGAGCTCTACAAGCGTCGTCCTCTTGGCGTGAAAACGATCTCGTGAGGCGGGGCTCATCAAGACGCCGACACGCCTGCCCGTCGATGAGAACGGCGCAGCACCTCCCCGTCCCTAAGTCTCGAGTTTCAACACGTCACACCCGACGCGACACGCTCAATTCCCCCCAGCGGGTGCTGGACCTGATAAGCTCTGGCTCGATCCTGATCGATCCGGCTTATCAGCTTGTCACCCCGGAGAACGCGCGATGTCGCCTCGCCTGAATATCCGCATGCCAAGGTTCGAAACGCTCGACCGCCGAACCTTGCTCGCGGCGGATGTCGCCCCGTTTCTCGACATGACGGTCCCCGACTCACTAACCCAAAACGCCGCCGTCTCGACCGACGGGAACGATCAGTCGATCGAGGTTGCCTCCGCCGGCACCGCCGTCTCGCCGACGATCGAAGCACCGGTCCGCCTCGATCCGGTGCATCCAAAATTCCGTGGGACGTTGATGGCCCGCCTCATGGCAAGCCGCAACCCGCGGGCGGCGATCGATTCGGCGATGACCCGATCCGCGGCGGAATCCGACGTCCCCCATGTCTGCTATCCGGAAACAGCACCCGCCGCCCCATCCCCCCTTTCCTCGCCGCCGCCCGCCCCAATGCCCCTCGATCCGCCGGCGTTGGCTCCGCCACCGGCTCCCGAAAAAGTCGTCTGGACCGAAGACGCCGAAAGTGGAACCGGCGGAGTGGTCGACGGCACCAGCGCGGGCTACACGCTGATCCAATCGGACGTCGTCGCCGAAGGTGAGCACGCGTTCCGACTCGCCCATCCCAACGCCACCTCCGAATCGTTCACGATCGATCGATCGCTCCCGATCGGAAACGACACGAAACTCTTTTTCATGAGCCAACTGAGTTGGGCCACAAGTTCCCAAGTCGCCAAGGTTCAAGTCTCCGTCGACGGCGGGAATAGCTGGCCGCACGAAGTGTTTTCCCAAGCCGGGACCGGAGATCCGGGCGAGTCTGGGTTCGCGCTCCGGGAAGTCGATCTCTCAGGCTTCGCAGGCCAAGAGATCCGGATCCGGTTTCGCTATCAGTTCAACTCCGGAAGCTATTATCCGGACACCAGTCCCGCTGTCGGCTGGCATGTCGACAACATCCAAGTCGCCGGCTCGTTCCAAAAATCGCTCCATTCGATCGGCGACCCGTCACCGATCGAACAGTTCTATCTGGAACTGATCAATCGCGCCCGGGCCGACGCGATCGCCGAGGCCGAACGGCTCGCCGCGACCACCGACCCAGACATCCTCGACGCCTACACCTTCTTCGGGATCGATCCCGATGACATCGTCTACCAATTCACCCAACAGGTCAGTTCGGGCGAAATGCCACTCAGCGCCCAACCGTTGTCGTTCCACTCCGCACTCCTCGAAGCGGCCGAACTTCACTCCCAAGATCTGCTCACAAACGAGTTTCAAGGACACGTCAGCTCGGACAATCCGCCGTCACCCTTCCAGCCCGGCTTCGGCCCGACCCAACGGGCGGAAGCCGTCGGCTACAACGGCGGCGTTGGGGAAAACGTCTTCTCCTACGCCCGCTCCGCGATCCACGGTCACGCCGGGTTCAACGTCGACTGGGGGGACGAGTCTCCGGAGCATCCGAACTACAATCACGAGTTCGCCGGCCAAGGGATGCAAAACCCGGCCGGTCACCGGCTCAATATTCACCGGGGCGATTACCGGGAAATTGGCGTCGGCGTCGTCGAAGGGACCAACGGCAGGGTTGGCCCCCAACTTATTACCCAAAACTTCGCGTTCGGGGCCGCACCGCTCATCACCGGCGTCATCTTCGAAGACGAGAACGACAACGGCTTCTACGATCCCGGTGAAGGCCTCCCCGGAGTCCGCGTCGACGTCGACGGGTCTGCCCACTACGCGATCAGTTCCGAATCGGGCGGCTATTCCGTCCCCGTTTCAAGCGACGGTACGCATCAAGTCACTTTCTCCGGTGGCGGCTTCGCGGCCTATCATCAATCCGTCGACGTCGACGGCGGCGAAAACGTCAAACTCGATTACGTCGACCCGCCCCCAGAAATCGTACCGACCGTCGAGTCCGTCGTCCTCAACGGCGGCAACGACCAGCGGTCACTGATGGAATCGGTCACCATCACCTTCAATACCACGGTCGAAATCGACGACCAGAACGGCCCCGCGTTCATCGTCTCCAACCGCGACACCGGCGAAACGGTCGATTCCCAAAGTTCGATAACGAACGATGACGGCAAGACCGTCGCCACGTTCCAGTTCCCCAGGCGTCTCGACGACGGAAACTACCTGCTCGTGATCGCCGCCGATCGAGTCCAAGCCGGCACCGTGTCACTCGATGGCGACGGCGACGGTCACAGTGGCGGCGATTTCCGCTTCGGCGATGTCGCGACCGACGACTTCTTTCGCCTCTACGGCGACGCCGACGGGTCGGGGACCGTCAACCTTTACGACTTCCGGTCGTTCCGCGCCGCCTTCGGCACGACGACCGCAAGTGAGCGGTTCGACCCCTCGCTCGATGCGATCGAAAACGGCCAGATCGACCTCTACGACTTCAGAGAATTTCGGGCCAACTTCGGCCGTTCACGCGAATCGAACGGTTAAGGACCGGGCCGGGGAGAACGAGCCGTCCCGGTCCGTAAGCCACGGCCCTGGCACACTCTCTACCGGCACGGCGCAAGCCGTCCGGTCCTACGACTCAGC
>JAWLFY010000115.1:0-16328 GCA_041685355.1 Pirellulaceae bacterium | reverse complement strand
AGTACACCCGGAGGGATTCGAACCCCCAACCCTCGGTTCCGAAGACCGATGCTCTATCCAATTGAGCTACGGGTGCTTGATTTGTGACTGACGAAGTTTAGCCGGTTGGGGACTCGCTGTCAGTGGGTTTGCCGAGGTCGATCGTGACGGTTCGCATCGTCCGCATGTCGATCCGGAGCATCCGGTTGTCGAGCGGTTGCCCGAAACCGGCGAGGAGCTTGATCGCTTCCATCGCCGCTAGGCACGCGATCGTGCCGCTGACGGCGCCGAAGACGGGGAACCTTCGCGTCCAGCCGCTGGGGACGTCGGGGACGAGCTCGCGGAAACGTCTCGTTCGCGGCGGTCGGATGGCGGTGAGCGAGGCTTCGAGCTCGTACATCGCGGCTTCCACGACCGGGATCTGTCGGGCCTCGGCGGCGTCGTTCATCGCGAGCCGCTCCTGAAACATCGGGGCCGCGTCGACCACGCAGTCGGCCATCCCGATCAGCCGTTCGGCGTTCGCTTCGGTGACGTTCTCGGGGACCGAGACGATCTCGAGCCGCGGGTTGAGCTCCTTGAGCCGACGCGCGGCGGATTCGACTCGCGGCTTGCCGAGCCAGTCGTGGGTCATTAGGAGCTGGCGGTTCAGGTCGGACGGCTTGACGTTCCCGGCGTGGGCGAGGATCAAGCGGCCGACCCCGGCTGCGGCGAGCTCGTAAGCGACGACGGACCCGAGCCCCCCGACTCGGCTGATGAGGACGCTGGAGCCTTTCAAGCGGCGCTGCCCCGTTTCGCCGAAGTCGCGGACGTCGAGTTGCCACTCGTAGGTGGCTCGTTCTTCGTCGGTGAGGGGTGGGAGGTTGGTCATCGACGGTTGCTTGCCGGCGGGTTGGGGTGTGGAGGCGTCGGAAGTCTTCACGGCTTCCGCTACGGGGGTGGTTGGTGGATTTTGTTTGGGGTTTGGGGTGATGGGTTAGCCGCCGCTGATCATCGGCATCAATGTCAGTCGCTGACCGGCGGCGACGGGGGTTTCCAAACGGGCATCGATCGCGGCCCCGTCGCGGATCACTAAGAACCCGGGGGGAAAACTCCCTTCGTTTTGGTCGAAATAGGTCGGCTCGGCCAACAGCGACGCCGCGTCGGGGTGCTTGCGTACGAGTCGCCCGATCACCTGTCCGAGCCGGTCGTTGGGGGCCGCCGGGACGGTCAACTCGCTGTGACCGACGGCCCGCTCGAGCGGGCCGGTGAGCTCGAGGGTCAGTTCGGTGGTGGGGGTGTCGATGTCGGTCATCGGGCGTCTCGGGAAGCGGGGAAATGCGGGTCACGAGCCGTCGGCCTACAGAACAGCCGCCGAATGAATCTTCGGCGAAGGGACGGGGATTGTAGCAGGTCGATCGGTTACGATTGTGGCGTCGGAATCCTTCACGGCTTCCGCGACGGGGTGGGTTGGTCGGGGTGTTGTTCAAGGCCGCGTCGCCGGGAGTCTTTACGACTTCCGCTACGGAGAGTTTCAGAGATGTCGTTGATGTTGCGGGTCGTGTTGGTGTCGATGGTGGTGTCGTTCGGGACGGCGTCGGGGGATTGGCCGACGTACCGAGGCGACGCGACTCGTTCGGGTTATACACCGCAAGGGTTAGACGGTGCGGTGACGCCGGTTTGGCGTTACGAGGCGGGGCGTTCGGATCCGGCGTGGCCCCGTAGCGGTCGAATGTCGTTCGACCAGGCGTACCAGCCGGTGATCGCGGACGGAGCGGTGTTCTTCGGCAGCTCGGCGGACCACGCGTTGTACCGGCTCGACTTGGCGAGCGGGGAAGGGGGTCCGATCTTCGTTGCCGACGGTCCGATCCGGTTCGCGCCGGCGGTGTGGCGAGACCGATTGTTTGTGGTTAGCGATGACGGGCATCTGTCCTGTTTGGACTTCGACGGCGAGGTGGTGTGGAGCCGTCGTGGAGGGCTCGATGGGAGTCTGCGGCTTGGGAACGGACAGCTGATCTCGAAGTGGCCGGCACGGGGTGGTCCGGTCGTCGTCGATGACGTGGTGTACTACGCGGCGGGGATCTGGCCGACAGACGAGATTTTCGTCCATGCGGTTGGCGCCGAGGACGGCGAGCCGGTTTGGACGAACGACGATTCGGGCGGGATCTACATGTCGCAGCCACATGGCGGGGCGGAGGCGGAGAGCGGGGTCTCGGCACAGGGCTACTTGGTGGTCTCGGGGACGGAAGAGACCAACGTCTCGTTCCCGGATGGAGGTTCAGAGGATGGCGATGCCCCCAACACCGACGACGACGCGTCGGAGGCCGGTTCGTCACCGCGGTTGTTGGTCCCGACCGGACGTGCGGTGCCGGCATCGTTCGATTTGGCGACGGGCGAGTTCGAGTACTTTCATTTGCAGCAGTACGGCAAACGGGGCGGGTTCGCGACGATGGCGGTCGGCCCGATGTTTTTCAACAGCGGGATCGCGTTCGACGTAACGAGCGGCCAGGAGGCGGAGAACTTGGGGGACGGCCCGATCGTCGCGGTTCCGGGCGGGTTGGTCCGTTCGACGCGGGGCGGCGTCATCGCGTACCGCTGGACGCGTCAAACGAAGACGGACCGACGCGGGAATCAGAGTGAGTCGTGGGGCCTGAAGCCGGACTGGTCGAGCGACGGGGTCGATGGGGGGAACTCGCTGATCGTGGCGGGGAATATCGTGGTGGCCGGTGGCGAGGGCGTCGTGACGCTGTTGGAGCGGGATTCGGGCGCGGTGATCGCGCGGCATGACGTCGACGGGACGGTTTACGGTTTGGCGGCGTCCGACGGACGGTTGGTGGCGAGCACCGATTCGGGCGTGGTTGTCGGGTTCGGTCCCGCGAGGGGGTCGAAATCGGATGGTGCGTCGCGGGAGGGGACGCGAGTCACGGTTCGTGGGCCCGCGAGCGAGACCGGGTTGGCGTCGGCCGAGAGTGCGTTGGCCGAGATGGGGAACGCGGCGACACGCCGGGCGGCAGAGGAGATCTTGGACGCGGGCGGAGTCCGCGAGGGGTACTGTCTCGATTTCGGTTGTGGCGAGGGCGACTTGGCGGCCGCGCTTGCCATGCAAAGTGAACTGCGAATCTACGCGGTCGACGATGATCCGGAGTCGGTGCGGGTGGCGCGAGAACGGTTACGGGCGGCGGGGCTGTATGGGACTCGCGTGACGGTGCATCACGTCGACGATTTGGAGCGGCTTCCGCACCCCCGCTACTTCGCGAACTTGGTCGTGTCGGGACGGAGCGTGGACGGGGCGTGGGTGCCGGACGTTGATGGGGTCGAGGAATCGGATCGCGGCGCGGAATCTCGCCGGCTCGGGGAGCCGGACGGGGGATATCGCCCTTGCTTGCGTCCTTATGGAGGGGTCGTGAGGTTCGGGCGGCCGGGCGAGATGCGGACGGCGCGTCGTGGGGCGTTGCGAGGTGCCGGGGAATGGACGCACCAGTACGGATCGGCTTCGAACCAGCTCTGTTCGTCGGACGAGCTGATCGAGGGGCCGCTGGGGATGCTGTGGTATCGCGATATCGACATCGACGTGCCGCCGCGGCACGGGCGAGCGCCGGCGCCGTTGTTTTCGGAGGGGTTGTTGTATCACGAGGGGATCGACGAGTTGGTGTGCGTCGATGCTTACAACGGCCGGGTCGTGTGGCGGCATGCGTTGCCGGGGGTGCTGAAGGCGTACGACGGCGACGAGTTGATGGGCGTGGCGGGGACGGGGAGCAACTTTTGCATCGGGGATGCCGGGGTGTATGTCCGGCAAGAGGGACACTGTGTTCGTTTGGACCGACGGACGGGCGAGGTGCTGGGCAAGTTTTCGGCGCCGCCTCAAGCGGACGGTGAGCCGGGAACTTGGGGCTACGTCGCGGTCGAGGGGAACCGGCTTTACGGGTCGCTGGCGGATCGCGGTCACCAGGTGACGTATCGGTTCCGGGCGACCACGGGGGACATGTCGGACCAGTTGACCGAGTCGCGGACGATTTTCGTGATGGATTCGGAATCGGGCGAGTTGAAATGGCGTTACGACGCGAAGGATTCGATCCGCCACAACGCGATCGCGGCGGACGCCGACCATGTGTACGTGATCGACCGACCGCAAGCGACGTTCGACCGGACGAAAGAGGGGAAGTCGGGGGATCACCCGCCGGGGGTGTTGCTCGCGTTGGACGCGGAGACGGGCAAGGAGGCTTGGCGGAACGAACAGCAGATCGACGGCACGATGCTGGCCGTGAGTCCGGAGCACCGGCGGTTGTTGATGAGTTATCAGCCGACCCGGTTTTCTCTCGCGTCGGAAGTGGGTGGCATGATCAGCGCGTTCTCGACCGACGACGGGACACAGACGTGGCGGAACGACGCGTCGTACGCGAGCCGGCCGTTGATCAATGACTACACGGTGTACGCTCAGGGGGGCTCGTGGGACTTGTTGACCGGTGAGGAGCAACCGTTCGACTTTAGCCGTTCGTACGGGTGTGGGGTGTTGGCCGGGGCGCGGAACATGATGGTGTTCCGATCGGCGACGCTGGGCTATTACGACTTGCACGGGAGCGGTGAGACGCAGAATTACGGTGGGATGCGTCCGGGGTGTTGGATCAACGCGATCCCGGCGGGCGGGTTGGTGATGGTGCCCGACGCCTCGGCCGGGTGCACGTGCAGCTATCTGAATCAGTCGTGGATGGCGCTCGAGCCGATCGGTGTGTCGACGCCGGTCGTGGAGCCGGCCGGCGGTTCATTCGCCGAACCGGTGGAGGTTCGGATTGAGCATCCGGACCGGGAGGGAACGATCCGGTACACGACGGACGGGAGTTCGCCGACGTCGACGTCAACGGCCTATGACGGCGCGTTGATGATCGAGGCGGATACGCGGCTTCGGGCGAGGTTCTTTACGGACAACGGGCGGCTTAGTCGCTCCGTCGACCGGAGCTTTACGATCGACCCGAACACGCTGCCGCTGGAGGACTCGTCTTGGCGGGTGTGGGACGTTCCGGGGAATCCGGCCTCGGCGCCGAGCGATTGGTCGGTCGAGGCGGGCGTGGTAAAGCAACGTTCAAATATCTATCTCGGGAGCGCGACGGAAACGGATCCGGAGGTGGAACGGTATGGGACGCTGCGGATTTTCGGTCCCGGGGCGTCGTTCACCGACGGGCGGATCGAGGCGGAGATCCGGTCGGCGGATGACGACGGGATCGGGCTGGCGTTCCGGTGCGAGGACGCGGAGCATCACTATTTGTGGGCGGCGGACTTGCAGCGACGGTTTCGGATTTTGGCCCGCAAGGATGGGGACGATTATCGGCTGCTGGCGCGAAACGATTTGGGTTACGGTCGGAACGAATGGCTGAAGCTGCGGATCGATCTGGACGGCGATCGGATCCGCGTGACGGTCGACGGAGAGGAGGATTTTTCGGTGCGCGACGGGCGATTCGGGAAGGGGACGATCGCGCTGTATAGCTGGGGGTCAACGAACGTCGAATTTCGGAAAGTTCGCTTTGAGCGACGTGGGGAGAGGTGAATGATGGGGGAGGAATGGTGGGGTGGTTGGTGAATGGCTGGGTGGGGGTGAATGGTGGGACTTCCGAACTCTTCACGAGTTCGGCTACGGTGTTGTTGTCTACGGGGGAGGGTGAATGGCGAACGAATGAGCGTGTACCGACTCCTTGTTCGACCGCTGCTGTTTCGACTTGATCCGGAAGGGGCGCATCATGCGACGATCCGGGCTTGTCAGGTCACGGCTCGTTTGCCTGGCGGTCCGGCCACGACGCGGGCGATGTTCTCTCCCGGAGCGCCGCGATTGCGGACCGAAGTTGCTGGGCTGACGTTTCCTCATCCGATCGGACTCGCCGCCGGTTGGGACAAGAGCGGCACCGCGGTGGGGTTGCTGGCGAGTCTCGGGTTCGGGTTCGCCGAAATCGGATCGGTCTCGGCGAGACCTTCGTCGGGAAACCCTCGGCCGCGGCTGTTCCGGCTCCCGGAGGACCGCGCGCTTGTTGTCAATTACGGACTTCCCAACGACGGCGCCGAAGCCGTCGCCCGGCGGCTGGCCGAATACCGGCGGGAGACGCCACTTGGGGTCGGCGCGCCGATCGGGGTAAATCTCGTCAAGACGAATGACGGGCCCGGGGCGCCGCCGTGCGACGAGACGGAGATTCTCGACGACTACTACACGTCGCTGAGCGCGCTGCATCGTCTGGCCGATTACGTGACGTTGAACCTGAGTTGTCCCAACGCCGCCGGCGGCAAGGAACACTTCGCCGAGCCGGGCCGGGTGAGGCGGTTGTTGGAGCGGCTCTCTGACGCCGAGCCGGCTGGCCCCGTGTTCTTGAAGGTCGCCCCGGATCCCCACCCCGAATCGATCGAGCGGCTGATCGAAGAAGCCGCGCCGTTTCCGTTCGTCCGCGGTTGGATCTTCAACCTTCCGCCGGGAAAGCCGCCGTCGCTGTCGCTGACCACCCCGCCGCGGCGGCTGAAGTCGATGCCGGGCGCCGTTTCGGGACGGCCCGTCGCGGGGCTCGTCGATCGCTGCGTCGCCGAGATGTATCGACGGGCCCCACGAGGCCGTTTCGCGATCGTCGCCGCCGGGGGCGTGTTCACCGGCGAGGAGGCCTACGCCAAGATCCGCCTCGGCGCATCGCTCGTGCAAATTTATACGGCACTCATCTACGAGGGTCCCGGTGTGATAAAACGGATCCATCGTGGCCTCTGCCGGGCGCTCGATCGGGACGGGTTCCGAACCCCGGACGAAGCCGTCGGCAGCGACCCGTCGGTCGCCTCTCCCCGGTCGAGCGACTGATCACTTGAGCGACTGCCCCCGTCCCCTGGATCATCGCTTTCCCCGGAGTCGAACATGCGTCCCCACCAGCCTCGAAGACCACGTGGCGAAGCTCGGTCGGTAGAGTCTCGTTCCATGACCGAACCGGTCCGGTCCCGCTTTGCCGTTTCGCGCCGCACGCCTTTCGTCGCGATGGTCGCGGCAGTCGTGTTTCTTAGTTTTGCGGCGAACGTCTCGGCGCAAACCGACACGGCCGAGCCTGAGGGCTCGCGGCGATCGTCGTCGCGTGACTCGGGAGCGCGCCGGGTGCTGGTGCTGATCGGTCCGAGCAATCACCCGCCCGGAACGCACGAGGTGGCCGCCGGAGGACGGCTGCTTGCTGAATGCCTGAATGGTGCGGACGGGCTGCGGATCGAGGCGACCGCGTCGACGGGCTGGCCAGAAGACTCGGAGCTTCTCGGAGAGATCGACAGCGTGGTGATGATCGGCGACACCTTTCCGCCGCACCGAATGCCCGACTCGGAGCGGATCCTGGGTCAGCTCGGACAGATGATGGACCGCGGCTGTGGGCTGGTCTGCGTCCACTACGCGACCGGGTTGCTCGGCCAAGACGTCGCCGAAGACGGGGACCATCCGTTGCTCCGTTGGATCGGCGGCTACTTCGCCAACCGGAGCTGTCCCCACCATGAATCGATCGCGAAGATCTTTGCCGCTGCCGAAATTCGACCCGCCGAATCGGACCACCCGATCTTGAACGGTTGGTCCGCGTTCACGGTGCACGACGAGCCGTATATCCGAAACTACTTCGGTAAGGACGACAATCGTCCGGGGGATGGTGTGACGGTGCTTGCGACTTCGATGCTGCCCCCTGAATCGCCGCAACGCGAAGCGGTTGCTTGGTGTGTCGAACGTCCCGACGGCGGCCGCGGTGTCGGCGTCGTGATGCCGCACTTCTATGAGAACTGGGCAAATGACGACCTCCGCCGCTTGATCCTTAATGGTGTCGTCTGGTCCGCGGGGGTCGATCCTCCCGCCGAGGGTGTCTCGAGTGAACGTCCGGATCTGGATGCGTTCGGGGCGGAAGCGGTGCGTCCGCGGCGGTAGTGGGAGGCGTTTTGGGTGGCCGTTTTGGGGCGTCGTTTTGGGGCGTCGTTTGAGGGTGGGGCGTCGGAAGCCTTCACGGCTTCGGGTACGGTTTGTGGTTTCGGGTGAGGTAGCTGATGAGGGCGGAGGCCCAGAGGAGGAGGCAGGCGGCGGCGAGGGCGGCGGCGAGGGGACGGTCGACGAACGCGAGCGGCGATCCGCCGCTGCCGGCGAGCGTTTGCACGAACCGTTCTTCGAGGGGCCCGCCGAGGATGATGCCGAGCACCATCGCGCCGATCGAGATCCGCCAGCGTTCACAGATGACGCCGAGCAACCCGAACGCGATCATCAGCCCGACGTCAAAGCGACTTCCGTTGACCGCGTAGGCGCCGACGATGCAGAACAGCACGATGATCGGCATCAGCAACCGGCGTGGGACTCGCATCACGTTGCCGCCGGCCCGGATCGCCAACCAGCCGACGGGGAGCAGTACGAGGTTGGCGAGGATGAAGATCAGGTAGATGCTGTAGACCAGGGCCCCCTGCTGGACGAAGATTTCCGGGCCCGGTTTGAGGTTTTTCATGTAGAGGACGCCGATCACGATCGCCGTGATCGAGTCGCCGGGGATGCCGAACACCAGCGCGGGGACCCAGGCGCCGGCGAGGGAGGACGAGTTCGCCGTGCACGCGTCGGAGATGCAGTCGATGGATCCCTTCCCGTATTGTTCGGGGGTGCGGCTGCGTCGTTTCGAGACGGCGGTGGAGACCCATGCGGCGATGTCGGCGCCGGCCCCGGGCAGAATCCCGATCAGCGAGCCGATCACTCCGGAGCGGAGCCAGGGGACGAGCCTCCGTCGCCAACGGCCGATCGCGGGTTTCAAGATGCCCACGTTTCGCGGTTCCGCCGACTCACCTGACGGCCTGGCGTCGAGGCTCATCACGTTGCGGAAGACCTCGGAGAGCCCGAACAGCCCGATCATCGCAGGGATGAAATTGATCCCTTGGAACAGTTCGGGTTGGCCGAAGGTGAATCGGGCCTGGCCGTGGACGGCGCTCAACCCGACCGTCGAGAGCATCAGCCCGATCGTCAGTCCGAGTGTCGAGCGGGCAATTGACGATTGCCCGACGATCACGGCGCAGGAGAGCCCCATCAGGTAGAGCCAAAAGTACTCGGCGACGCTGAACCACGCCGCGACGCGGGCGAGTTGGTGTCCGAGCGAGATCAGGATCGCCGCGCCGAGCAGCCCGCCGAGGACGCTGGACCAGAGTGCCGTGCCGAGTGCCGTACCGGCTTCGCCCCGGGACGCCAACGCGTGGGCGTCGTCGGCGTAGGCGGCAGACGCGGGGGTACCGGGGATTCGCACGAGGGTGGTCGGGATGTCGCCGGCGAAGATCGCGCAGGCGACGAGCGTCACGATCGCCGCGAGGGCGGGGACGGGTTCGAGCCAGTACGTCATCGGGATGAACAGCGCCACCCCCATCGTGGCGGTCAGTCCCGGCATCGCGCCGAGGAACACGCCGAAGAAGGCGGCGGTGACGACGATCGCGATCACTTGCGGGTCGAGGAAGACTTGCCGTATCGCGTCGAGCAACATCTCGTTCACGTCACCACCCCCAAGGGCCACGGGGGAGCGGGACCCGCAAGAAGCCGGCGAATATCTGGTAGGTCAGCAGGCTACCAAGAATCCCGATCGTGATCCCCGTGAGCGGCCGGACGCGAAAACCGAGGAACAACCCGACGAGCGTCACGGTTGCGGTGAGCACGAACCCGAGCGGTTCCGAGGCGACCCAGTAGAAGAGACAGGCGGCCAAGACATAGAACGGTGGCCGAAGGTTGAGCGGAGGTGAGGCGTCGAGTGGTCCTTTGAGTTCTTCGGGCCCCTGTTGCCGGGCGTCACGTCGGACTTCGCGAAACACGATCACCGCGACGCCTAAAAGGATGACGCCGATCGTTGTGGGGAAAACGAACACGCCGAAGTGCTCCTCGCTGATTCGGCTGAACGCGTCGCCGGTCAAGATGGATCGGAACCGCTGGTCCTGTTCGGCCAGGATTTCCTTGAACGCTTGGGGTCCCCGGATCGACAGGTCGAACCCGGCGTTCCGCATGAACGCGACGAACTCGTCGTCGGCGACAACGTTGTCGAGGGCCCGGTTTAGGACCTGCAAACGTTCGGGCGGGGTGTCACGGGGTGCGGCGATCCCGCGCCAACCGGCCATCACCCAATCGTGTCCCTGTTCGCGAAACGTCGGGACGTCGGGGAAGCCGTCGATGCGGGACTCGGACATCACACCTAAGCTGCGAATCCGTCCGCTGGCGAGCAACGCGTCGACTTCGGGGAGCGAGCAGCAGATCAGGTCAACGCCGCCGGCGATCAGTTCTTGTGCCGAGGGTCCGGCGCCGTTGATCGAGATCCACGTCGCGGCGTTCGAACCGAGGCCACGGGAATCGAGCCACCCGGCGAGGGCGACGTGCCAGATTCCGCCGAACGCCGTGCCGCTGGCCTTCAGTTTTCCTGGGGCGTCGGCGATTACCGCTTGCAGCTCATCCAGGTCTTCGATCGGGCTGTCGTCGCGAACGAACAACGCGGCGCTGTCTTGGTTCAGCATTCGGAGCGGGGCAAAGTCGCGGCGGTTGACCGTCGTCAGGCCGCGCCAGTGCAACATGTTGAGCTCGACCGTGATCATCGTCAGCGTGTAGCCGTCGGGCCGCGCCAGCGCGCCACGGGTGTGGCCGGTGACGCCGGAACCGCCGGTCGCGTTGATCACGTTGACGGGGACCCCGAGTTCGCGCTCAAGTTGTGACGCGACTTGCCGAGAGACGCGGTCGGTCCCGCCGCCGGCGGACCACGGGCAGACGAGCGAGATCGGTTGGGACGGGTACGTCGTGTCGCGGGTGCACCCGGCGAACGTTGTCAGCGTGACGGCGGCAAGCGACGCGATCGTCAGGCACTTCGTCGCGGTGCGTCCCGTCGCGATCCGTTTCATCGGTTCACCCGTCCGGAGCGGTCGCCGGTCATCAAGGCTTCGACTTCATCGCGGCGGGTGAAGTTGAAGTCACCTTCGATGGAGTGCGCCAAGCATCCCGCGGCGGCGGCGAAGCGGATCGCGGTTTGGGGCTCGTCGAGGCCTGGGGTCGTCAGCGCGAACAGCAGCCCGGCGGTGAACGCGTCCCCGGTCCCGATGCGGTCGACGATGCGTGCGATCGGATAGAATTCGCCTTCGCCGGGGCCGAACCACGCCCGTTCGGCTTGGCGGTCGTAGAGCATTCCGCCGTAGCGATTTTCGGTCGCTGACGGGCTGTGGCGGATCGTCATCGCCACGCGGGTGACGCGGGGAAATTGGTCGCCGACCGCGTGGGCGAGTTGTTCCGACGGGGTATCGGGGTTCGACCCGGACTCGAAACCGAGGACCGCCTCGATGTCTTCGCGTCCGCCGACGAACAGGTCGACCCTTGGCATCAGCTCGCGGATCGTCCGCATCGCGAGTTCGCGTGGCGGGACCGACGGATCCCATCGCCAAAGTTTCCCGCGGTAGTTCATGTCGAACGCGACTCGAACGCCGCGATCGGACGCTTCGCGTAATGCGACCTCGGTGACCTCGGCCGCGTTCCTCGAGATCGCGGGGGTGATCCCCGAGATGACGAACCAAGCGACATCGCGGAAGATCGCGTCCCAATCGTAAGCGTCAGCGGGAGTGATGGCGACGGACGACTCGCCCCGGTCGTAGACGACGTTGCTGGGACGCTGGTTCGCGCCGGCTTCCAGGAAGTACAGCCCGAGCCGTCCGGACGGTGTGCGGAGGATGAACCGGGTATCGAGCCCGAGCGATCGGAGGTCGGCGACGCACGCGTCGGCGATCGCGTGGTCGGGGAGCGCCGTGACGAACGCGGCATCGCCCCCGAGGTAGGCGATTGACGCGGCGACCGAGGCTTCGGCGCCGGCGAACGTGACTTGGAGCGTGCCCGGCATCGCTTGCCGGAACCGTTGGTGGCCAGGCGTGGCCATCCGCCCCATGATCTCGCCGAACGTCACGACGCGGGTCATCGCGTGCCCCCGTTGGGACCGTTCGAACCGGTTTCATTCGCCGCGGGTTGCGTCACGGGGTGCCGTTCGGGCGTGGCGTGCCCTGGGGGCGGGGCGGCGGGACGGGCGCGGGCGACGATCGTAGCGGCTTGGGCGGCGAGCGTGGTGACGGCCTTCCAGTCCCGTTCGCGGATGCGTGATCGGGGTGTCACCCACGACCCGCCGACCGCGGTGACCGACGGGTCGAGGAGGTAGCTTTCCATGTTGTCGGCGTCGACGCCACCGAGCGGCAAGAATTCGACGCCGAGGTGGGCAAACGGGGCGGCGACGCTCCGCAGATACGCGAGTCCGCCGATCGGTTCGGCCGGAAAAAATTTCAACATCCGGCATCCCGCTTCGACCGCGAGTTCGATGTCGGTCGGGGTGCAGACGCCGGGAGCGAACGGGAACCCGGAGCGGTCGGCGTGGCGGACGACGTTGGGGTTCAGACCGGGCGAAACGCCGAACGCGGCCCCCGCCTGGGACGCTTCGGTCGCTTGGCCAGGAGTCAGGATCGTGCCGACGCCGGCGAGCATCTGGGGGACGTCGCGTCGGATCCGCTTCAGCGACTCGATGGCCGAGGGTGTACGGAGGGTAAGTTCCATCGCGGAGACGCCGCCGTCCATCAGGGCTCGCGCGAGCGGCACCGCGTCGTCGGGGTCCTCGAGGATCAATACGGCGACGAAACCGGCGTCACGGAGCCGCTGGCGGAGTGGATCGGGAAACATCGTTCGGGTCCGGTCGGTCGCGGAGGTCGGGATCAGTTCGACGAATTCTTTTCGCGTCCGCCCGACGCCTCGCTAACGAGTTGCCGGAGCTTCACGTCGTCGCTGACCGATTTGCCCGCGGCGACGTCTTGTTCGCGGAAGGTCGCCATCAAGATGTGTCGGGCGCCGGTCCGGCTGTAGTCGTAGATGATCCGGATCCGCCCGTCGTCTTGTTGTTGGCCGTCGGGGTAGGAGACGCCGCTCCGCTCATCCAACATCAACCCGTCGTTCCAACTTTGACCGTCGTCTTCGGAGAGGAACGCCATCAGGTGCGATCGACCGGTTTGCTCGTCGATCGGGCCGTGCTTGACGAGCAGGAGGTTGCCCGATTCGAGACGTCGGATGAAGAACCGCGCCGAGGGATGTCGGATCGTGGAGGGTTTCAGGTCGGGCCAGGTCTTTCCACGGTCGGTCGAGACGCTTTGGCCGATCCCGTAGTTGGTCCGCGCGAGCAACCAGAGCGAACCGTCACGTCGTTCGACGAACATGTGCTCGTCGAACCGTCTCGCGTCGACCGGGACGTTGCACGCCCCGCGGAGTGACCAAGTTTCACCTTCGTCATCGGAGACGATCATGCGAGCGCTGTCATCGGTCTTCCGCCACGTCGACGCGGGCAACACCCATTCGCCGGTCGAGAGGACGAGCGGCTTGCACATCATGATTCCGTCGGTCAGTCGCCGCGGTTCGCTCCAGGTCGGCCGCGGGTCGTCGGGCGAATCGGTCGTGACGCACCACACGCCGGCAACCGATCCGTCGTGTCCTTCGGCTTGGGCCCAGAACACGAACAGTCGGCCGTCGGGGGCCATCCAGAGTTCCGGATCGAAGGCGCGAACCGGTCCATCGCCGTCGGGGTCGACGACCAACACCTCCTCCCAGGTCTCGCCGTCGTCGCCGCTGGTACTGACGACGACATAGTTATTTTGGTCTTCGCCCGGGGTCACGCCGGCGTACCAATCCGCCCATAGCCGTCCGCCTGGGGCAACCGCAAGGCTCGGGATCCCCTGGAACGCGCGGTTGGTCGTGGCGTGTTTTGGCGCGGGGGGCGCGACGTGAGCGGGCGGCTTTTGGAACGCGGGTTCGTCGGCTACCGAGTCGTGATGACCGAGAATTGCCGCGGCGATCGAAGCCGCAAGCAGGGTGGGCGGGAGGCGAAGGGGAAAACGCATCGGGATCGGGCTCGCGGGGGCGGGTGGGGGGGATTCAGATGGGGAGTCGCGATTGAGACGACGACTATACCTGAAACGCGGGCCGATTTCCGCCGTGGGGTCGTTGTTGGTTGTTGGTTGTTCGTTGTTGGTTGTTGGTTGTTCGCTGTTGGTTGTTGGTTGTTCGCTGTTGGTTGTTGGTTGTTGGTTGTTCGGGTGGGGCGGAGGCGAACCGGCGTGGGATGTCCTGGGGCGGCGGACCGTGTTTGCTTGCCGGTGGAAGGCGGCCATCGGCATGGAACGACTTCATTGCGGCGTTTTTGCGGTACGATCGTGAAGACGAATCCGGTCCGTTTATTTTTTGGACCACTCGTGACCATGGCACACGAACGGAGAGAGATGATGCGAGTTTTGAGTCGATGGGGTGGTTCTGTTCGGGAATGTCACGTGCACGTCGGTAACTTAGGGGTCGGTCGCGTAGGCATCGGTCGCGCCGGATGCCAGGGACGTTGGGGGGCGATCGTGATGGCGATCGTATCGGTGTTGGGGCCGGTGTCGGTCGCGCGGGGCGAGGAGCCGGCGAGTTGGGCGAAGCAGAACATCGACGACTTGATTCCGTTGTATGAGCATCTACACCGGAATCCTGAACTTTCGTTGCAGGAGAAGGAGACGGCCGCGCGGATCGCGGCGGAATTGGCCGACGTTGGCGCGGAGGTGACGACCGGTGTCGGCGGTTTCGGGGTGGTCGGGATCCTCCGCAACGGCGAAGGGAAGCGATTGTTGTTGCGTACCGACCTCGACGCGTTGCCGGTCACCGAACAGACGGGATTGGAGTACGCGTCGGAGGTGAAGACCGATGACCCGTCGGGTGACGGCCAGGTCGGCGTGATGCACGCTTGCGGGCACGACTTGCACATGACGAATCTGGTCGGTGTGGCGAGGTACTTGGCCGCCAACCGGGACGCGTGGAAAGGGACGGTGATGTTGGTCGGCCAACCGGCGGAGGAACTCGTCGCGGGCGCCCGGGCGATGCTCGACGACGGTTTGTACCGACGGTTCGGTCGCCCCGATTTCGCCGTCGCGTTGCACGTCACACCGTTACTTCCGGCCGGCAACGTCGCGTACCGGGGCGGGTTCGCGATGGCCAACGTCGACAGCGTTGACATCACGGTTCGCGGCGTCGGCGGTCACGGGGCGCAGCCGCACACGACCGTCGACCCGATCGTGCAGGCGGCGCAGTTGGTGATGGCGTTGCAGACGATCGTCAGCCGCGAAGTGTTGCCGACCGAGCCCGCGGTGGTCACGGTCGGGTCGATCGAAGGGGGGACGAAGCACAACATCATTTCGGACGCGTGCGAGTTGAAGTTGACCGTACGGAGTTATTCGCAGGAGGTCCGCGAGCAGATCTTGGAAGCGATCGAACGGAAGGCGAAGGGGGTCGCGGTCGCATGCGGGGCACCGGAGCCGGAGGTGACGGTGACCGAGGGAACCGACGCGGTGTTCAACGATCGCGACTTGGTCGAACGGATCGTGCCGGTGTTCCGCCGAGTGCTTGGCGAAGAGAGAGTTCACGAGGCTCCGCAAACGATGGGTGCGGAGGATTTCGGGATGTTCGGCCGCGATGGCGTGCCGGTGATGATGTTCGGGTTGGGTTCGATCTCGCCCGAACGGATGAGTCGATTGCCACGGCCGTTATCGCTTCACTCTCCCGTCTACTACCCCGATCTTCGACCGACGCTGGTCACGGGGATCACCGCGATGGGGGCTGCGGCGATCGACCTGCTGGCGCCGTCCGCGGGAGACTGAGTAAGACCGGACGGCTTGCGCCGTGCCGCTAAGGGCGGAGGAATCGGGTTGCCTGATGGAGCATGCGGTCGAGGGCCGCGGCGAGACGATCGGTGTTCGGGCTGGTTCGGGTGTTGACCAAGCCGACCATGTTGATGCCGTCGTGGCGGCGGATCAGGATCGCCAGCGTTCCGGGGAGGGAACCGTTGTGCCAGCGGTTGAATCGTCCGTCGCCGACGTCGCGATTGCTCCAGCCGCACGAGTAGTAGACCGGTCGGTCGTCCGGTGGTGCCGATGCCGAAGCCCCCGATGCCGGTCCCTTGGACGGGTCTTGCTCGCGTGACGGATTTCGTTCGCGTGATTTGTCTGTCTGGTTTGGCAGGTCGGGTCCGTGAGGGGCGGGCGTTTCGGGGCGTCGGTACATCACGCGGATGCTGTCGGCGGACAGGATGGGGCAGTCTTGGGGATTGTCGAACGCGGCGGCGAACCGTGCCAGCTCACTCGCGGTCGCGATCCATCCGCCGTGGGCGTCCATCGCCTCCAGGTTCCAACCGCCGTATGGCGCCGGGACCGGTTTGCCAACGTCTTCGGCGAACACGGACGGCCGGGTTCCGGGGTGGTAGTAGCGGACTTCGGTTTCGGCACGGTCGCCGAGGCGAGTCCGGCCGAGCCGCATGCCGCCGGCTCCGACGGGATCGAGCACACGCGTCTTGACGTACTCCTCGTACCTCATTCCG
>JAWLFY010000016.1:15468-54542 GCA_041685355.1 Pirellulaceae bacterium | reverse complement strand
CCCGGACAGCGAAAGGCTAGCGATGAGGCAAGCCCCGGCCACCAGGTGAATCGAAGGGATTCGTCGTGCATGCATTACGCGGACTCTCGCAGGAGGGGGGAAGCGTCGCGAGCCGATCGGTCAAAACAAAAGAGATTGGCGTGCCCAGACTGGGTTGGTCGAAACCGAAAGGGAAGGGTTGGTCGAAACCGAAAGGGAAGGGTTGGTCGAAACCGAAGGGGAAGCCTCGAGTTTACACGCCAGCCCGAGCGTGTGGTGTCCGACGCGGAAGACGCTTCCTTGGCCCCTCCGCGACGGGGCGAGCGTCGTTCGGTTTGACCCGTGATCACCGACTCGATACCGTGAATTCGTTCTCGGATCGCCAATCCTGGCGTTTCGCCCACCCCGTTCCCACCCCGAATCGACGTCCGACCACGCGAGCTCCGCGTTGGCGATCATGTCCCCTCCAAGGGGGCATCAATCGGCTTAGCGGTTCGCTGACGTCTCTTTCCGACCCTTTCGTGAGGAGCCCATCATGTTCACCCCGATCAACCGGAGAAATCTGCTCCGTGGTCTCGGCGCTTCCGCGGCCGCGCTGCCGTTCACCGGAAACCTGGCGAGCCTGGGGGCGGGCGAAGCGACCGGCAAGAAGAAACGTTTGGTGGTGATGTTCAGCCCCAACGGCGTCGTGCCGTGGAACTTTTGGCCCGACGACGAGGGAGAGCTGACGTCGTTCAAGGAAAGCCTGGAACCGCTCGAACCGTTTCGCGACCGGACGCTCGTCGCCAAGGGGATTTGCAACAAGGTTCGCGGCGCAGGCAGCGCCCACATGGTCGGCATCGGCGGGTTGCTCACCGGTTGCGAGCTCATGCCGGGGAACCTGCAAGGCGGCAGCGGCCCCGCCGCGGGTTGGGCGAGTGGGATCTCGATCGACCAGGAGATCGCGAGGTTTCTGCAATCGCGTGACGAGACACGGACACGATTCGGGTCGCTCGAATACGGCGTGATGGTCCCCGATCAGGCGACCGTGTGGACTCGGATGTCGTATTACGACGCCAACCGCCCGGCGACGCCGATCAACGACCCGTATCAGATGCTCCGTAAGTTCTATGGCCAAATGGAGGACCGGAAGCTCGTCGGCAGCCTGCTCGACGACGTGGTCGACGACCTGCATTCCCTCGAGAACCGGGTCAACGCAGCGGATCGCCGAATCCTCGAGGATCACACCACGTTCGTCCGCGAAATGGAGAAAGAACTTCGTCAGGCTCAAGACGACGGGGCGATCGGGGCGGAGCGGCCGGAACTCGAACCGGGCGTCCGTGGCGACGACATCCCTCGGCTCAGCAAAATGCAGATGGACCTGATGGTTCACGGATTCGCCGCCGACTTCAACCGAATCGCGACGCTGCAATTCTCCCGGGCGACCAGCGGTGAGAAGTTGAAGTGGATCGGCATCGACGAGTCGCACCACACGCTGTCGCACGAGTCGGACGACAAGGAACAGGTCCAGGAACAGCTGACGCGGATCAACCGTTGGTACTGTGAACAGCTCGCGTATTTGGCCAAGCGGCTCGACGAAACCCCCGAACCGAACGGCGAGGGGAGCTTGCTCGACAACACGCTGATCGTGTGGACGAACGAACTCGGGAAGGGAAACAACCACACCCGCAACGACCTCCCGTTCGTGATGGTCGGCGGCGGGCTCGACTTCAAAATGGGTCGGAGCCTGCAGTACAAAAAGGTCCACCACAACCGTTTGATGCTCGCGCTCGCTCACGGATTCGGTCACGAGATCGAAGAATTCGGCGACCCGAACTTCTGTGACGGTGGGCCCCTCACCGGACTCAGCTGATCGGACGACACGATGCATTCGACGAAACGAAAACGCGCCAGGCGTCCCGCCACGCTCGGCGTGATCGCCGCCCTGTTGATCGCGTCCGTTTCCGGCCCGGTTTCGGCAGAGGAGTCGCCAAACTTGGCCGACGAATCGCCAAACGTGGAGCGGGGCGAGAAGCTGTTCGCGGACCAGTGCGCCCGCTGTCACGGCGGCGACGGTCAGGGGACCGAAGCGTATTACCCGGATCCCTTGGCGGGTGATCATCCCGTCGGCCGGTTGGTCGAGATCATCGACGCGACGATGCCGGAGGAAGACCCCGAGGCGTGTACCGGCAAAGACGCCCGCGACGTCGCGGCGTTCGTCCACCGTCGCTTCTACAGCGACCAAGCGCGGCGGGATCGGCAGGCGGCACGGATCGAACTGTCCCGGCTGACCGTCCCCCAGTACCGAAACGCCGTCACCGATCTGGTGCAGTCGTTCCGGCGTCCCCCCAAGCCGCGAGCTGCCGATTCTGATGACGCGAAGTCCGAAGAGGGAGACGCGAAGTTCGAAGAGGGAGACGCCGAAGCCGCGACCGTCGGTTCGGCCGGACGCGGATTGGCCGCGACGTATTTCAAGTCACGAAGCCTGGATCGTAAGCACCAAGTTGTCGAGCGAACCGACCCGCTCATCGATTTCGACTTCGGCGAGGGCGTGCCCGAACCGGAGGACGACTTCGAGGACGACGAAGAGTTTTCGATCCGCTGGGAAGGGGGCCTGTTCGTCGAACGGACCGGGCAGTACGAGATCCGGTTGTACAGCGAGAACGGGGTAAAGCTATGGCTCAACGACCCGGACGCCCCGTTGCTCGACGGCTGGGTCCGCTCGGGTGACAAAACGGATCACGTCGAATCGGTGTTCTTGCTCGGCGGTCGAACGTATCCGCTTCGAATCGACTTCCACAAACGGAAGGACCCGTCGGCGGCCGTGCGGCTAAGCTGGCAGCCGCCGGACGGGGTCCGCGAGCCGATCCCGACGCACCATCTGCGACTCGGGGAGTTCCCCCCGGTGTTCGTCGTCTCAACCCCTTTCCCGCCCGACGATCGGAGCACCGGGTATGAGCGGGGGACGCGTGTCACGAAGGATTGGGCCGAGGCGACGACGTTCGCCGCGATCGAGACCGCCAACGGCGTGATCGAACACCTCGATTCGCTCGCCGGGATCGATCGAGATGAACAAGCGGAGCACCGCCGAAAGAAAGCGAAGTCGTTTGCGAAGGACTTCGTCGAGCGAGCGTTCCGGGGCCGGTTGAGCGACGACGAACGGGACCGTTACGTCGAACGCCATTTCGCCGACGAAGAGAACGTCAACAAGGCGATCAAACGCGTCGTCATCTTGGCACTCAAGTCGCCCCGCTTCCTGTACCCCGGCTTGCAGGTTTTCGCCGGTACGCAGGACGATTATGACGGAGTGGAGGGTGCCGCCGAGGGGCATCGCGATTTCACGATCGCGACGCGGCTCGCGCTGACGATCTGTGACGGTCTGCCCGACGGGGGATTGCTGAAGGCCGCACGCGACGGAGAACTGCACACTCGCGAACAGGTCGAACGACACGCGAGACGCCTTCTCGATGACCCCCGAGCTCGGACGAAGTCGCTCGAATTCTTCCGTCACTGGCTCCGACTCGACCAGCCGTACGATTTGTCGAAAGACCCGGAGCACTTCCCCGAGTTCGACTCCCGGCTGGTCGTCGACTTGGAACGATCGTTGTTGCGGTTCGTCGAGGCGACGGTTTGGGGCGAGGACTCCGACTTCCGCGAGCTGTTCCGTTCGGACGAAATGTGGGTCAACCCTCGGATGGCGGAGTTTCTCGGTTTGCAGACTCCGGACGACGACGACTTCCGTCCGGTCGAAGTCGACGGCGAGCCGCGGGCCGGGATCTTGACCCACCCGTTCTTGATGTCGACGTTTGCGCACACGAAAGAGACCTCGCCGATCCATCGCGGCGTGTTCCTCGCCCGCGGGATCCTCGGGCGGACGCTTCGCAGCCCGCCCGACGCGATCGAGTTGGTCGACGCGTCGATGCTGCCCGACATGACGACACGCCAGCGGGTAGCCGAGCAAACGAAGCCTGACAGCTGCCAGAATTGCCACGGGATGATCAACCCGTTGGGATTCGCGCTGGAAAACTACGACGCGGTTGGCCGATACCGGGAGCGTGAACCGGGGGGCCCGATCGACGCGAGCGGAACCTACCGGCCGTCACAGGGCGAACCGATCCGATTTCAAAACGCGGTCGAATTGGCCGGGCAACTGGTCGAACACCACGAGACCGCCCGCAACTTCGTCGAACGGATGTTCGAATTCTTAACGAAGCAGCCGATCGGGGCCTACCGTTCCGGGTTGTCAGGCGAGTTGACCGAGGCGTTCACGTCGTCGGGCTATCACGTCCGCGAGCTGATCGTGCGGATCGCCGTCGCGGCGGCGACCGAAGAAGCCGGCGCCGCTGGCCGTGTCGCCCGTGACTCCGCGGACGATCCCGAGACGGGACACCCGTCCGAGTGAACCACGGCCACGTCACGTCTCCTTCCGGCCGCGACCAACCATCTGGCGGTGACGAACCCTCTGGGTGCGAGGAAAGCTCTGGATGCGAGGAACGCTCTGGATGCGAGGAACTCGTGCGCGCGGAAGGCTTGCGACGTACGGTGGACGGCACCGCGCTGCTGGAGGTGAGCGAGTTTCGGATCGACGCCCGGGATCGGATCGCGATCGTCGGCCCGACCGGTAGCGGCAAGTCGTTGCTGCTCCGCGCCGTCTCGATGCTAGACGGGGTCGACCGAGGCGTGATCCACTTCCGGGGACGTCGGATCGGCGGCCCACACGTGCCCCGCTACCGATCTCGGGTGATCTACCTTCACCAACAACCGTCGCTCGGTGAGTCGTCGGTGCTGGAGACGCTTCGGGAGCCGTTTCGGTATCGGGTGAATCGCGAACGTCGGTTTGACCGCGACCGGGTTGTCGGCGAACTGCGGTCGTTCGGCCGTGACGCGAACTTTCTGTCGCGTTCGTGTCGCGACCTGTCGGGTGGCGAACTTCAGCTCGTCGCGCTGCTACGCGCCACCGGGCTACGTCCCGACGTGTTGCTGCTCGACGAGCCGACCGCGGCGCTCGATGTCGAGACGACCCGTCACGTCGAGTCGTTTGTCGATCGTTGGATCAACGAACCGGATGTGTCGCGTGCGTTCGTGTGGGTCACGCACGATCGGGCTCAGGCGGATCGCGTGGGCACGCGACGGGTCGAGATTCGAGGCGGAAAGATCGTCCCCGGCGACACCGATCACTTTCCGTCGCGGGCTGACCCGCGAAACTGACGCCGCTCGCCGCTCGGGCCGTCCCCGTCGATTCGCAACCGGTCTTCGACGCGGTACACCCGCGGCTCGAACGACGCGATCAGTTTTAGCCGCTCCGCCACCTCCCGACTCGAAACGGTCCCCTCCAAGATCGCCCGCTCCCCGTCGCGGTACACGCGGATGACGCCGCCGGTGTGCCGACGCAATCGTTCCTCGATTTCCGGCGCCGGGCGGGGCGGCGGGAGAACCGCCCCGGAGGCCGAAGGGGCTTCCCCCGAGCCCGGACCGGGATCCGTGAATTCTTCGCCGAGCACCAACTTCGGATACTGGATTTCCCCTTCGGGAAGCGGGGGTAACGGGCGATTGACCCGCGCGGAAGTATCTTCCGGGGGCTGAAGCGACTCGGTCGCGGCTCGTACCCGACCGCTACCGAGCGCTTGCTGACTTCCGATGAACCCTTGAGTGCTCCGTCGATCGGAACCGACGAACTCGCCGCGGGCACGGTTCTCGCGGAGAAACCGATCGTCCCCTTGGATCGTCCCGACGGTCTCCTCACCACCCCCTCCGCCGCCCGTTCTTCCCGGCCCGCTACGCATTTGCAACGGTTGCCCGGTCGTTCGTTCCCCAAACAGTTGCCCCCAAGCGGGCGTCGCCGAATCGAGCGAAACGATCAGCACCCCGGCGGCGATGAGGAATAAACGAATCGTGTCGGTGGGTCGCGGGGTCATCCTGGCTCAGCCTCCGGGGTCGGTTCGCTCTCCTCGTCCGCTCCAGACATCCCGGTCGGATCGAGGACCTGCCCCAAAGTCTTGCCGAGATCGAGCCACACCGGCATCCCTTGCACGCGGATCCGCGCCCGATCGGCCTCGACCTGTTCGACTTCGACCGAATGCAACGGTAGTTCGAGCGTCTCGCCACCGGAGACGATCTGCGTCTCCTTCGAGTTGCCGGTGGCGAACCAAGCCTGGCGGGTCCCCGCGCGGTTTTTCGTGATCGCCTGCAAGCGGACACCCGCAAGTGACTGAGAGAACCCTCGGGCGAACACGTTGCGACGAACCAGCTCGGTGAGCCCTGCCGCGGGCGGCATCGAATCGTCCGTTCGGACCCAATCCGACAGCGCCTCTTCGCGATCGGTCGCCTGCAGCGACAACGCCTCGATCGACATCGTCACGTCGAGCTGACTGCCGTTGCCCAACGGGCTGAGCGTGAAGCTGAGCAATTTGTGTAGCTGTGCCGAACGCTCGAACGCGTGTAAGAACTCGACGAACCGGTCGAGCGTCGTGCGGCCGCGAGCGGTGTAGCGGATGGTGTGCCCGATCGCCCGCCGCTGACGTCGGTCGACGCGTCCCCGCATCGGGATCTCGCGGGGCGATTCCGCGTTGACCGAAGCCGACTTCATCTCGAATCGCTCGATCAACCCGAGCAACCACTCCCGATAGTGCGACCGCGCCAGTTCGGGATCGTACGGAAGCGCGCGGGCGGCGTAGTCGTCGAGCCGTCCCGTTAACCGGCGGCTCGCGACCTGTTCGGCTTGCAAATCGGACAGCTCCTTCTCGGCGGCGGCAAGCTGACCTTCCAGCCGTCCGGTCGGTTCTTCGATCCACGAACGGTAGGCCACATCGAGAACGTAAAGCCCGCCGATCGCGGCGGCCGCCAGGGCCAGCAACAGCGTGCGGCGATTCATTCGGGGACCTCTTTCGAAACGAACGACTCGGCCTCTTCCCGCTCCTCAGTCGGCGTCACCCGAAACCCGATCCGCGTGTCGAACTGCCACGGATATTCCTCGCCCCCGCTCTGCTCGCTGATCTGCGCGCTCGAAACGATGAATCCGGCCTCACGCAATCGCTCTTCGAGACCCGCGACCGCCTCGGGGTCCTTGACCTGGACCGACAAATCGAACCGCCCGCCCCCGTCGGTCGCGGTCGCCGCGAGGCGTCGTACGTTCGCCGTCCTCCCGTCTGGGAACTCGGCCGAAACCCGCCGCAGCCGATCGAGCCAATCGACCTGATCCTCGAGCCACTGGCGGACGAACCTCGCCTCGTCCGACTTCTCTTGAAGCTTCGCCGTCACCCGGGTCGTCTCCTCCACTTCGCCACGCCGCTCCTCGACCTGCCGTTCCAATTCGCGGACGTCCGCGATCAAGAAGTAACCGGCGATCGCCACCGCGATGACCGCCGCGGCCGCGATCGCCACCCGACGGTACAGCGGGTTCGGCGGAACCGGCGACACCTTCGGCGAGACCATGTCCACCGGCAGCTTGCCGAGTAACAGATCCGACGCGGCCCCCCACAACACCGGGTCCTCGTCGATCGCGTCGGACCGCACCGGGCCGTGCGAACCGATCACCCGCGCCGTCAACGACTCCGCGAGCAGTTCCCGCGCAAGCTCGCCCCCGGCCGGCCCGACGTCACCCCGCGCCAACAAGACCAGATCGACCGGTTCGCCCGGGCCGCCAAAACCGGTCAGCGACGCCGTGCGACGGATCTCGGTTTGAATCTGCTCGGCGAGCGCGTCGACCTCCTGGCTCGACACCCGCACCGACCGCAAGAAAACGACTTGGGTCCCGCGAAAAAAGCTGAACTCGATTTCGCCCGTGTAGAACGCGATCACGACCGATAACGGTTCACACAACACCTGCTGGGACTCCAGCACCGACAGCGGCCCGAGCTGTCGGGCGGAAATCGCTTCAAGCCGAAACCCGGCTGCCTCCGCCGTTTGACGGAGTCGGTCCCGGTCCTCGACGAACATCCAATACGCGATCGCTCGGGTGACCGACGGCGGCCCTTCCTCCCCGTCCCCGTCGGGAACCACCACCGGCGCCGATCGGATAAAGTCGACGACGACCTCGCGGTCGTTCTCCCCGACACTCTGGTCGATCTCCATTTGCACCAGCGTCGGCAATTCGTTGTCGTCCGTTGCCGGTACCTCGACCGCCGACATGTCGAGCTCGGCGCGGGGAAGCAAAACCAACAACCGCTGTGCCTTCTGGTCGTCCGCCCGGAGATGCTCCGCCAACTGTTCGAGCGGCTCGCGATCCTCCTCCCGCTCGATCCGCCCACGTTGCAGCGGCCGGACCGCATCGCCCCGTCGGGTGACGACCAAGAAATCGATCTGCTGCTTGCCCCACGTCGTCACCACGAGCGGGCCGCGGCCCGCACCGCGTTGTGTCCGCGTCCCGCGGAGTCGGGGGAATACCGGAAGCCGCATCTCGTTCAATCTCTTCATGGTTCGGTTCAAGGTAACTCGGATCCGCCGGTGTCAAAGGGTGTCAGTCCCGCCGGCGGGACTTCCCGACGCTCCCGCCGATTCGAATCGGCTGCCGTCGAATTGGCTGACATCAAACCCGCGGCCCCAATGATCCCAGCGCCGAAAATCGCGGATCACGGGACGCTCGCCTCGGCCGTCGATCACGACCGTGCAGCGAAACGACGGGCTGATCGCGTCCCGGTACCCGATCACCTGCGCCGACCAACACTCGCCCCCCACCGTGATCCACGGCAACCAATCACGAAGCGTCGTCACCTCGACCACCCCCTCGCGGGCCAGCCACGCCACGGTGTCTCGCGTGCTCGCCGCCGGCGGTGGCGAGCGACGGGCGGCGGCGATTCGGTCTGCCAACTCGGGCGTCATCCCTGGGATCCCCAACAACACCGCGCGGGGCGCGACGTTGATGTCGATCTGGCCCTCCAAAATCGCGTTCGCGTCGGTCGTGACCTCATCCACCAACCGTTCAAGATAATCACCGTTGCCCCCGGCCGCATCTTGAAAAGGACTCTCCCGCCACTCCGGGTCGGCCCCGTCCCGTTCGATACGAACCCGAGCACCGACCAGCTCGAGCGGGCTGTCGAGCCGATACCGCGGCGGGCGCGTCAGGTCGACCGCAGCCCCTTCGCCGGCCCCTTCGCTCAATCGGTCCCCGGGAAATTCACGCGACTCGTCGGATCGCCCACCGCCACGCGACACGCCGAACTGCCGAGCCAAGATCACGAAGTCGGCCCACTCCCGCGGCCAGATCGACGACAACCGGCGGTGAAGTCCGGCTAAGTCACTGCCGTTCAAAAATATCCGCGGCTGTCCCGATCGGTTCACGTTCCGCCGCCCGCTCCGCTCGGTGACGAAATTCCGCCAACCCCTCGGACTCTCCACGGCACCCGACCCGCTACCTCCCGACCCGTTCCGATCCGACGAACCGCCGCCGGCACCGATGTCGCCACGCGAACGGGCCAGCATCGCCTGCTCGAGCGGCCCGAGCCGGTAATTGTGGTCCCAGTCGCCACCGGTCCACAGCCAATTCAGCCCCTCGGCGCGCCCGGCCTCGGCATCCGCATCGCTCAATCCGGGCGACGCCGCGCCGCTTGCACCGAGCCGATCGGCGGCCGTGATCCCGCCCCCTCCGTCGCCCGACGAACGCGAAACGATCCCGTACGAACGCAGGAACCGATCGACCCGTTCGGGCGTCGCGTCGGGCAAGTTCAACAGCGCCTGCCTGGCGTGTCCCGGGAACCGTGCCTCTTGGAGCCGAAGCGTCTCGATGTTTAGCTTTGCCGACTCGCTCAACCAACCCACCCGCCACGGGAGCGTCGACAACGAATCGAACCCCGAATCGGAATCGACGCGAGGCGAGATCACGACGAACGACCAACCGCCCGACGTTTCCCCTCCCGTCGCGACACCGTTCCCCGACTCGCCGTCCTCCTCGATCGATCGTCGGAACCTCGCCGAACCCGACGCGATCAAGCGTTCCCGTTCGGCCGTCGGCATCCCGGCGAGCGACCGCATCGCGTCGACCCCGCTCAGCGCCGCCAACCGGGCTTGGGCCCGTTCGGTCTGTACCCGGCTCGCCCGATAAGCTTCGGTCATTTGGTGATTGAACCCGTACGCCGCCAACGCGACCAGGATCACCGTCACCATCACCACGACCAACGCCATCCCCCGACGAGCTCGATACCTCGTCATGGCGCCCCCCCCTTCGCCCCCGGCACCAACACCACGATCCGCACGTCGCGGCCGCGGACATCAAGATCACCGCCGACGTCTCCGCTCCCGCCGGTCGGACCGCTTCCGTCCGACACGCCCGCCCCCGGGGCGGGCTCGACCGCGTAGGGACTGCTTGCCCGCGGGTGATCGAAACTCAACTCGATCGCGACCGGTAACCCGCCGCCCAAACGCCCGTCCCATTCGTCTCGCCATTCCGCCCCGTCGCTATACCGAAACCGGGCATCGACCAGATGCCGGACCCAAACCGTGTCGATCGCGGCGGTCGATTCGGCCCGCTCCGATTCGTCGATCCGGTACAAGTCCTCGACGGTTAGCTCCCGATCCGGATCGATCGCGTCGTCCCCCACCGATCCTGAACTCCCAGATACGCTTGATCCCGACGCTTCCCCGGTCGGCACCAACTGTCGCCGCAGCCGCCTTCGTCCACCGGTCGACGACCCGGTCCCCGCTTCCGACCCGATCAACGATTCGCCGCCGCCAGGTCCCGAAACGCCCCCACCGAGCGTCGGCGCCAAACTTTCCCCTTCGTCGAATAGCCGATAGCTGAGCCGGACCGAATCGCGAATCCCGAGCGGTCGGGCGCGATCCGATGTGTCCCCCGAAACCGTTTCGGCCCATGCCGCCGACGCGTCCGGCTCGGTCTCGGTAACCTTTTCGAGCCACGGCAACGGGTCGATCGACGGTCGCATCACGACCGAAAACCCGTCCGCGTCCCCGATCAACGCCGAATCCTCCGGATCGGACCCGATCCCGGGTGGCGACACGCCAACCGAACTCGACCCGCCAACCGAACTCGACCCGCCAACGCCGTTCGCCAAACGGCCTCCCGAATTCGACGTCGCGATCGGCTCACCGCCGCTCCAGTGATTGGCGTCCGACTCGAGCAACTCGCGGACGGTTCGGACGACCTGCATCCGGTACGCTTGGTCCCAACCACGTTGCTCCGACAGCCGGTACGAGCCCAAAATCGACCAGGCGACCGCGAGTAGCGCCCCGAGAAGCGCCAACGAAATCATTAACTCCAACACCGTGAACGCCGACCGTCTCATCTGAGCCGCCTCCACCGAATATCGCGACCGACCGACATTCATGGCGCCGCCGCCGAGCTGAACTCGGAACGCGTCTCCGCGGCCGGCTCGACGAGAACCACCCAGCGAGCCAAACGGCAGACGGGAAGATCGGACGCCCCGGATGACCCCGACGGCGCGACCGGACGCGGCGCCTCGTCCGACCGCATCACCTCGACGACGATCCGCGTCAGCGTTCCTCCCGCCGGTTCACCCCCCGCCGTCCCGCCTCCAGTTGCCGTCCCGCCTCCAGCCGCTGTCCCTCCCCGGGGCGTACCTGGTACCCCCATGGAGGCCGCGGCCCCGGTTGAAATCCCGCCCCCGGCGGACGATCCGCCCTCGACGGTTTCGCGGACGATCCGGTACGACCATCGGGGGTCGTTCTCGAACGTCCCTTCCGTTTCGACCGCGGCGGGCATCGCGATCGTCTCGTCGAGCAACGACTGCGCCAGTTGCAGCGCCGTCGACTCTTCTTCGGCGCGGAGCCCGAACCGGCTCGCTTGGCCGATCAGCATGAACAGCGCCGATCCGCTCGCCGCCAGGATCGCCGTCGCCAAAATCATTTCGATCAACGAGAACCCGTCACGTCGGGCCGGACCAGAGGCGAGCCGGCGGCTCATGGCGAACCTCCCGTCTGAGATCCGGTCGCGTTGCCCCCAGCGGGCCCGATCCCGCCGGCTGTCTCGTTACCTCCCCCGGACGTGTCGCCACCGGTCGACGTCCCGCCGCTGGCGCCCGGCAGTTCGACCGGCTCGATCTCGGGCAAGCGGATCGTGCGGAGCATCCCCGTGACCGCGTCGACTTCGATCCCCGCGCGGCTGCCGGTCGTCGTGTCGAACACGACGATGACCGCGTTTCGGGTTCGCCCCGACGGCAAGAAGGGAAGGTAGAACCGCCGGCCTGGCGATAGCGTCTCACTTGGCGGTAACGGCTCCCCGGGGGAAAGTGTCGCCGCCCCCGATGACGTTTCGCCCGAAAGCGATCCGCCGGTCCCCGCGCCGCCCGCATCGACATCCGATTCGAGGCTCGCGTCATCCGCGTCGCCGAGGACTGGCGTCCAGCGGACTTCGGTGACGACCATCCCGGCGGGGAGCGAGACGGTGTTGGAACGGGGCATCGCCACGGTCAGCGATCGGTCTGCGTCTCCGCCCTCGGCCGGTCCGGTGCCGGCCGTTGCCCCGTCGGCGGCGGACATCGGCTCAGGCTGCCATCCGGCACCCGCCCCGTCGAACTCGCCAGCCATCAACGTTGCCCATCCGCCCCACGCGATCGTCCCCGTCGCCGACTCGAGTCTCAGGAACAACGGTTCGCCCCCGACCATCGCGGCTTGGCGGCAGTCGGCGATCTCGTCACGGAGCACGTTCGCCGCCCGCTGCACGTCGCTCTCGGTGAGCGGCCGCGTGAGCCGCGGAAAACTGAGCGCCGCCATCGCCACCATGATCGTCAACACGATCATCATCTCCAGCAACGAAAACGCGGGGCGAGCCGTCGCGATCACGCGGGACCCTGGGGTCAGGCCAGACCGCTCGGTCAGGCGGTCCAGCTCGGTCAGGCCAGACCGCTCGGTCAGGCGGTCCACGTCGGTCAGGCGGTCCAGCTCGGTCAGGCGAGGCTTCATCGGGTCGTTCCGGCGTTCAGGCGTCACGTCGCCCGCTTACACGCTCACCCCGCCGTCACCCGACTGCGTGTCCTCTTCCCCTTCGGCCGGTTGGTTCGAAATGTCATCGTCGGTGCCGACTTGGCCGTCGGGGCCGGCCGAGAAGATCCGCGGAAAGTTCGCTTGGGGTTGCGTCGAATCGGACGCGGCTTCGGCCGGTTCGTACTCGTATTGGAACTCGTTCCCCCACGGGTCCAGCGGCAACTGGTTGCCGTCGATGTAGGGACCGGCCCACTTCCGCGCCAAGCGTTCGTCTTCCGGCGGACTCAGCAGGACCTGCAACCCTTCCTCGGTCGGCGGGAACGTTTTCATATCGACCACGTACATTTTGAGCGCCGACGACAGGTTCCCGATCTGGGCCTCCGTCGTGCGGATGTCCGCCTTCTGCTGCGAACCGAGCAGCCGAGGGCCGACGATCGCCATCAGGCCGACCAGGATGATCAACACGATCATCAATTCGAGTAGCGTCAAACCGCGACGCGTCAGTCTTCGTCGTTGCATCAAGTAGCTCCTTGTTAACCAACGGTTGAGTTCATATCGAATACGGGTAACAGCACGCCGACGATGACGAACATCACCATCCCGCCGATCAACACCAGCATCAACGGTTCGATCATCCGCACCATCACCTCGAGCCGCCGTTCGATCTGTTGATCGATCCGGTCGGCGATCTTGACCAGCACCTCGTCGAGTGTGTTCGATTCTTCCGCGATCCGGATCATCGCCATCACTTGGGGCGGGATCAGCCCGCTCGCGGCGAGCGGCTTGGCGAGCGTGTCGCCGGTCGTGACGTTGTCGGCTGACGCCATCATCACGTCCTGCAACAACCGGTTGCCGGTCGACTCGCTGCTGATCCGCAACGACTTCAACAGCGGCACGTCGTTCTTCAGCAAGGTCCCCAGCACGCGACACGCGCGGGATACCGCGGCGTCATGAAAGATGTCGCCAAGCAACGGGACTTTCAGCTTCCACGTGTCCCACAGCAACCGCCCCCGATCGGACGCCAAAAAACGGCGCACGCCGACGACCGCCAACGCGATCGGGATCGGCAACAACAAGCCGTACCGCATCAGCCCGTGACTGATCCCGAGCAACAGCACCGTTACCAGCGGCAGCCCGCTGCCGGCCTGTTCGAGCCGGTCGAAAAACGGCTGGAACTTGGGGACCAGGAACACGATCATCAGCGACGTGATCAACGTCCCGACGACGCCCAAGATGATCGGGTACGTCAGCGCCCCGACGATCTTGGCCCGCATCTCGTCTTGCTTGCGGAGAAAGTTCGCCGTCCGCTGCAACGCCTCTTCCAGAAACGCCCCCTCCTGGCCGGCGCGGACCATCGAGATCGTCAGCTCCGAAAACACCGCCGGCTCGGCCGCCATCGCTTCGTCCAGATTCGCCCCTTCGGCGACCGCGTCGTGGATCCGACCCATCGCCTCCTGCAGCCGAGGGTGGATCGAAACCTCACCGAGGATCGAGATCGCCTCGAGCATCGGGACGCCGTTGTTGAGCAGATCCGCGAGCTGCGTGCACAGGTCGGCGACCTGCTCCTTCTTGATCCGCGAAGGGAACTGCAGCGACGCCCCGGCCATCCCGGACGGCGCCGCGTCGTCGACCGACATCGGGAACAGGTCGCGTTGCCGCAACCGCCGCAGCGCCTCGTGCCGTGATCCCGCCTCGATCACCCCTTGTTCTCGGCCGCCGGCAAGCGTCTTCGCGACGTACGCGAAATCAGGCATGGTCGCGTACCCGCCCGTTCGGCGCAAAACCGATCCGAAAAGGGGGCTTCCCCTGGGGGGATCGTCGCTCAGTCAGCCTTGGTGACACGGATCACCTCCTCGACGGTCGTGATCCCCGATAAAACTTTTTCCCAACCGTCGTCACGGAGCGTCATCATGCCCGACTTCACCGCCGCATTCTTGATCACGTTGGACGCCGCCCGGTTGGTCGCCAACTCGCGGATCGATTCGTCGCTGACGAGCAACTCGTAGATCCCCATCCGGCCCCGATACCCGGTCCCCCGGCAATGCTCGCAACCCTCGGGCCGCCACAAGTTTCCCTCCAGCCGATCGACGGGGAAATCTTCCGGCAAGTCGGACGTGCCCGGATCGACCGGTTGACGGCAATCGGGGCACAACCGTCGCACCAAACGCTGGGCGAGAACCCCCTCCAAGGTGCTCGCCACCAAAAACGGCTCGACCCCCATGTCGCAAAGCCGCATGTAAGACCCGGCCGCGTCGTTGGTGTGGAGCGTGCTGAATACCATGTGACCGGTCAGGGAAGCCTGGGTCGCGTTGATCGCCGTTTCCAAGTCACGGATCTCCCCGACCAGCACGACGTCCGGGTCGTGCCGCAGAATCGCCCGCAAGCAAGCCGCGAACGTCAGCCCCACCTTTTGCTGGACTTGGATTTGGTTGATCCCATCGAGCTGGTACTCGATCGGGTCTTCCGTCGTGATGATCTTCGTGTCTTCCGATTTGATCTCGTTCAGTGCGCTGTACAGCGTCGTCGTCTTCCCCGAACCGGTCGGCCCGGTGACCAACACGATCCCGTGCGGCTGGCGGATCAAACGCCGGAATTGCTCATACGTCGACTCGGGCATCCCGATCCCGCGGAGCGAGAAGTTCAAGTTCGAATTGTCGAGCACCCGCATCACGACCCCTTCGCCGTGCAGCATCGGGATGATCGAGACCCGAATGTCGACCTCGCGGCCGGCCACCCGCAACTTGATCCGGCCGTCTTGAGGGACCCGTTTCTCGGCGATGTTCATCTTCGCCATGATCTTCAGCCGGCTGACGATCGCCGCCTGGAACTGGTTCATCTCCGGCGGCGTGCTCTGTCGCTGCAACACCCCGTCGATCCGATAACGGATCTTGAGCTGTGCCTCTTGCGCCTCGATGTGGATGTCGCTCGCCCGCGCCTCGATCGCCTCGGTCAAGATCTCGTTGACCAACCGCACCACCGACGCCTGCGACGCCGCCTCCGCGTCCTCCGAACCGTCCAGGTCGAGGTCCTCGAGCATCTCGATGTCGCCCGACTGCTGACGCTGCGCCGCGATCAGCCCGTCGATCGTCTCCGCCCCAACCCCCAGGTGACGCTTGATCAGCTGGCGGACCGCGTCGGGCGTCGCCACCACCGGGCGAACCTCCAACGAAACCGCCGAAGCGACCGTGTCGAACGCTTCGAAGGCGAACGGGTTGCCCACCGCCAAGCGGATCCAGCGATCGGTTCGCTCCAGAGGGAACACGTCATAGCGGTGCACCAACTTCAACGGGAAACCTTCCATCGCCTCCGGCTTGACGTCGATGTCATCGCCACCGATCCATTCCAAACCGAGGACCCGTGCGGTTTCGGCGAGCAGTTCCCGCGGGCCCCCGAAATCCCATTGCAACGCCAACGACGCGAGCGCCCCGGGGTCGTGGATCGCTTCGGCGACCTGACGAAGTTGCTCGGGGGAGAGCGTGGGGGTGATCGATTGCACGTTCGTGATCATCCGTTTCTCGACTTGCTTCCCGGTGGAACTCATGGTTTCTCACGTTGCTCTCTCGCCGTGGGGCCGCGAACCGAGCCGAACCGTTCGGGATCGACGCGGTCCGATCCGCCGAGCCGACCCGGGCGGGACGTCCCGACACCCCGAGGCCAACTCGACCCCGAGGCCAACTCGCGGGCAATCCCGGCGGGCGGGACGTCAACCCGTCGCGACCGAGCACGTATGGCTAACGGCACGGCGCCTTTCATCCGGCGTGGTCCGCGAGTCGGGTTCATGCCGCCACCGGTTGTTCACGTCCAGCGACGTCCATCACCGAGTCAGCCGCTCACTGACCGTCACGGACCCGTTGGACCGGCGACGCCAGCCGTGGAAGTCAAAGGGAAAGGTGGGATTTCGAAGGCAGGACCGGAACCGGAAAACCCGAATTCCGACGGAGGAAAGAAGGCCGGAATCGCCAATCGCGACTCCCCTAGCCCGACCACCTGAAGGACACTTTCGAGACCCTCGGGACGCCCACAAGGAGTCCCTTCAGGTGACAAAACCGCCAAAGCGGACGGTGCCGGGAGAACCTTCACCTTCTCGGATCCTATCCAAGGGGCCCTCGTGAGTCAAACTCGACTCGAGAGATCAGCTGCGGGGAGTGACTCCGGCGGAGCCGCTCCGTCGCAGTGCGGATGAGAGGATTTGAACCTCCACGCCCTTATCGGGCACTAGATCCTGAGTCTAGCGCGTCTGCCAATTCCGCCACATCCGCTGACATGCCCGCAAGCCGCGCGGGTCGCCGAGGCACGCATGGCCGCCGAAAGCGACCGCGACGCCCCTGGCAAGAGCGTCTGAAACCGTGGTGCGAAGAAGATATCGGCTCGGTTCGGCGTGGGCAAGTGCAGGGCATCGCTCCGTCCACCCCATCCGCCTCGGCAGACGAACAAAACCCCCCACTCGCATCTCCCTCTGGTACTCGTCCGTGATTCCGCGAGCCCGCCAAAATCAGGCTCTGCCAAACTCGGTGCCTGTCCGAAAAGAGGGCCGACCCTTTGTAGGTTTCCAGCTGACATTGCGTTCAACGGCTTTTCCGCGTCCTTGGGTGACTACCGGCTCGCTCCGGGAGAGGGTCGGCCCCCTTTTCGGATAAGCACTGAGAAATCCACGTCAACGAGAAATCCGCGTCAACGAGAAATCCGCGTCAACCGGCAAAAGCGGAATCGGTTCCCCTCGTCCTGCGGCACCATCGCCTGTCGCGGCTCTCACTGATTTGCTGGCGACACACGCGACGGGACGTTGCGCGGCCCAGTCCTGTCGGGTATTCTGGCGAATCGGTTGGGGGCTCCAGCCGCGCGGGCAAACCGTTCGCACGACGGAATCGCGTGTCGCACCACGGAGTCACGTGTCGCCCGACGGAATCACGTGCCCGGCCCGGCCCCGGGGGGACCAGTCTCGCATGCAGCTGCACTGTCTCGGCACGGCCGGTTATCACCCCAATGTCCGTCGTCACACGTCCTGCTTTTTCCTTCCCGAGTCGGGGATCGTGCTCGACGCCGGCAGCGGCCTATTTCGGCTGGCGGAATGGATCCGCGAGCGGTCGCCGCAGGTTCAGTTGCCCGAGGTCCGGTCGCTCGACGTCCTGCTCAGCCACGCTCACCTCGACCACACCTTCGGTCTGACGTTCCTGGTCGGAATGCTGGCCCGCCGTCCGATCGACCGTTTGTCCGTTTGGGGCGAACCGGAAAAATTGGCGGCGATTCGAGAGCACCTGTTCCACGAGCTCCTCTTTCCGGTCCCGCTCCCGGCATCGTGGAACGGAGTCATCGCGGGAGAATCGTTCGAAGCCGGCGACGCGGTCCTCCCGCGAGACGCCGATGGCAGGGGAAAGGGGGAGGTCGGGAGAGAACCGCCCGAGCCACCGGGCGCCCCGGAGAGAGCGACGGTCCGAGTCAGCACGCGGCGACAGACACATCCGGGCGGCTCGGTCGCCTACCGGCTGGAATGGCCGAGCGGCAAATCGCTCGTCTACGCCACCGATACCACCGGGGACCATCCGCCGAAGGTGCTGGAATGGATGTCGGGGGCGGACTTGCTGGTCCATGAGTGCTACTTTCAAGACCGCCACCGGGCATGGGCGGAGCGAACCGGGCACAGCTGGGCCAGCCGGGTGGCGGAGGTCGCCGCCGCGACGCGACCGAAAACGCTCGTGCTGACGCACATCGATCCGAGCTGCGAGGAAGCGGACCCGGTCGACGTCACCGCGATCGGCAAGTCCTACGCGGGCCGGGTCATCGTCGCCGAGGACGGGTTGGTCATCGATTTCTGACCGGGATCGACAAGATTCCTAGCGATTCGGGGTGGTTCGGGGCCAATTCCGTCTTGCCGCCCTCGGCGTGATCGCTACACTCTGCCCTTCCGACGGCATCGTCCTGGACATGCCACCCGTACGGCTCCCAAGCGGGCCGGCCCCGACACCAGCCCCGGTCGGTCGCCATCCACGCTCGGTTGCCAGCGTAGCTCAGTTGGCAGAGCAGCTGATTTGTAATCAGCCGGTCGTGGGTTCGAATCCCTCCGCTGGCTCTGCGACGGGCGGCTTCGGCCGAGCGGTCCGCCGGGTGACAGATGACGAAACGAAACTCGCCCCGAAAACGAAACTCGCCCCGAAAACGAACTTTGCCCAGAAAAAGAAACTGGCCCAGACTAACGAGACGCACCGAGAGAGATTGTCGAAGCCGGGTCCCGTCGATTGACGGGTCCGCAACGGCATCAGGGGGTTTGCCCGAGTGGTTAAAGGGGGCGGATTGTAAATCCGCTGGCTATGCCTACACAGGTTCGAATCCTGTAGCCCCCATGACGTTTGTCGCACGTGAATCGAGCCGGCAGGCGGTGAACTTTCGGAACGAAGCGTCGAGCGAACGGGTTAGGCAAGGCCGGGGTCCACGGCAAGTTGAGGAGAGGCGTGTCGTGGTCTGGGGGTGTGTTGCAGGCGGGGTCGCGGGTCGGGTCGGTCGTTGGTCGTGGGGTTGATCGCGGGTGTAGCTCAATGGTAGAGCAGCAGCCTTCCAAGCTGAATACGAGGGTTCGATTCCCTTCACCCGCTTGGCGGTACGGACGCGTCCTCCGGCATCGGTTGTGCGTCCCGGTCGTCGTCGAGGGCACGGATAAGCATCGTCGGGGGCGCGGATAAGCATCGTCGGGGGCGCGGATAAGCATCGTTGAGGGCACGAAAAGCAGGCTGCTGTAGCTCAGTGGTAGAGCGCCTCCTTGGTAAGGATGAGGTCATGGGTTCAAATCCCATCAGCAGCTCTCGTGAGCGGTCGACCGCTCGGCAGGGGCGGAGTGTCGGGTTTTTGCGATCGCCGCGTGATTTTAGCGGCAGCATACGAGTTTTGAGGGCGGCGTCCCGCGGTGGGGCGTCGCGAGTACCAGTTTCCTTTCGATTCACAGTTGATCGAGTGTGGCCAGTGCGGCCGGACGTCGGCGAGAGCTCCGCGGGTGTGAACGCGGACGGCGACGGATCGGGCCAGCCTGGGGCGTATCCCTGGGCCGGTGATGGCATGGCGCAAGTGCAGGTGTATTAGTATGGCTAAGGCAACTTTTGAACGGACCAAGCCGCACGTCAACGTCGGCACGATCGGCCACATTGACCACGGCAAAACGACCACGACCGGGGCGATCCTGGCGGTCCAAGCCGCCAAGGGGTTGGCGAAGGCGAAGGGGTACTCGGACATCGCCAAGGGCGGGACGGTCCGAGACTCGACCAAGACGGTGACGATCGCGGTCGCTCACGTCGAGTACGAGTCGGACAAGCGTCACTACGCCCACATCGACTGCCCCGGGCACGCCGACTTCGTCAAAAACATGATCACCGGGGCGGCCCAGATGGACGGGGCGATCCTGGTCGTCTCGGCGGCCGACGGGCCGATGCCGCAAACGAAGGAACACGTGCTTCTGGCCCGCCAGGTCGGCGTGCCGTACATCGTCGTGTTCCTCAATAAGTGCGACCTGGTCGACGACGAGGAACTGCTCGAGTTGGTCGAACTCGAAGTTCGCGAACTGCTGAGTAAGTACGACTTCCCCGGGGACGACGTGCCGGTCATCCGCGGTTCGGCGTTGCCTGCGTACAACAAGCCAGACGATCCGGCCGCGAGCCAGTGCATCACGGATCTGATGGTCGCGCTCGACGATTTCATCCCCGAACCGGAACGGGAAGACGACAAGCCGTTCCTGATGGCGATCGAAGACGTGTTCTCGATCGAAGGTCGTGGGACCGTCGCCACCGGCCGGATCGAGCGGGGCGTGGTGAAGGTCGGCGAGGAAGTCGAAATCATCGGCCTCTCCGCCGCGCCGGCCAAGACGACCTGCACCGGCGTCGAGATGTTCCGCAAGGAACTCACCGAGGGCCGGGCGGGAGACAACGTCGGGTGTCTGCTCCGTGGGGTCAAGCGGGAAGAGATCCAACGGGGTCAGGTCCTCGCCAAGCCGGGCAGCATCAACCCGCACATGAAGTTCGAAGCCGAGGTGTACTGCTTGAGCAAGGATGAAGGCGGCCGTCACACGCCGTTCTTCAGCGGTTACCGGCCGCAGTTTTACTTCCGCACCACCGACGTCACCGGGACCGCGAACCTGGTCGACGCCGAAATGTGTATGCCTGGCGATAACGTGAAGGTGACGGTCGAGCTTCACAAGCCGATCGCGATGGACGACGGCGTCCGGTTCGCGATCCGCGAAGGGGGCCGCACCGTCGGCTCCGGCGTGGTGACCAAGATCGTCGAGTAAAAGATTGTCGATGCCGCGAGGCCGGCTCTCGAGGCGGTCCCGCGAACCCGACCGAGAGGACGCCGATGGCCAACGTCCCCCTTTTGCGGGCCGTTGGTCATTGGACATTCTCGGTTCGGGCTGATACGTTTCGGGCTGACCGATGCCCGAGGTTTCAATTCAGCCCGAGTTTTCAGCTCAATTGTAGGGGTGTAGCTCAATTGGCAGAGCACTGGTTTCCAAAACCAGCGGTTGCGGGTTCGAGTCCCTCCACCCCTGCCTTCGTCCTCCGTTTCCCCGAACCCCGTCATCGAACCGCGGTCGTTGGGGATTCGGGAACTGCGGTTATCCGGTAAATTCAACCGGTCAATATCGAACCGATTGCGTCGAATCACTAACACCGTCCAGCGTACCGATGCGGCGTCCAACCGGCGCCGTGTTCTCGGCGTCGAGTCACAGGAGTGAATGGGTGTCCCGAGATCTTGCCCATGGGAGTAACGCCCCGTTATTGGCCGAGCTGTTTCAGTCGTCGGTCTACAAGCCGAACCAAGGACGGATCGTCCGCCAAGTCACCGCGCTGGTGATCTGGGTGATCGTCGGGTTGGGCTGTTGGAGCCTCTACGCGACGCTCCGGGGCGGCCCCGGTGCGGCTTCGTACGGGGTCCCCGGGGTGCTCTTCGCCGCCGGACTGTGGTTCGGATTCCGCGTCGTCAATTGGCCCCGCTTCGCCGACTTCCTGGTCGCCGTCGAGGCCGAGATGAACAAGGTCACGTGGCCCGCCAAGGAAGAACTGATCCGGGCGTCGATGGTGGTGATCTTCACGATCTTCTTCCTCGCGATGACGCTGTTCTTGTTCGACATCGTTTGGCAGTACATCTTCGAGTTCATCGGCGTGACCGGTTAGCCGTTCTGTCCGCCTGTCGGGCGGCGATCCGTCTCCCACCGCACCGCCTCCCGTCCTGTAAATCCTCCCGTCATCGACACCGACCACCGGTGAAACCGTGAATCGACCCGAACCCTCCGAAGAGACCCACGTGCCAGAGAACCACGTGCCCGCCACGGAGGATCCCGCCACCACCGAGAGCGGTCCCGCCGGAGACGATCCCGACGCGGGTCGTCCCGAGGGGGGCAATCCCGACGCGGGCGACGACCAACCGGTCGCCGCGTCCGACGACGCCGCCAAGGGCCCTCCGGAGTTGCCGCCGGCCGCCGCTGAAGCGAAGCCGAAAGCCGACGCGAAGCCGGAAGGCCAAGCCGAAACGGAAGGCGATGCCGAACCGCAGATGGATTGGTACATCCTGAAGGTCGCGTTCAACCGCGAAGACTCGATCGCCGAGGCGCTCCGTAAACGGGTCAAAATGGAGGGGATGGAGGGGTATTTCGGCGACATCGTCGTCCCGACCGAGGATGTCGCGACCTTTACCCGTGACGGGAAACGACGCGTCACCAAACGCAAATTGTTGCCCGGCTACGTGATGGCCCACATGATCGTCAACGACGACACGTGGTTCCTGGTCCGGGAAACGGGGGGGATCAGCGATTTCACCGGCACCGCCGGGAAACCGATGCCGATGGAACCGGAGGACATCCAACGATTCATCTTCCGTGGCGGCGAAGATGACGACGAGGAGCCGGTCATCAAAACCGCGATCCCGTTCAAAGTCGGCGACCGGGTTCGGGTTAAGGAAGGCAATTTCGAAAACCAGGAAGGCGAAGTCGACGCGGTCGACGAGGCGAACGGCCGCGTCACCGTGATCATCAATATCTTTGGCCGCAGCGTCCCGATGGAACTCGATCACTGGCAGATCGAATCGCTTTGACCGCCGCGCCGCGTAACCACCAACCTTTCTCCTTTCCAATCGACGATCGATGGCCAAACAAGTAACCGGTCAAGCCAAATTCCAAGTCCCCGGCGGTCAGGCGACCCCGGCTCCTCCGGTCGGGACCTCCCTCGGGAAGTACGGCGTGAACCTGGGACAATTCGTTCAACAGTTCAACGACCGGACGAAGGAGTACAACGGGACGCCGATCCCGGTCATCGTCACGGTCTACAACGACCGAAGTTTCGACTTCGTCACCAAAAGCCCCCCCGCCGCTTCGCTGCTCAAGCAAGCCGCCGGAATCGCCAAGGGGAGTGGCGTGCCGAACAAGGATAAGGTTGCCCAGGTCACCCGGGCGCAGTGCGAAGAGATCGCCCAAAAGAAAATGGCCGATCTCAACGCCCGCAGCATGGACCAGGCCGTCCGGATGATCGAAGGGACCGCCCGAAGCATGGGGATCGACATCGAAGGCTGACGCCGGCGGGGTGACCTGCCGGTCGCGGTCGACACGAGGCTTGCCGGTCGCGGTAGACACGAGGCTTGCCGGTCGCGTTAGACACGAGGCTTGCCGGTCGCGTTAGACTTGGGAGGAGCTTCCAAGTCCAACCGGGAAGGGCCAGGCCGTTGAGGATTCCGTTCGCCAAGCCGTCCGCGTCCGTCGCCCGCGACGCCCGCCTGTGCCGGTTCGGCGAGTCGAGCTTCATCCCGATCGTCGTTCTGCTGGCAAGCTTCTTCGCGGGGTTCCTTCCCGGCCCGCTCGCGGCGGCCGACTACGAGGCCGCGGAACTGCTGTACCGGAGCGGTCAGTACGACGAGGCGGCGGACGTCGCCGCGGCCGAAGTCGAGCGGGGGATCTGGAACGAACGCTGGTCCGACCTGCTGATCCGCTCCTTGCTCGCCCGCGGTCGCTACGACGAGGCACTCGAAACCTACCAGGCCGCGATCCGCCGCTATTCCGGAAGCATCCCCCTCCGCATGCTCGGCGTCGAGGTGTTGCGGATGAATGACCGCGACGCCGAGGCGCGTCTCGAGTGGGCGGAAGTCGGCGAACAGTTGCGGCGGTCGACGTCCCGTTACGCCAGCCGGGAAAAGCTGGTCGCGATGGGACGATACTTCGCCCGCCGCGGCGAAGACGCCCGCAAGGTGTTGCAGCTCTTCTACGACCGGGTCCGCGAATCCCAACCGGATTACCTGGAGGCGTACCTCGCCACCGCCGAGTTGGCCCTCGACAAGGGGGACTTTCGCGTCGCCGCCGAAACTCTCCAGCGGGCCGAGGAGGTCGACGGCGCCAACCCCAGGCTGTTCTACCTGCAAGCCCGCGCCTGGGCGGCGTCGGATACCGGGCGGGCGAACGAGGCGCTCGAGCGCGCGCTCACGCTGAACCCCCGGCATGTCGACAGCTTGCTGTTCCAGATCGACCATGCGATCGACCGCGAAGCGTACGAACGGGCGGACGCGTTGCTCACGAAGGTCTTGCAGATCAACCCCCACGAACCCCGCGCCTGGGCCTACCTCGCCGTGCTGGCTCATCTCCGCGGGGACTTCGAAATCGAAGCGTTGATGCGGGCCGCGGCGCTCAGCACGTGGGAGCAGAATCCTGAGGTCGACCACCTGATCGGGAGGAAGCTTTCGGACAAATACCGTTTCGCCGAGGGGGCGGAGTATCAGCGGCAAGCCTTGATCCGCGATCCCAATCACGCCTCGGCAAGCTTTCAACTGGCTCAGGACATGTTGCGGCTCGGGAACGACGAGATCGGCTGGGAACTCGCCGAGGGGGTCGTCGAAGAAGACCCCTACAACGTCGTTGCTCATAACTTGGTGACGCTCCGCGATCGCGTCGACGGATTCCGCACCCTTTCGGTCGGCGACGTGATCGTCCGGATGGATCCACGAGAGGCGGAGGTCTATGGCGACGCGGTGCTCGAGTTACTCGGCGAAGGCCGGGAGCTGCTTTTCGACAAGTACGATGTCCAACCCGACAAGCCGATCCTCGTCGAGATCTTCCCGGACCAGAAGGACTTCGCGATCCGCACCTTCGGGCTCCCCGGGGGTGCCGGGTTTCTGGGGGTTTGCTTCGGCCGCCTGATCACCGCGAACAGCCCGGCGTCGCAGGGCGAACGGCCGTCCAACTGGGAATCGGTCCTGTGGCACGAACTTTGTCACGTCGTGACACTCGGCAAGACCAAGAACCGCATGCCGCGGTGGCTGAGCGAGGGGATCTCGGTTTACGAAGAACGCCAACGGGACGGGGCGTGGGGCGAGCGGATGACGCCGCGATACCGGCAAATGCTGCTCGATGAGCTGACCCCGGTGAGCCGGTTAAGCGGCGCGTTCTTGAATCCGCCCTCCCCGGTCCATCTGCAGTTCGCCTACTACCAATCTTCGCTCGTCGTCGAGTTCTTGATCGATCAACACGGACTCGATTCGCTCCGCGGCGTGCTTCAAGATCTCGGCGACGGCTTGGCGATCAACGACGCCCTCGCCCGGAACGTCGGACCGATCGCGAAGCTCGATGACCAGTTCGAAGCTTACGCGAAACGCCGCGCCGAAGCGTTCGGCGAAACGCTTCGGTGGTCACGCGAGCAATATCCGGAACAGGGGACGCCCGAGCAATTGCTCGCGTGGAGCCGCGAGCGGCCGGACAACTTTTGGGCGTTGCGGGCGATCGCCCGGGTGAAAGCCCGCGAAGGGGAACACCGCCGAGCGGCCGAGGCCCTCGAGACGATCCGCGAATCCGGCGCCCTCAGCGGTGAACGTGGCGGTGTGCTCGAAGAACTGGCGGGGCTCTACCAAACGCTCGAGGAGACCGAGCGAGAACGCGAGGTGCTGCGTGAATGGGTCGGGCGCTCCAGCGACGCCCTCCCGGGGCTGATCCGGCTGATCGAGTTGGGGCGCGAAGAGGAGGACTGGGAACAGGTTCGCGCCGATTGCGAACGGGTGCTCGCGATCCAACCGCTGTTGCCGATCGGGCATCAGCGTTTGGCCGAAGCCGCCGAGCGTTTGCACGACCCGAAACGTGTCGTCACGTCGCTGAAGTCGCTCGCGGCTCTCGACCCGATCGACCGCGCCGGATTGAATTACCGAATGGCCAAGGCCCTTCGCGATCTCGAGCAGCCAGACCGGGCGAAACGTCACCTGTTGATGGCTCTCGAGGACGCACCGAGATATCGCGACGCGCTGCGGACGCTGGCGTCGTGGGAAGCCGTCGAATCGGAGCCGGACGAGGAAAAGGCCGATCAGAAAGCCGACGACCTGGGCAACGACGAGGCGGGCAACGGTTCCGATGGTCGGAGCGAGGAGCAGAGCCGATGACGTTTCGCCGGCGCCGGGTGATCGTGTGGATGACGTTGGGGGTGCTGTTGACCGGCGTCGCGTGGGCCCAGCGGGGGCGTTGGCGAGACGACCGGGGGACCGAATCGGTTGACCGCCGCGGCGTCCCGGAATGGGACATCGACGAAAACTTCCCCGCCGACGTGTTCACGTTCGCCCGCCTGCGATACGACTCCGGGCGAGGTTGGCGGAGCAAGTGGGCGGTCGACTATCCCGACAGCGACCTGAACTTCTCGTTGCGGCTACAACAGTTGACCACGCTGCGGGTGAACCCCGAACCGGCCGTCATCGATTTGGCGGATGAGCGGCTGTTCGACTACCCGTTTTTGTACGTCGTCGAGCCGGGCGACTTAATGTTCAGCCCTCCCGAACGCCAGCGATTCCGACGGTACTGCTTGAACGGCGGGTTCGTCATGTTCGACGATTTTTGGGGAGACCGCGAGTACGAGAACCTCCGGCGTGAGCTCGCGATGGTGTTTCCCGATCGGTCGCCCGAAGAGGTGCCGCTGGAACATGAGATCTTCCAGTGCGTGTACCCTTTGAAGGAGAAGCCGCAGGTCCCCGCGATCGGGAACGGTTACGTCGATGCCAGCGGGCGGCTGGTGAGTTGGGACCCGCCGCGGCGAGGCGAGGATACGCGGCAAGTCCATTACCGCGCGATCTATGACGACGAAGGACGGATCATGGTCTTCATCTGCCACAACACCGACCTCGGCGACGGCTGGGAACGGGAGGGAGAAGACCAGTGGTACTTCGAGACGTTCTCGGTCAAACGTGCCTACCCGATGGGGATCAACATCGTGACCTACGCGATGACCCACTGAACACGCTCGCGATCTTGCATCTTCACCCCGCGACCGCCACCCGTAACAACGATTGCCGTCATGAGTACCGAAGCGATGTCGCTCGAAGAGGAAGCCCGGGTCGTCGAACAGATCCGGGAAGGCCGGGCAAGGATCGAGGCGGAACTCGCGAAACAGATCGTCGGCCAACAGGACGTGATCGAGCAGTTGTTGGTCTGTTTGGTCTCGGGCGGACACTGCCTGATTACCGGGGCACCAGGTCTGGCGAAGACGTTGTTGGTCAGCAGCGTCGCGCAGATCTTTCATCTGAAGTTCCAGCGGATCCAGTTCACCCCCGACCTGATGCCGTCCGACATCACGGGGACGGAGATCTTGGAAGAGACCCGCGACGGACGGCGGACGATGCAGTTCGTGAAGGGACCGATCTTCGCGAACGTCGTGCTGGCCGACGAGATCAACCGGACGCCGCCGAAGACGCAGGCGGCGTTGCTGGAAGCGATGCAGGAACACCAGGTGACCGCGGCGGGGCAAAGGTACCCGTTGGAAGAACCGTTCTTCGTGCTCGCGACACAGAACCCGATCGAGATGGAAGGGACCTACCCGCTACCGGAGGCGCAGCTCGATCGCTTCATGTTCAACGTGCTGATCGATTACTTGCCGGAGGCGGACGAGTTGTCGGTGGTGATGCAGACGACGTCGAAGCGACCGGACCCGATCGAACCGCTGTTCAGCGGCGAGGACGTGATTCTGTTCCACGACGCGGTCCGCAAGGTGCCGATCGCCGAAGAGGTCGCCCGGTTCGCCGTGCGGTTGGCGTCGGCGAGCCGCCCGGGGCGCGACGGAGCCCCCGATTTTGTGAACCACTGGGTCAGCTGGGGCGCCGGCTTACGGGCGGCACAGACGCTCGTGCTGGGCGCCAAGGCGCGGGCGTTGCTCAACGGCCAAGCCCACGTACGGATCGACGACGTCCGCGCCCTCGCCCACCCCGCGCTTCGGCACCGGGTGTTGCTGAGTTACAAGGCGGAAGCGGAAGGGGTCACCGTCGAAGACGTCATCGACCGATTGCTCGAGACCGTCCCCGTCTGATCACGTACCGTCCCCGTATGATCATGTAATGTCCGCGAACCCCGTCCAGCCCAACGGCGGCTCCGCCGTCCCGCCCGTGGATCGCCCGCGATTCGACACCGTGGACCCCGCCGCGGTGATGCGGATCAAAAACCTGGCGATGCGAGCCAAGGTGGTGGTGGAAGGTTTCTACAACGGGTTGCACCGGAGCCCGTTTCATGGGTTTTCGGTCGAGTTCAGCGAGTTCCGGCCGTACACCATTGGCGACGACCCGCGGGGACTCGATTGGAAAGTCTATGCCCGTACCGATCGGTACTACATCAAGCGGTTCGAGGATGAGACGAACCGTCGCTGCTATCTCGTTCTCGACCGAAGTCGTTCGATGGGATACGGGTCGGGGGAGTTGACGAAGATCGAGTACGCCCGCACGCTCGTCGCTTCGCTCGCGTACTACCTAACGTTGCAGCGTGACAGCATCGGGCTGTTGACGTTCGACGAATCGGTCGGCGAGTTTCTCAGCGCCCGCAATCGCCCCGGCCATTTCCACCAATTGTTGGTGAACCTGTCACGGGACGTCGCCGGGCGAGGAACCGACATCGCGGCGCCGTTGGAACAGATGGCGACGATGATCCGCAAACGTGGGATGATCGTGATCGTCTCGGACTTGCTCGTCCCGCCCGAGACGTTGCGGACGAATCTCGGCTACCTCCGCTCCCGCGGGCACGAGGTGATGATCATCCGCACGCTCGACCCGGCGGAGCTCGAACTGCAACTTTCCGAGCCCGGGATGGTGGTCGATCTGGAAACGGGCCAGGAAATCTATCTCGATCCCGAGGCCGCCCGCGACGAATACCGGCAGCGGTTCGACGAGCACCGCCAGCAACTCCAAGCGGTCGCCGACGGGTTCGGCGTCACGACCCACACGGTGACGACCGACCAACCGCTCGATCGCGTGCTGTTCGACATCGTCAACGGTGGCGCTCGGAGCGGCCGGGGCATCGCGCGGGGCGGGGCGATCGCGGCCGCGTCCCGGGGAGGCGGGTCATGAGCGTCCTCGCGCCGTTGTTCCTCGCCGGCGCCGCCGCGATCGGGCTCCCGATCCTGGCCCACCTGATCCGTCGCCGGCCGCGTGGCCAGACGACCTTCAGCTCGCTGATGTTCCTCCGCCCCTCGCCGCCCCGGCTGACCCGACGGAGCCGGCTCGACCAGTGGCCGCTGCTGCTCGTTCGCTCGCTGGTCATCTTGTTGTTGGCGATCGCGTTCGCGAGACCGTTTTGGCGGTCCGCCGCCGACGCCGAACCGGGTGTCGCCGGACAACGTGTCGTGTTGTTGATCGACACCAGCGCCAGCCTGCGGCGGGGAGGGCTTTGGTCCGGATCGCTCCGCGCCGCCGAAGCCGTGCTCGACGGCCTCGACCCGGCAGACCGCTTGGCCGTCGTCGCCTTCGACCGCGCCCCACGCGTCGTCGCGGGATTCGACGAGACCGATCGCTTGTCCCCGGCCCGGCGGCGTGACACCGTGCTCGAGCGAATCCGATCGATGCGTCCCACCTGGGATGCGACCGACTTGGGGCGGGCGCTCACGTTCGCCGCCGAAATGACCGCCGGCTACGAACCCCCCGATGCGGTCGAAGCGGACGCGAACGCTGGCGTCGAAGCGGACCCCGACGAGAACCGGCGGGCCGACGCCGCGGATCCGGGACATCTGGTGCTGATTAGCGATCTGCAATCGGGAAGCCAAGTCGAGAGTCTGCAGTCATTCGCTTGGCCGGACGGATTGCGGCTCGACGTGCGACGGGTCGATCCCGCGAGCCCCACCAACGCCACCGCGCGGATCCTCCGGCCCGCCGACGGGCAGGCCGAGGCGGATCCGATCGCCGACGCATCGACTGATGTCGGGTCGAACCCGACCGGTCCGGCGAACGCCCGCGATCGAGCGGAACGGATCCGCGTCCGTGTGGCGAATTCGGATAATGCCGAGATGGCCCAATTCCGATTGTCGTGGGGCTCGGGCGAAGGATCGGTTCGCGAAGCGTCGACCGTCCCCGTTCAGGTCCCGCCAGGAGAAACCCGCGTCGTGCGGATGTCGCCCCCCGAGTCGACGGACGCCTCGTTGATCCTCCGCGGCGACGCCGATGACTTCGACAACGTCCGTTACTTCGTCCAAAACGAACCGCGGTCGGCAACGGTTCCCTACATCGGCCCCGAACCGGATGGCGATGATTCCCCATCGGAAGGCTCCGCCGAATCGCCGGATGACGGCGCTCGAACACGAGACCCCGGGCCGTTCTACTACCTGTCACGTTTGCCTCTCGGGGATCGACAAAGGATGATCGAAGTCAAGCGTTTCAAGCCTGCGGAGATCGATCCGGGCTGGGACCCAGACGAAATTCCGCTCGTCGTCGTCGCCGGGGCGCTCGCGTCAGAAGATGCCGATCGCTTGGCGGACTATCTGGAATCGGGCGGGCACGTGTTGGCCGTGATCACGGCGGCGATGGCCGACGCCGAAGGGACGGCGACGCTCCGGCGGATCAGCGGAGACGACTCGGTGCGGATCACCGAGTCGGAAGTCGACGACTATGCGATGTTGTCGAAGATCGATTTCCGCAACCGGGGGTTCTCCGCGCTCGCCGATCCACAATTCAACGACTTCACCCAGATCCGATTCTGGGCCCACCGCGACGTTACCCCGGGCGGCGAAGTGTGGGACACCCCGGCGACCTTTGACGACGGCGCCGCGGCGATTCTGGAACGGTCCGTCGGCGAGGGGAAGCTCGTGGTGATCACCAGCGGCTGGCACCCCGAAGACAGCCAGTTCGCGTTGTCGACCAAGTTCTTGCCCTGGATGACCGGGTTGCTGAAGTCGGAACACACGTCGGCCGAGTCGTCTTATGTCGTCGGCGACACGGTCGGCGACCCGCCGATCGACGGCGCCCGCTTGACCGATCCCGCAGGAGAAGAACTCGCCGAAACGGTCGGCTCGGACGGAGAACGCGCGACGGCGAAGGGACGGTTCGAACGGCCAGGGATTCACGCCTGGATCGCCGGCGACGAGCGTCGTCCGGTTGCGGTCAACTTGGACGAATCGGAAAGTCGTACCGATCCGATGAGCGAACAGACGCTCGAACAGTACGGGGTGTCTCTCGGGGAAGCGATGCCGGCGAGCGAACGCCAGAAGCAGGCGAGACAGCTTCGCGACCTGGAACTCGAACGCCGTCAAAAATTGTGGCAGTGGTTACTCGCCGCCGCGTTGGCGCTGGTGGGGTTCGAGGCGTGGCTTGGGGGATGGCTCGCGGGACGGCCGAGTGCTCGGCCCGAAACCGCGATCAACGCATAGGGAAACGATGATGCCGGAACCGTTATTTCAATGCATCGAACCGGTGACCCGCCGTTTTCGCCAACTCCGTTGGTGGCGACTGCTGACACTGATCGCCGCGATCGCGACCGCGGCCGCGGCGGTCGCGTTGTGGCGTATCGATTCGAGCGATCGGCCCGGGGCGGAGACGGCGATCGTGATCCTCGCCGTGACCCTCGGGTGCGTCTTCGCGGCGTGGTGTTTCGTGCGGTTCAGCTTTCACGACACACACGAGATCGCGGGACGGATCGAGGCAAAGTTCCCGTCGTTGCAGCAGCGACTTTTGACCGCGATCAGCCAGGTCGACGACGAAGGCGCGAGTGCCTCCCCTGGACGCCCCGCCGCGTCCGCAGCCAAGCCACCCACCGCGCTCGGGTACCTGCAGCGACGGGTGATCGATGAGACCCGTGATCACGCCCGTATTCACCGGTGGACCGAAACGGTCTCGTCGCGTCACCTCTTCTGGAGCCGACTGTCGGGGCTCACCGCGACCGCCGCGCTCGCCGCGATCTTGGGGTTTCTCGCGATCGCCGCCCCCGACCCCGGAGAGTCCACCTCCGTCGGCCGGTCGACCCCGAGTGACAAGATTCGCGTCGAACCGGGCAACGTCTCGATCGAGCGGGGGACCGGATTGGTGATCACCGCCCGATTCTCCGGGGCCGTCCCCGACCAGGCCGACCTGGTGTGCGTCGACCCCGACGGCGGCGAGCGGAGAATCACGATGACGAGAAACCTGGACGACCCCGTCGTCGCCGCGGTGGTGTCGGCGATCGATCGGCCGTTCACCTACCAAGTGCTCGCCCAGCCGTTGATCAGTGAACGGTTCGACGTCGACGTGTTCGAGTTCCCCGCGATGGTTCGCGCCGATGCGGACCTCCGCTTCCCGGGTTACACCGAGATGCCGGACAAACGGGTGCAGGATACCGTGCGGGTCACCGCCGTCGAAGGATCGTCGTTGACCTGGTCGTTGCGGCTGAATAAGCCGGTCGACTCGGCCGTGTTGATCGACGAGGACGGGACGAATGTCCCACTCGAAACGTCGGCTAATGATCCCACGCGGGTCGAAGCGACGGTCCCGATGGAGCAGACCCGTCGATGGAAATTGCACCTCGTCGACGCCGAAGGACGTGAAAATCAGTCTCCGTCGGAGCTGTTCGCACGCGTCCTGCCGAACCGCCCCCCGGACTTGAAGCTGCTCTCCGGGGGTGACGTCCGAGTCTCGCCGTTGGAAGAGTTCCCGGTCTCGGCGCAAGTCGGTGACGATTTCGGTGTCGCCCGCGTCGGATTGAGTTACCGCTTCGCCGATCGCCCCGAAGTCGAGTTGACACTCGGCGAAGCGATCCCAGGCGGCGGGAACGAAACGGTCGAACATCTGATCGAACTGGAGCGGCTCGAAGCCGCCCCCGACCAGCTGCTGGCGTACCACTTCTGGGCCGAGGATGTCGGCCCCGATGGCGAGACGCGGCGGACCGACGGCGACCTGTTTTTTGCCGAAGTCCGACCGTTCGAGGAGATCTTTCGTCAAGGCGAACAACCCCCGGGCGGCCAGTCTCAACAGCAGGGCCAACAGCAGGGCCAAAACGGCCAGCAAGCCGAGGAGTTGGCGGAACTGCAAAAAGAGATCATCAACGCGACATGGAACGTTCAACGCCGCGAAACCGCCGACGCCGTCTCCGAAGGATTCGCCGGCGACGTGCGTGTGATCGTCGAGTCACAGCAGGAAGCGATCGCTCAGTTCGATGAACTCGCTGGCGAAGTCCGCGACCCGCAGTCGCGTGAATATGTCGCCGAAGTGACCGAGGCGATGGCGGCCGCCGAAAAAGCCCTCCGATCGGCCGCCGACGAAGGGGCGGTCGCCCCGCTCGACGTGGCACTCACCGCGGAACAACTGGCCTACCAAGGGCTGCTCAAGCTCCGCGCGCGTGAGTTCCAAGTCATGCGGCAACAACAACAGCAAGGGGGACAATCGGGCGGATCGGCGTCTCGTCAACAACAACTCGAAGAGCTGGAACTCGACAGCGAAGAGAACCGTTACGAAACCCAGCAACAGGCGGAAGACTCACCGCAAGAACAGGAACAGCGGGAAACGCGACAGGTGTTGAACCGGCTCCGCGATCTGGCACGCCGCCAACAAGACCTCAACCGCCAAGTCGCCCAGTTGCAGTCGGCGCTCGAGCAGGCCGAATCGGAAGAGGAACGAGAAGAAATCGAACGGCAACTGAAACGGCTCCGCGACCAGCAGGAGAACCTGCTCCGGGAAGTCGACGAGCTGTCCGAACGGATGCAGACGCCCGAGAACCAACAGCGGATGTCGGAGTCCGCCGAACGGCTGTCGGAAACTCGCGAGGACGTTCGTCAGGCGACCGAAGCGCTCGATCGAAACGACGCCGCCGAAGCGTTGACCGCGGGGACCCGGGCCGAACGTGAGTTGTCTGACATGCGCGACGACTTCCGCCGCGAATCGGCCGGCGAATTCGACGACACCGTGCGGCAAATGCGGCGGTCGGCGCAAGAACTCGAGGAACGCCAAGGACAACTCCGAGATCAGCTCGAAGCGGTCGATCAGGACACCCAGCCGGGACTCCGCGGCGCAGACGACGGCGGACAGGTTCGCCAGCAGATCGATCGACAACGCGAGCAGCTGAACCGATTGATGGAGGAAATCCAAACCGCCGTCGAGCAAGCCGAACTCTCTGAACCGCTGCTCGCCCAAAACCTGTACCAGACGTTTCGGACCGCCGAACAGCGACAGGTCGACGAAAAGCTTCGCGCCACCGACGAACTGCTCCGCAACGGGTTCGAACGCGAAGCCCGGCAGTTCGAGGCGGAAGCCGCGGAAGGGATCACCGAACTCCGGGAGGGCCTCGAACGGGCCGCCGAATCGGTCCTCGGGGACGGAACCAAGGCGCTCGAGCGGGCGCTCGGCGAGCTGGACCAGTTGACCCGAGATCTCGACGACGAGATCCGGAGGCGGGGAGGACAAGATCCAGACGAACGTGATCCGTCCGACCGCGAGGAGGAAGCGCCGGCTGATCGACCCGGCGGCGCGGAAGGGCAACCGGGTGAGCCGGGGCAAGCAGGCGAGCCAGGCCAGTCGAGTGAACAGCGTCAATCGAGTGAACAGCGTCAATCGAGTGAACAGGGCCAGTCGGCCGGCGAAAGCCAGCCGGGCGAGTCTTCTGAGGAGGGCCAGCCCGGCCAAGGCAGCCAGCCCGGCGAGTCGGGCCAACCCGGCGGGGAAGGCCAACCCGGCGGGGAAGGCCAACCTAGCGGGGAAGGCCAACTTAGCGGGGAAGGCCAGCCTAGCGGCGAGGATCAGCCCGGCGGTGCAGGCCAACCTGGCGGCGAGGGTCAGCCCGGCGGTGCAGGCCAACCTGGCGGTGAGGGCTCCCCGACCCGCGGCGGCGGGACCGACAGCGGCGGACGTGGCGGTGGCGGCGGTTTGATCGAACGCTTCGCCGACGATCCGACCCGTGACCCGTTGACCGGCGAGGGATATCGCGAATGGTCAGACCGGCTCCGCGATGTCGAGGAAATCGTCGATGACCCGGAACTGCGGTCCGATGCGGCCCGCATCCGCGACCGGGCGCGAGAGATGCGTCGTGAATTAAGACGACATTCCCGCGAACCGCAGTGGCCCGACGTGGAGGAGTTGATCGCCAGCCCGCTTCGTGAGCTGCGTCGAGAAGTGGCGGAAGAGTTGATGCGGCGTTCGGCCGAACGGAACGCGACCGTGCCGATCGACCGCGATCCGGTGCCCGACCGTTTCTCCGAGGCGGTCAGGCTGTACTACGAGCGACTGGGGGCGGGTCGCTGATGCGTTGGCTCGCCCAAACCGCCGCTGACGTCGAACCGGGGCGGTTGATCGTCGGCGCGCCCGATTGGGTCGTCCCCGCGGCGATCCTTGCCGCGATCGTCGTCGCGATCGTCGTCTGGAACTACCTCCGCGGGCGAGTCGGTGGCGGGATCGCTTGGATCGCCGGGGCCCTGAAAATCGTCGCCGTCGCGCTGATCGCGTTTTGCCTGCTGGAACCTTTGCGGAGCGGCGAACGTCCGCGGCCTCAGGCGAACGTGATGCCGATCATGGTCGACAACAGCATCAGCATGACGCTGGCGGACGATCCGGGAGGCACGACGCGTGGGGAACAGGTCGCGGCGATGGTCGACCCCGAATCCGCTTGGCGAACCCGGCTCGAACAAGATTTCGACGTCCGCACCTACCAGTTCGATGCCCGGCTCCGTGCGACCGATGACTTCGAAACGCTCCGCTTCGACGGCGTCGGTTCGACGTTGGGCGGGAGCCTGCAATCGTTGGCGGAACGGTTCACCGGACGGCCGGTCGGCGGCGCGTTGCTGTTCACCGATGGAAATGCGACGGACGAAGTCGAATGGTCGGAACTCGGGTTTCCCGTCTATCCGGTCGTCGCGGACGCCAACCGCGACCTTCGTGATTTGCGAATCGACGATGTCAGCATCCGTCAAACCGATTTCGAGTCGGCGCCGGTCACGATCAACGTCTCGCTCGCCCAACAAGGCTTGGACCGCCAGGAAACGCGGGTGCGACTCACCGATCTGAACTCCGAACGGGTGATCGAGGAGCGTTCGGTGACGCTTCCCACGGGGGACAACGTTCCCGAACCGATCCGGTTTCGCTTCCGCCCCGAAGGGCCGGGGATCGGGTTCTTTCGAGTCGACGCTTTTCTCAGCCAGGAAAAGGAGACGTTCGACGATGGGGACACCGACTCGGAGGCGACGTTGGCGAACAACTCTCGACAATTGGCGGTGGAACGTGCGAGCGGCCCGTACCGGATCCTGTACGTCGCCGGCCGCCCCAATTGGGAGTTCAAGTTCTTGCGCCGGTCCCTCGACGAAGACGCCGAAGTGCAGCTGGTCGGACTGTTGCGGATCGCGAAAGAAGAGCCGAAGTTCAGCTTCCGCGATCGTGGCGTCAATACGACGAATCCGCTGTTCGCCGGACTCGGCGACGACGAAGAGGAAGCCGCCGAACAATACGACGAGCCGGTGATCGTGCGACTCGGGGTGCGGGAGTCGGAAGAACTCAGTGACGGCTTTCCGCTCGCCGCCGAAGAACTGTTCGCCTACCACGGGTTGATCCTCGACGATCTGGAACCGGAGTTCTTTACCCAGGACCAAATGCTGCTGATCCGCCGATTCGTCGCCGCCCGCGGCGGGGGACTCTTGATGTTGGGGGGGAAAGAATCGTACGCGGGGAAACGGTTCGGCGATTCGCCCCTCGGTGAACTCTCCCCGGCTTACGCCGCGAGCTCGGCGGACGCCAACCCGAGCGGCGAATACCGGCTCGAGCTGACCCGGGAAGGAATGCTTCAGCCCTGGGTGCGGTTGCGAGAAACGGAAGCGGCTGAGGCAAAACGGTTGGAAGGGATGCCGCCGTTCCTGAGCGTCAACGCGCTCGGATCGCTCAAGCCGGGTGCCTCGCTGTTGGCCACCGCACGCGACCTCGACGGTCGAGAAGCGATCGCCCTCGCGGCACAAAGGTTCGGCAAAGGACGCGCGGCGGCGATGCCGATCACCGATTTGTGGCGGTGGTCGATGCGCCGCGAATTACCGTCGTCGCAAATCGGGATCGGGTCCCGCTCGGGTGCCGTGATCCGCTCGGGGCGTGGCCCCGCCGATGAGGCGGACCCCACAAACGCCGACCACGAATCGTTCGCCCGGAACGACCCGGCTCAGGCGTGGCGGCAAATCGTCCACTGGCTCGTCAACGAAGTTCCCCGTCGTGCCGAGGTGCGGGTCGACACGCCGCCGGACCCGGGGAAACCCGTTCGGATCGTCGCCACCGCCCGCGACGAAGCTTACCTGCCCCTCGATAACGCCCGCGTCCGGCTGCACGTCACACCGCTCGGCGGCGAGCCGTTCACGCTCCGGGCCGAACCGATCGGGGACCAACCGGGAGTCTACCAGGCCTCTTATTGGGCACCCGAGATGGGATGCTACCGCGTCGAAGCGGAGATCGACGCCCCCGACGGGAGCGAGGTCGGAACGGCGGTCTCCGGATGGTCAAGTGACCCGTCGGCGGCCGAGTTCCGGTCGCTCCGGGTCGACCGCGAAAGGCTCGCCCGAATCGCCGAACAGACCGGCGGTGAACTCGTCTCCGCCGCCCAAATCGACGCCTTCGTCGAAGACCTGCCGAACCGAAAAGTTCCGATGACCGAAACCTGGGTCTACCCGGTCTGGCATCACACCTGGGTGATGCTCGCCGCGATGCTCTGCCTGTGCGGTGAGTGGGGACTCCGCCGCTGGAAAGGTTTGCCATGAGCCGTCCCGATCGATCCGTCCGACCGCTCGGCCTCGTCGCCCTTGGCTTGGCGATGGCGGTTGCGATTTCGGGACCGCCGCGAAGCGACGCGGGAGAAACCGACACCGCGACCGACGTGATCGTCGTCGTCGGCGCCGCGGGCGAGGACCAGTATCGCACGGCCTTCGAAGAATGGGCCGAACGATGGCGAGCGATCGCCCAGCGGGCAGGCGCTGCCCACATTCGCATCGGCGACCCGCTTCGCATCGGCGACCCGCAGGCGAAACACGACGACGCCCCCGAACACGACGACGCCCCCGAACGCGACGACGCCCCCGAACGCGACGACGCCCCGGAACGCGACGACGCCCCCGAACGCCACGACGACGCCCCGGCACGCTCCGACCGGGAACAACTTTCCGAAACGGTCCGGCGGCTCGCGACACGGGACGTCGGCGATCCGTTGTGGATCGTGCTGATCGGTCACGGGACCTTTTACCGTGACACCGCAAAGTTCAATCTCATCGGCCCCGACGTGTCCGCCGAAGAGCTCGCGATGTGGGTCGAACCGGCTCGCCGCCCGTTGGTCGTGGTCAACAACGCGTCGGCGAGTGGCCCCTTCGTGAACCGACTTTCCGGTCCCGACCGCGTGATCGTGACGGCGACCAAGAGCGGAACGGAATCGAACTTCGCCCGCTTCGGAAACTACTTCTCCGACGCGATCGGCTCGGGCGAAGCCGACCTCGACCACGACGGCGAGGTGTCCGTGCTGGAGGCGTTCCTGCATGCGACGGACGCCGTCCGAGAATTCTATCGCTCGGAGGACCGCCTCAGCACCGAGCACGCCCTGATCGACGACAACGGCGACGGTTTGGGAACGCCCGCGAGCCTCTACCGGGGCCTTCGTGTCGACGGAAAAGCCAAAGGGAACGCCGAACCCGACGGGAAACTCGCCCGGCGGATCACCCTCGCCCCGGCCACCGCTGTCCCCCCCTTCACCGCCGCCGAACGGGACCAGCGGGACAAGATCGAACAGGCCGTCGAATCGCTCCGGTCCCGCAAACAGACGATGGAGACCGACGAGTATTATGGCGAACTCGCACCACTGATGCTCCGCCTCGCACGCCTCTACCGTGACGCCGAACGTCGTGAATCGGACGAAGCGTCCGAAGGGGACAAAGCCTCCGCTGGCTCCGAGGACGACGAGCCCACCGAGAAGAACGAACCGGATCAGGAGGATAACCCCGCTCAGACGAACGAGCCGGCTCAGGAAGATGCCCCGGCTCAGGAAGATGCCCCGGCTCAGGAAGATGCCCCGGCTCAGGAAGATG
>JAWLFY010000016.1:6700-15368 GCA_041685355.1 Pirellulaceae bacterium | reverse complement strand
CCGGCTCAGGAAGATGCCCCGGCTCAGGAAGATGCCCCGGCTCAGGAAGATGCCCCGGCTCAGGAAGATGAAGGCGAAGAGGAGCCGACGGAACCGTCCGCGGAGGGATCGATCGACGTCACCAGCACCGGCAGCACGGTCAAATTGACCAGCGTCCCGACGACCAGCGACGCGGCGACGAGCCGCCCGAACGTGGCCGTCGGCACGAACTGACTCGACGCGATCACGCCGAATCCGGCGACGAGCGCCAGCGTCGCGAGCAGGATCGGCAACCCGATCCGCCCCGCCGCGTGGACCGCGGAGGATTCCCGCCGATGCCCCCGAAACCGATGACGTCGATACGCCGCCAAAAAGTGAACCGAACCGTCGATCGTCAATCCCACCGAAACGGCGGCGATCATCGCCGCGCCCATATTCAGCTTGCCCCCGAGCAACCCGGAGACCGCGAGCACGAAAAACACGGGGAACAGGTTCGGGACCAGCGCCGCGACGGCTAACCGCGTCGACCGCGTCGCGACCGCGAGCAACGCCCACACCGCAACGATCGCCACCGCAAAACATCGCCACTGGTCGGCGAGTAACCGAGCGACGAGCCCCGACATCATCACGTAGTACCCGGTCACACGGCCGACGTCGTCCACGTGATCCGAATCGGTCCCCAGCGATTCGCGAAACTCCGCCGATCGGAAGTGGGACTCCACCACTCGCCGCACCTCGTCGATCAACGCGGTTTTCTGATCGGCGGGGAGCCCCTCCCGGCTCCGCAACATGATCCGCAAACGCCTCGGACGGTCGGCTCCCGACGGTGTCAAAAGCGCATCGGAAAAGACCGGCATCGCCTCCCGCATCCCGGCGATCCTTGCCGCGGGCCCGACCATCGACAACAACGGCACCTCCGACGCGATCGCTTCGGCGTCGGCAAGACTGAGCACCTTCGTCAACTTCGCCCCGCCGACCTCGATGTCGCGAAGTCGCTGCTCGAGCCGTCGTACCTGATCGAGGTAGCGGTTCGACAGGTCGTCCGGGGCCGGAAGCACGACGTCCCACACCCCCGCCCCGCCGAAGTCCCGTTCGACGCGACCATAAGCCGAGACGATCGAACTGTCACCGCGAAAGTTCTGCAGGAAGCTCGTTTCCGTTTCGAGCGACGCGGTCTGCCACGCCGCGACCGCGCCGAGAAGTCCGGTCGTTGCCAGCAGCAAGCTGCGATGCCGAAGGCCCGACGTCGCGAGCCGCATGCACCACCGACGGACGAGCCGCTCAGCACCCCCTCCGATGCGAAAACGGGACGCCCCACCCCATCCCGGAATCACTTTGGCCCATCCCCCGATCACACCACCCTTTCGGGTCTCTTGGGTCTCTCGGGACTTTGTCTCCGCACCGTATGCCAACCCGAGAGGCACCAAGGAGACCACGGCAACCAAGATGAACAACGAAGCGGCCGCGATCATGAAGCCGAACTGACGGACCGGGACGATTCCCGACACCCCGAGCGCCGCGAACCCGGCGGCATCGGTAAGGCATGTCCAAACGATCGGGAAGGCGAGTAGCGAGAGCGTCGTGACCGCCGCGACCGGTGACGTTCGGCCACGACGGACCGCCACCCTCCAGCGGACCCCCAAGTGCAACACCGCGGCGACGGCGATCACCGCGATGACCGCCACCAAGATCGTCGACACCAGCGACATCTCGATCCCCATCCATACCAAGGTCGCCCGAGTCATCGTGTCGGCCCATACGACTACGGCGATGGCCAAGATCACGAACCGGATGCGACGAAGCGTCAACAACAGCACGACGCCTAGCAACCCGATCGTCCCCGTCGCCAACGTCGCCCCGTCCCGCTCCAACAGGTCGAACCCGTCGTGAATCAGCACCGGCTCGCCAACCAAGTCGCCCGGCTGAAGCGGCGGCGGTAGCGATCCGGCGATCCGCCGCAACCGCTCGATCGTGCCGCGATCGTGGTCTTCGTTCAGCATCGCGACGACCGCCCCGCCGCGACCGTCGGGGGCGTGCGTATATCCGGCAAACAGGCGTTCGAAACGGTTCGCGATCGGCTCGTCTCGGAGCAGCGGCGGCAGATCGCCACCGCCTCCGCCCCCGAACCCCAGCGCGGCCGCAGCGCCGCTGCCCGGGCGGACGGCACGGAGCAGCCGATTGAGCAGCGCCGGCGAGAGGATCCCCTTGACCCCTTCCACCGCGGCGACCCGCCGCGACACCTCCGCGTTGCGTTCCAAACCGCTCGAGGTCAACAATTCGGCATCGCGGTAGACCAACATCACCACCGCGTTGCCGCCGAACTCCCGTTGCAACAAACGATAGTCCAGCAGCATCGGGTCGTCGGCCGCGAACATCGCCGTGATGTTCCGATCGAGTTCGACCCGACGAGACGGGCCGGCGGCGACGCCGAAGGCGATCAACGCCGCGGCCGCCAGCGGCCAGCGGAACCGGACCGCGGCACGTGCCGTGCGATCGCCATGCACCTCGATCTCCGCCGGGTTCCCCTCCGGGTCGCCCTCTGGGACATTCGCCGAGGCTCTCGTCATCTCGCCTCCGAGTCGCCGTGGCTCCCCTGACGGATCGGTGCCGAGGCACCCGCCGCGTCAACACGGGGGTCGGCACGCGCTTGAACATCGAGCCACGCCAGGATCACGCCTCCGATGACGGTCGATCCCGATTCCCCGATCACCCACCATGCCGGCATCCCCGCCATCGTGTCGACCACAAATTGCAAGACGCCAAACAGGAGCGTTCCCATCCACGCGTATCGGACGAGCGGACGATAGCGGTCGAGGTCGCTCGCGACCACCAAGAGCGCCGCGCCGACGAATCCGTACAACAGCGACAGGTTGCGGGCGAGGTAGTCCGTCAGGGGCGAATCGGGATAAGGCGCCAAACCGAGCGCCGCCGTGATTTCGACGATCCATGCCCGTGGCATCACCGCCGCGGCGAACGCTAGCAAGGAAACGCCGCCAATCAATTGGAGGAACCACCGCAATCGGCGGTCGGTAACGGCAGGGGGGGGGCGGTGGGGCATCGCGAGCGGTCACGACAGGGTGACGGTGCCGATTCTGGGACCTTGGCGTATCATGGGGGAGAAACCGACCCGGTGACCAGCCCACGCCAACGCGGTTTGCGGTCGACCATCGTTCCGGACCCGTTCCTTCCCGCGACGTCCCTTGAGGTGCCCCGCCATGAAATCAACCCTTTCCGTGCTCGCGTCCGCCTTCGTCGTGACGCTGCTCACCAGTTGTGGACAGGCCCAATCCCCCCGTACCGCAGGAGCCCTCACCTTGACCGATTCCTCAAGCGACGCGTCGTCCCCCACCTCGAGCGGTGATTCGAAAGAACGCGTCGCGACCCTCGCCGGCGGCTGCTTTTGGTGCACCGAGGCCGTGTTCGAACGGATGGAAGGCGTCAACGACGTCGTTTCGGGCTACATCGGCGGGCACGTCCCCAACCCGACCTACGAACAAATCTGTACCAAGTTGACCGGGCACGCCGAGGCGGTCGAAGTCTACTACGACCCCAGCAAGACGAACTACGAAGAATTGCTCAAGGTGTTCTTCAAAACACACGACCCGACGACGCTGAACAAACAGGGCAACGACGTCGGTCCGCAATACCGCAGCAGCGTCTTCTACCACAACGACGAGCAACGCCAGATCGCCGAAAAGGTGATCAAGGAACTCGACGAGTCCGGCGAATTCCGCCGACCGATCGTGACGAAGCTCGAAGAGGCGACGAAGTTCTACGTGGCGGAGGAATACCACCAGGATTACTATCGCAAAAACCCGAACGCGGGATATTGCCAGATCGTGGTCCGCAACAAGGTGCGGAAGTTTAACCGCGAATTCGGCGACAAGATCAAGCAGGAGTTGAAGTGACGCGTCGTGAGTTCCTGAAGTCGGCCGCCGCGCTGACCACGTGTGCCGCGACGGCGTTGTCCCGCGAAACCGTCGCCCACGCCGAAGACCACGTCCCCCGCTCCGCTAACCTCCCCCCAACCGTCGAAAGGTCCGCGGTGCGATTGGCCCTCAACATGAGCACCCTTCGCGGCCAGGGGTTGACCCTGCCCGAGCAGGTCGACGTCGCCGCCAAGGCGGGATACGACGGCATCGAGCCGTGGATCCGCGATGTCCAAGGCTACGTCGACTCCGGAGGCAGCCTCCGTGAGCTCCGAAAACGGATCGACGACGCCGGGTTGACGGTCGACAGCGCGATCGGTTTCGCGAACTGGATCGTCGACGACGATGACGCCCGACGCGCGGGGCTGGAAGAGGCCCGCCGCGATATGGCGCTCGTCGCCGAACTCGGGGGCAAGCGGATCGCCGCGCCACCCGTGGGCGCCCATCGACCGGTCGACGGCAAGCCGGCCGGGCCGCCGTTGCCCGTCATCGCGGATCGCTACCGGGCACTGTTGGACGTCGGCGCGGAAATGGGGGTCGTCCCGATGCTCGAATTGTGGGGATTCTCGCCGACGCTCAGCCGGCTTCGCGAACTGGCGTACGTCGCGACCGGCGCCGCACACCCCGACGCGTGCGTGCTCCCCGACTTCTATCACATCTACAAAGGGGGGAACGATTTCGCCTCCCTGGGAATGATCGAGGCGACGCGGATGCCGGTGTTCCACATCAACGACTATCCCGGTGATCCGCCCCGCGAGTCGATCGGCGATCGCGACCGTGTGTTCCCCGGCGACGGGGTCTGTCCACTCGTCGAGACGATCGCCATGCTGTTGGCAAACGGGTTCCAAGGGACGTTTTCGTTGGAACTCTTTAATCCGGAGTACTGGCAACGGGACGCCTTCGATGTGGCCGCCGAAGGGTTGCGGAAGTCTCGCCATGTGATCGAGGCCGCGGCCGCACGCTGATCGGTTCTCCGCCAACAATTTGTGAAAGGAGCGACGACAACATGTCGACCGTCAACACGTCCAACATCGGGCCGATCATCGCCGACTCGGCCAATCTCGGACTCGCCTACGCCCAGCGGCTACTCCAAGCGATCCCACCGGAACGATTCGCCATGATGGCCAAAGTCGGCCAAGATCGGATCGAGGCGAATCATCCCGCGTTCCTGCTCGGCCACCTGAGCCTCTACCCGTGCCGCGTCGTCGCCCAACTCGGTCTCGACGCCTCCGCGGTCGAACCGACGGCAGAAGAAACGGAGCTGTTCTCGAAAGACGCCCAGTGTGTCGATGACCCCGAGGGCAAAATCTACCCGCCGATGGACGTGATCAGCGAGCGTTTCTTCGCCGCGTATCGGGCCGCGATCGACGCGGTGGCCCAGGCCGACGACGACGCGTTTCTCCGCGAAAATCCCAGCGAAGCGATGCGGGCAAAGTTCGCCACGATGGGGTCGATGCACGCGTTCTACCTCGGCGGACACTTGATGCTTCACCTCGGCCAGTTCAGCACGTGGCGGCGCGCGATCGGCCTTCCGCCCGCCTAACCGAAACGCCCCTCGCCGTGGCGATGCACGTCAATCGCCGTGGCGATGCACGTCAATCGCCGTGGCCGTGCACGTCAATCGACCACACGGAACGTGCCGGCGTTGGTCGTCGCCAACTGATGCATAAAAACCCGTGCCGGCCCCGCAACGGCGACCCCGACGGTGTTGATCACAAGGTTCTGATAGCGGTTGCGATGCGCGATCTCCTCGACGATCGCCGCCGGGGCGGTGACCTCACCGTGGTTCGGTCGGCCGTCGCTCAGAAAGAAAACCGCCTCCAAGTTGCCGTCGATCCGCATCGCGTCGCGGAGCGCCGCGTACGAGTTCGTCGACTTGGACGTCCGCAACCGTCTGACGAATCGAAGCGCCTTCGTCTTGTTCTCGTCCGAAGCGACCGTCAACTCCGCTCGCCACGGCATCACGTGTTCGTTGAACGACAAGATCGTGAATTCCGCGTCACTCGGCAACGCCGCGATCGCGCGGGACAGCTCCTGCTTCGCGTACCCGATCCGCGTGCCGGCGTAAGTCCCCTTGTTCATGCTCCCCGAACAGTCGATCACGAATACGAGCCGCTTCGCGTGGATCGGGATCCCATAGTAATGGGAACTCGCCAACCGGATCTTTTCCTCGCTGCCGCTCTCCGACGCCAACTTGATCGACTGGCTCGACGAGTTCGACGGGCTTGACGGGCCACGGCCGGTCCGTTTCCGCCATCGGTCGTACCGTTCGGCGTCGCCCCGAAAATCGTTGACGGTCACCTCTTCCAAGTGTTTCGAAAGTTCGTGCCGCAGTTGCCCGTCGAGCCGTTTCTCCAAGTCCCCAAGGAACTCGATCGCGTCCGGGTGTCGCATCCGGATCAGAGCCCGGACGAGGTTGAACCGGAACCCGTAATGTTCGTCGCACGAGGGCTGGTCGAACAATTCGGTCAGCGGCCCGATCGCCGAATCACGGCGGAACTCACCGAGCGCGTCGACCGTGACCATCACGATCTCCAGTCGTGGGTGGTCGAGCAACCCGAGCAGGAACGTCTCGGTCTCCGGCGCCTCGGTCCGCGCGAGCAGCCGCAACAACCCGGGGGTGCTGACCGGCATCGGCTCGATCGATTCCGTCCGCTCGAGATGTTGCCCCGTCGCGGTCACGATCAACCCGACATGCGCCGCCCGGGCGTCGGGATCGAGGGCAAGACGACGAATCAATTCGAGACGTGCCGCTTCGTTACGGCCCCCGAAGACGCGGGCGATCAGCCGAGGCGAGATCGAACCGGCCGGTCCACCGCCAAAGACCGGCATCGCGCCACGTGGGGGTGACTCGCGTGAGGGTGACTCACGCGGGGGTGCCTGCGCCGACGCGGTACTGGGCCCCAAGAATCCGCCCGCCTGCAAAAACCGTCCGCCAAGGAAACGACCGGCGTTACCCGCGACCGGTCCAGGGACCGACGGCATCCCCGCCGATGCGAGACAGGCGATCAATCCGATGCGGAAGGCCGTGCCGAGAACCCCGGAGTCCATGGGATGTCGTCCAACGCCTGAGAGCCTGACCGGGAGAAAATGTCGACCCCCTCAAGCTAACGGGCTGACGAATCACGGGTCAAGTCGCTGGCGTCGTCAATTCGCTGGCGTCGTCAAGTCGCTGGCGTCTCGGAGGGAAACATCGCGACGGCCGACACCGGGTCGAACGTCGGGATCGGGATGGTCGACTCCGATCGCTGGGTCTCCTCAGAATCTCGTGTTCCCTCGGAATACCGTCGCCGGATGTCGATCACGTCTCGTTCCACCGCCAGGAACGCCTCCACGACTTGAGGATCGAAATGTTTCCCCGAGTCTTCGGCGATGATGTCGCGAGCGACGTCGTGACCATAGGCGTCCTTGTAAACCCGCCGTGACGTCAACGCGTCGTACACGTCGGCGACGGCCACGATTCGGGCGGCAAGCGGGATCTCGTCGCCCGCCAAACCGTACGGGTACCCGCCGCCGTCCCAACGCTCGTGGTGCGAGCGGGCAATGTCGCGGGCGACCTGCAAGAATCGGGCTTGCGGGAAGTTCGCCAACGCGGCCTCGAGGGTATCCGCCCCGATCGTCGTATGTGTCTTCATGAGCTCGAACTCGTCAGCGCTCAGCCGACCCGGCTTCAACAGAATTCGATCGGGAATCCCGACCTTGCCGATGTCATGCAGGGGGCTGGTTTGATACACCAACCGAATCAGCTCGCTGTCGATCGGCGAACCGGTCGTCTCCCGCGACACAACCTGCTCGGCGATCCGACGCGAGAATCGCTGAACCCGTTCGAGATGCAGTCCGGTTTCCGGGTCGCGGGATTCGGCTAACTTCGCCAACGCGAAAATCACCATCTCACGCGTCTCCAACGACAACACCCGAAAGCCGGCGCGGACGCGGGCCGAAAGCTCGGCTTGGTTGAACGGTTTGACGATGAAGTCGTCCGCCCCCGCCGACATCCCCTCGACGATCTCGGACGACCTCCCGCGACTGGTCAATAGGATCACGTACGTGTAGCCCGCCGCCTCGTTCTTGCGGATCGCGCGACACACTTCGAGCCCGTTCATCTCGGGCATTTCCCAGTCGGTGATCACGAACCGAATGTCGCCCGCCGCGAGCCGCCGCAACACCTCGCGGCCGTTTTTCGCCGTCTGGACGTCGTAGCCACCCGCCTTCAACGTGCCGCGGAGCAGTTCGAGTGCGACCGGGTCGTCATCGGCCACTAAGATCTTCGGTCGATTCATCAGTATTTCAACTCGATTTCAACTTGTTGGTGGCAAATCGTTTAACAAACAGTCAATCTCGCGATGGCAATTCGTGAGCGTGTTTTCAACTCGTGCGATCAGCGGGCCCAAATCTTCCACCGCGTGAGAACTCGCGGCTTGCTCAACCGCCTCGGTCGCACGACGAACCGCACTCGCCGCGACGTTGGCGGACGAACCCTTCAACAGGTGGGAAACCCGCCGCAACTCAGCAAGATCGGCAGACCGCCATGCCGCTTCCATCTGATCGAACTGGGGCCGGGATTGGTCCCGAAATATCCCCAGCACCCGCGTCGCGACATCACGCTGGCCCGCACATCGGTCGAGTAACTCCTCGAGATCCAGCGTTTCCCGCAGCTCACCATCCGATCCCGGACGCCGATCCCCCCCGTCGCTTCTGTCCGACGTCTCCGACACGTCGGGCCGTTCGGATCGGTCGGGCCGTTCGGATCGGTCGGGCCG
>JAWLFY010000016.1:0-6600 GCA_041685355.1 Pirellulaceae bacterium | reverse complement strand
ATCCGATCCCGGACGCCGATCCCCCCCGTCGCTTCTGTCCGACGTCTCCGACACGTCGGGCCGTTCGGATCGGTCGGGCCGTTCGGATCGGTCGGGCCGATCCGGCAAGTCCGACCCGCGAAGACAACCGCTCAGCACCGTAAGCAAATCGTCACGATCGATCGGCTTCGTCACGTATTCCGTCATCCCCGCCTCCAAACAACGCGCCCGGTCGCCGTCGATCGCTTGAGCGGTGAGCGCGATAATCGGGAGTGCCGCGTCCCACTCACGGATCGCCCGCGTCGCCTCGAACCCGTCCATCTCCGGCATCTCGCAATCCATCAGGATCGCATCGAACTCGCCTTGTCGGGTCGCGTCGACCGCCTCTCGCCCGTTCGTCGCCTCGTCGAATTCGTAGCCGACCGAACGGAGGATCTCGCCGGCGACCAGCCGATTGACCCCGTTATCGTCAACGATCAGGACCCGGCGATTACCGCTCGCCTCGGAGGATGGGGACGGCCTATGGGCTCGGGGCGTATCGGACGCGCCGGTCACATCGCACGGAGCTTCGGACCGAACGCCAACGGAATCCGACCGCTTCGTGACGACGCTGATCATCGCGTCGAACAGTCGCGATTGACGAACCGGTTTGTGCAAACACGTCAGTTCGAGCCGTTCCCGTTCGGACGGATCGAGCATCTCGTCCAGCGACGTCAACAGAATCAGCTCGGGGCGGGCACGGTCGCCGGCCCCGCAGATCCGATCGGCGAGTTCCAACCCATCCATTCCCGGCATCAACCGATCGAGGATCGCGACTTCGAACGGTGTTCCCGACGAGGCCGCTTCGCGGATCCGCCGCAACGCCGCCGCGCCGTTGTCTTCGGTCTCGGCGAACACGCCCCAACGTGCAAGCTGCTCTCGCAAAATCTGCAAGTTCGTGTCGTTGTCGTCGACGATCAACGCGCGGACCCCGTTCAGACGACCCGACAACCGCGACGAACTCTCGCGCTGCCTTCGGACCTCCAGAGGCAACCCGATCCGGAACACCGACCCTTCCCCCTCGATACTATCGACCGAGATCTCACCGCCCATCATCTCAACGAGTTCACGGCAAATCGCCAGCCCCAACCCCGTCCCGCCGTATCGCCGCGTCGTCGACGCGTCGACCTGCGAGAACGTTCGGAACAGGCGATCAACGCGATCCTCGGGGATCCCGATCCCGGTGTCGCGGACCTCGATCGTGATCCGTGCTCGGTCGTCGCCGATCCGCTCGGCCAACGTCGCCGACAAGTTCACCTCGCCGTCTTCGGTGAACTTGATCGCATTGCCCAACAGATTGACAATCACCTGGCGGAGCCGTTCGGGGTCGCCGACGACTCGCCGCGGGACCGACCCGGCGACCCGACAGTTCAGCTCGAGCCTCTTCGCGTGTGCCCGATGGACGAACATTTCCGGGATCGCCTCGAGCAACTCGGTTAAGTCGAACTCGATCCACTCGAGTTCCAGTTTCCCCGCCTCGATCTTCGACAAATCGAGAATGTCGTTGATCAACGTCGCCAACATTTCCGCCGACGACTTCGCGATCTCGGCGTAACGTCCTTGTTGTTCGGTCAGGTTGGTGTTCGCCAACAGATCGAGCATCCCGATCACGCCGTTAAGCGGCGTACGGATCTCGTGGCTCATGTTCGCCAAAAACTGACTCTTCGCGCGGTTCGCCGCTTCGGCGCGTTCCTTCTCGCGGATCAGTTCGTCTGTCCGACGCCGCTGAGTGATGTCCTCGACCGTCCCTTCGTAGTAAGCCGCATCACCCTGTTCGTCGCGGCAAACGCGTGCGTTTTCCGAGATCCAGATCAACACCCCGTCCCGTCGTCGGACCTGCGACTCGAAGTTCGTCACCACACCGTTCGCCTCGATCTCCACCCGGAACTCGTCGCGTCGCACAGGGTCTCGGTACACCTGGGACGAGATGTCGTGGATCGACTCGAGCAAGTCATCCGGCGATTCGTACCCGTAGATCCGCGCGAGCGCCGGGTTCGCGGCCAAGTAGCGACCGTCCGGCGTCGTCTGATAGATCCCCTCGATCGCGTTCTCGAAGATCCCACGCCACTTCCGCTCGGCCGCGTCACGACGGCCGATCTCCGCGTCGACCCGTTCCAGCACGCGGTTGTACTCCCGCGCGATCTGACCCACTTCGGTGTTCGGCTCGACCGAGACATGCCGCGAGAATTCTCTCCCCTTCCCATGACCCCGCATCTCCGACAACAGGTCGATCAGCTCGGTGCTCGCGCCGTGCTCCGAGACGTTCAATCCGACTCGCTCGTGTCCCTCCGAGACCCGCAATCGGAACAAACGGTTGAGCGACACGAGACCGATAAGCCCACCGCCGAACGCCCACACGAAACAGACGCCCACCCCCGTCGCCTGAACCGTCAACTGAGTCATTCGGTCGTGTCCCGTGCCGAAATCGTCCGGACTCGCGAACAACGCGACGGCGATCGTCCCCCACGCGCCCGCGACGGCATGCGCCGGTACCGCGCCGATCACGTCGTCGATCTTCCACCGCGGCAACAGGTACATCGCGGCGGAGCAGGCGGCACCACCGATCGCGCCGATCGCGACCGCCGATGCCGGAGAGACGAGATGGCACCCCGCGGTGATCGCGACCAACCCGGCGACGATCCCGTTCATCACGTGCGTGACCACCGGACGTCGTTCAACGATCCACGCGATCGCCAACGACGTGACACCGCCCACCGCCGCCGCCAGGTTCGTGTTGACCAGGATCAGCGGGATCGATTCGTCGACCCCGAGCGTGCTCCCGCCGTTGAACCCGAACCACCCGAACCACAGGATCAACACCCCCAATGTCGCCATCGGAAGGTTGTGCCCCGCCAACGGTCGCGCCCCCACGTCAAACCGACCGAGCCGCGGGCCGAGCACGATCACCGCGGCGAACGCGATCCAACCGCCAAGCGAATGGACGACGGTCGAACCGGCGAAGTCGATGAACCCGAGTTCGGCAAGCCAACCCGTTCGCGTCCCTGTCCCGCCCCAAGTCTCGGCACCGCCCCACGCCCAATGTCCGAACAACGGGTAGAACATCCCGGATACGATCGCCGCCACCGCCAGGTACCCGGGGAACCGCATCCGCTCGGCGATCGCCCCCGAAATGATCGTCGTCGCCGTCCCACAAAAGACGAGCTGGAACAAGAAAAACGCCAGCACCCTCGGACTCAGCCCGTCCCCCGGAAAGAAACCGTCGGTCCCGACGAAACCGGCGTGGCTGACGCCGAACATCAACGCGAACCCGAACGCCCAATAGATCCCCGACGCGACGCACAAGTCGATCAGGTTCTTGATCGCGACATTAATGCTGTTCTTCGCACGCGAAAGCCCGCTCTCAAGCAGGCAGAACCCGCCCTGCATGAACATCACCAACGCGGCGGCGCCCATCATCCACAGGATATCGGCCATCCCGGCGGGTGATTCCGTCATCAATCGTACCACTCGGTCCCGAGTCACAGCATTCGTCGGACCGGCCACCCGCCGATCCCCGTCGATCGCGACGAGGGCACGTCCCTCGCGCACACGACACGCCTCGTCACGCAGCAAACGTAGCTCCCTCCTTGACTTCGCGCCGCGCGGAATCGATCGTGCCCGACCGCCGATCGCGGCCGACCGAGCGCCGATCGCGGCCGGCCAAACGCCGTGCCCCTCGCGCGGTTCGCCACAGAAACTCGGAGGGTCCCGACGAGCCGGGGGACGCCTACAACCGCGCCAACCTCATTCCCGCTCGCCTCTCTCCGGTGACGCCGATCGACCCCCAGTGAACCGGTCGAACCGATCTCGAAGCCGTCGGTAGGTCTCGCAGGGGGCCTTCGGTCGTCCGTCAAGACTCGAGGCGTGCCAGATCCCGGTGTCGGTCCCCATCAACACGATCCCCGACGCCGACCTCGCCCGCTCCGCCGTGAGCGGCGACGACGACCACCCGATCGAGCATTCTTCCGCCAACCGCTCGGCGACCCGTTGCGTGATCCCCCCCAATACCCGATCCGCCGGTGGAGAGACGATCGAGTCCCCTTCCACAATCGCCAAGTTCGCGATCCCGGTTTCCGTCAACGTCCCGTCTTGGTCAAGCAGAATCCCGGACGCGTCCGGATCGGCGAGACGGGCATGGCGATCGGCCAAGTAGTAATGCAGCCGCGTCCGAACCTTGATCCCACGCGGCCACGTCGCCGGGGCGGGTTGGACGACATCGGTGACGACCAGCGGCTGACCATGCGTGCGAAACCGCTGGGACTTCGCGAAATCGAGTCGGTTCAGATGCAGGGCCAACGTGGGCCGGTCCCCACCGACAACGCCCGGGGTCGCGAACAGCGTGATCCCGACGTCCCCCTCCAAGCTGACGAGCGAGTCGTTTCGGCGGAGCAACTCCGACAACAACGCCGCCAGCCGATCGTGATCGGGGAGCCCGACGATGCCGATCGCGTCCACCGTCCCGCGCCATCGTTCCAGGTGCGCGTCGACCTCGAACGGGGCGCCGAGATACGTGCGGAGTCGCTCGACGGCGGTTACCCCTTGGCGAAAGCCGAGGTCGTCGGCCGAGACCTGAACCCCTTCGTACGCGACCCATTCCCCACACCAATACGCCAGGTGCGTTCCGAACTCCGCGTCACGATTCGTCATCGTGACCCGGCTCGACCGACGCCAAACGCTCGGGGTTGGCGATCCGAAGCAAAACGCGCATCTCCGGTCCTCCCCCGCACTCGCGATCGTAGTAACTCATCTCGTCGTGGTGAAACCCGACGACCGACCCGCAATCCCGCGAGCGGACCGGCAACCGAGATCCGTCGAAACGAGGGGCGAACGAGGTCGGTCCGGTGTACCCGAGCGCGTCGGCGTTGCGAATCCGATCGATCCGCCAATAATTCTTCAATACCGCATCGCGACGGTTATACAGCACCGTCAGTTGCTCAAGGTTCTGCGTCGCCAGCCGGTGGTTGCCGCGGGCCGACATCCAATCGTTCTCCAGCGCCGGCGCGATCATTCCCGCGGTGAACCCCGCCCCCTCGATCCCCTCGCCGGGAAGCGATCTCCCCCGCAGGGCGCCCCCCGCGAGCGCATGCAGCGCACCCGAAACGATTCGCCCGCCGAAGCTATATCCGATCAACGTCGTCGGCTGACCGGTTTCCCCATGAAGCCGCAGCAACGAGCCGAGATACAGCCCCTCGACGTCGGTCCGACGTGCCTTCTCCCGCGCGTCGCCGAGCAGGATCCCCCGCTTCTCACTCGGCCAACTCCAAATCACCCAGTCGACCGGCCCTTGCCGGTAACCGTAGCGGGCAACCCGGTTGTAGACGAATAGGCCTCGCCGGATCGCGTCGGCGTGTTCCATCCGGTTGCCGTGGACATAGATCACCGTCGGCCGCGACGGGTCCCGATGGTGGGCGTACTCCTCGACCGACGATCGTGTCGCCCGGCCACACGCCTCGAGACGATCCACGCGAAAGTTCGGATCGGTCAAGTCGGCACGACACACTCCCCCACGCAACCCACGCGTGCTGAACACCCAAATCCGGTCCAGCCCGGGGCGGGCGTCACAGCCGCCGTCGTACGACGGGACCTCCTCGAGACTCGGGGCGGCCAATCGCATCGAGCTCGCGCGTCGAACCGACGGTTCGACCGCCGTCGAGACGTGGGGCGCGGGGCCCGCCGAATCGAGCCATGCGATCAACAGCGTCGCGATCAGTCTCGCGTAGAGACGCGGAAGGGGTGGATGGAACATGGGGCTCGTCGCTGGTGGGGAGGGGGGCGCCGCGTGGCGGCAACCAAGTGTTGCCGAAAAAAAACGGTGTTGCGTTTGCACAACACCCGAGGCGGCCTATTTTTGAGCGGTCCTTCATCCGGGGCCGACGAATACGCTCGCTTTGCCTACGAAGGAACTTGAGATGATCGCTCGTATTTTCCCGATCCTGACGGTCGCAACCCTTTTGACGTTGACGACGGGCTGTAGCGGGATGCAGAGCTTCCTGTTCGGCCGCGGCGCACGCTGTGGGTTGTGCAACCGATTGTCGACCGCCGGCCAGGCGCTGAACCCGTTCGCACCCGCGCCGGGGGCTCAGCCCACATGCAACGAATCCCCGTACGGCCAACCGGGCTACGGCCAAACGCCGCAGGGCGTCTCGCCACAAGCCCCAGCCTATGGCGTCCCGCAACCGGGCGCCCACGCGGCCGCACCAGGGTGCAACTCGTGCGTCGGGTCCGGCACCCATGGCGGCGACTGCGGCTGTGGGAACGTCGTGCACGGCTATCGAGGCGTGACCGATCCCTATTCCGGCGTCTACTACGGAGATGACGGGATCCCGACCGACGGGTTCTATCCCCGCGATAGCGACGGGCTGCCGATCCTGGGCGAAGACGTCCCCGCCCCCGAGCAAGACTGATCACGCGACCTCGCGATACACGAATCCGATCGAAGGGTCGGGTTCCTCGAACTAAACTGCGGGGGGCAGCTTAGCGAACGGCGGCCGAAAACCGGGTGACTCGTCAACCACAGGTTTCCGGCCGCCCGTTCGTTTTCCTTCACCTCTCGAGACAGGCTCACGCCTCCCCCCGAGAACG
>JAWLFY010000114.1:0-16516 GCA_041685355.1 Pirellulaceae bacterium | reverse complement strand
GCTTGTCCGCGTTCGCTCGCATCCTCACTTCGGACATCGCAGCAATGCCTCCAAAACCTACGTTCTGGGCAGTTGCCACTAAAATCGCGGAACAACCTTACTCGAGGCATCTTCGTTCGACTCTTCCTCGACCTGATCCGCTTCGGCCGATGCGGCGTTCTTTGCGGCTTCGGCGAGGCTCTGTCCGAGGTTGAGCCGGAACTGGCGGCCCCCCGCTTCGATGGTGGCGTGGCGCGGTGACGCGTCGACGATGACCCCTTCGACCGATCCGATGCGGAACCCGTCGCCGATCCGCAACTGCTCCCGCTTCCCTTGGGTGCGAACGTTGAGCCAAGCGGTCCAGCCGTCGCGGCCTTCGGTCAATCCGGTCAGCACCGTTAGCCTGGCGTCGTCGAAGTTTGTCTCCTGGGGTTCCTCCCGCGGCGGCGGCGTGTCGTTGACGCGGACCGTCAGCGTTTGTTCGACCGTCCGGTTCGGATAGCCGGCGTCCGTGGCGCGAACGATCAAGTCGTACTGGCCCGTTTCACTCGCGGCGATCCGCAACAGGCCACGCTCCCGATCGAGTTCGACGAACTGGGGTGGTTCCTCCGCCAGCTCCAGCTCAATCGGATGGCCCTCGGGATCGGTAAAACGGAGCGGCGTTTCGGTTGTCTCCCCCGCGATCGCCTCGATCTCCGCCCGCCCCTCGAAACGTGGCTCCTGGTTTGGCGGCTCGAAGAAGTTCCGGTTCAAAATCGCGTCACGATAGGCCGCCACTTCCGGGGCGACCCGCCATGACGTCTGCTCCGGCGGCGACGCGTCGGCGGGGGCCGCGTTCATCGAAACCGCGTCGACGATCATGGTCAACGTCAGCCCGTCGTCTTCGGCACGGCCGGGGCTCACCGTCATCGAACGGATCCGGTGCAGATAGTCCTTCGCATAGAAACCGTGTAACAACTCCGTTAGTCCCGGCAGGTCGGTCTTGCCGGTGACGCGAAAGCTGAGCTGCTGAAACAGCGGCCGGTTCTCGGAGTCCTGGACCGTTTGGACGCTTTGCGCGTTGACATCGGGATCGCGGAGCTCGTGTTCGTTCACCCACCGGAGCAGCCAGTTCTGGTAGTCGCTCCGCGCCTTTTCGGTCGTTCCCGGCAGCGATCGGACGAGGTACTCCCCGAGCTGCCGCTCGGCATAGGCGCCTTGCAACTGTTGTTCCTGGAACTTTTCTTGCTCGTCGCTCAACGACGCGATCCGGTTCTCGCGAACCCGCAACGCGTCGCGGTATCGGCCGAAACCCCAGCTGAGCCCGACAGCCACGAACAACCCGCCTACCAAAATCGCCAAGATACGTTCACGTTGGGTCATCGGGTCACCTCCGCGGCCGCGTCGGCCGAGCCCCCGTCGCCCCCGGTTTCCGGTTCACTCGCCCGGTTCGCATCCGCTGCCTCGTCCGTCCCGGGATCTTCACCCGACTGCGTCTGCGTCGACTCCCGTTCCGCCGCCGCCGCGATCCCTTCGTATCGTTTCTGGCGGACGATCTCGGGGTCGATGAAAACGGTCTCGGCGAACGTCCATCGGTACGCGTCTTCGCTATCCTCCCGCTTCGTCCCCTCGCCGATCACGCGGTAGTGTTCGTCACGGAGCGAATCTTGCAACTGGTCGATGACCGACGCGTCGGTGACGAGTCCCTCCAACTTGATCGTTGGGCTGTTCGACATCCCCGGGCGGCTACCCAGCGACCTTCCGGTGGCGTTGGCGTTGACCGACGTCAGGATCAACGCGTCGGCGGGCGGGATCGACTCGGCGACCCGTGTTAGCTCGCTCAGCCAGTTCACGTCGCCGTCGAGAAACTGGTCGAGCCGCGCTGTCCGGTCGACGCTGACCAGGGCCGACTCGACAGCCGGCTCCATCGCTTCGATCTCCGCCTGCAGCGACTCGATCTGGCGGGTCCGCCCGGCGAGCTGGCTGTAGATCGTCCAACCGACCAAACCGGCCAGGAGGACGGGGACGCCCACCAACGCTGCGGTCTTGCGGTGGTCGACGACCTTCTCGATCCGCTTGCGGGGGTTCAGAAAGTCAATCAATCGATCGGAGTCGGTGTCGTCGCACGCCAGCAACCCGACCAGCGGGGCGAGCCGTCCGACGTGGTCCGGGAGTTTGTCCGCGGCCTTGCCGCCGATATCGACCAAGCCGAACGGGTCGAGCATCGTGACGCTCCCCCCGATCGCCTGTCCCAACATTTCGACGTCGTTTTGGTGGACCGATTCTCGGCCCCACAGGTAGACGCGACGCGAATCCGATCCGGAGCCGCACGCGAGCAGGCTGCGGCGGAGCTCACCGGCAAGTGCCGTCGGCCGCGCCGCCGGCTCGTTGGGCAGCCGGACCGTGCGCACGAAGATCACCTTCCCGTCCCGGGCGATCACGATCTCCGCGTCAGACGCCAGCAGGTCGATCAGCACCGACTCGCCGGTTTCGCCCGCGTTCCGCGACAGATACAACGCCGCCGCGGTGAGCGGACGGAGTGCGACCCGTTTGAGTTGCAGCCCCGCCTTTTCGACCGATTCGCGGACCGATTCGAGCGTACCCGATCCGATCGCGGCGGCGATCATCTCGATCCCCTCGTCACCACGTTTGGTGACCAAGAAGTCGACGGTCGCCGCGTCCCCCGCCGAGGCGAACGTGCGCAGCGCCTGGAACCGGACCATGTCGGGAAGCTCGTTGTCGGGGACCGCCGGCAGCTTCATCTCGCGGAGCTCCGCTTTCCCCCGGCCGATCGCGACCAGCGTCTCGGCCTTCTCCAGCCCTCGGCTCGAAACCGCCGAACGCAACGTTTCCGCGAATCCCTCCTCCCCGATCGGGACCACGGCGGCGTCGGTGATCCTCATGCCCACGGCGGTCTTCTGTGCCGCAACGAGCCGCAGCTCGATGTCGTCCCAGTCGATCGCGATTCGTTTCGCCATGTCGGACTCTGGTTAAGGGGTCATGCCAAGGGTCGAGCGGATCCCGAGGACCGAACGGTCGAATCCTCGACCGAGATGGCTCAGGTCTCTCCAGGCGACAATTTTCGGATTCACCGTTGTCGCGTCGATGATGATCTCGCTGCGGTGTGACGCCCCGATCGTCTCGTAATATCCGATCACCTGCGCCCGGTAGACGTCGCCCCCACCGGTTACCAGCGGCAGCAGCAACCGCATCTGCTCAAGCGTCACGATTCCCTCCGCCAACGGCCACGTCTCGAACCGCCGGTTCAGGTCCCCCGAATCGTCCTGACGGGCTTGCAGAATCGCGTCGACCGTTTCCGGGTCGAGGACCGGGATCGCGTACAGCAACTCCGCCGGACACTCGTTCAGATTAATCCGTCCCGGTAAGACTGCGACGTCTTGGGTCGTCAAAGTATCCATCAAAAGGGGAAGGGACCCGGCGAGCGAAACCGGATCCTCCGTCAACGGGGAGACGTAGGTCGTCGCGTTCTCCCCATCGCCGATCGTGACCTCCGCCCCGATCAGGTCCAGGATCTGGGTCAGGTCCGTCCCGCCGCCGCCGGTCAGGTCGACCTCCTCGAGGACGTCCGAACTCCATGGCAAAGGCGGCGTCTCTTCGTCGTCCGATCCCCCCGACCCACCGCCGTTCGAGTCGCTGCCATCGCCGTCGCCCAAGAAATCACCACCGCCGAACGGATCATCGCCGCCACCGCCTCGACCACCGCCTCGACCATCACCTCGACCATCACCTCCCCCCGATGAATCACCCGAAGATGCTCCACCCAACTCCGACGCGAGCCCGGCCGCGGCGGCCGGCGGCTCGCCCGAGACCCGGTAGGCGACGATGAAACTCGCCAGCTCCTCGTCCCCGAGCGCCTCGAGAAGTTCTTCGTACAACAATTCCAGGTCGTCTTGGTTGACGTTCACCCGCGGCAGACCCTCGTCGGTCTTGTTCGCTTCGGCGCCGTGAACCGTCAGGTAAGCCGCCCAGCCGAGCACCCCAGGGGTCTCGATGCTGACGCCGTATCGCTGCTGTTCGTCGGCGTCGAGCACGCCGTTTCGGTTCGCGTCGACCCCGAATAACAACTCGGGCGTCACGCCGCGAACCAGCAGTAACTCCTCGACACTTTGCAGCGGCCCGTTCGCCGGTTCATAGGGCGTCGGCAAGCCCGAGTAATACTCGCTCTCCGCCCCGAACGGACGCGGCTCGTCGTCCGCGTCGATCCAATCGAGAATCGCGTCCGCGGTCTCCTCGGTCATCCCCGGCAACGCCATCAGCATCGCGACGGCGAGGTTGTCCGTCATCAGCTCGTCACCACCGCCCGCCCCTAACGACGAAACGGCCATCAGCCCGTCGGAGTTCTCCTCGAGCACGATCAACGCGTTGACGTTCAGCCGGGCCGACTCGTCTTGCAACCCGTACCGGATCCCGGCGAGACGTCCGGTCTCGTCGAGCCCCGGGGCCAACACCGTAAAGTTCGACGGCGTCGCGCCGTCCGCCCCCGAAGAGACCGTGATCGCTTGAAACAGTTGCGGGTTGTTGTACACCCCGCCCATCTCGAGTCGCGCGTTGCGGGGCTGGGACAACACCAACCGGATCGTGTCGGCGGCCGATTCGACGTTGACCCTCGCTTGGACCAAGTCCCCCGCCAAATAAGCGGACTCGTCGTACGCGATCATCAGCTCCGTGAACGAGTACACCGCCATCGTCGCCACGACGATCACGATCAACACGATCACCAAAAAAAACCCGCCGTCGCGGCGTCGAAACGAAGGTCGCCGGGCGAGCTCGCCCCGGTCGCGTGCCGTTGCCGTCATGGCGTCCCTCCCGACACTCCCGCGCCCAATATCCCCGCGCCGGACACTCCCGCACCGCCCGACATTCCCGTGCCGCCGCTCCCGGTAGTGGCACCCCCGGTCGTCCCCGTTTCGGTCATGTCGATCGGCTTGGCCAACGGCAACCGGACGACGTGCATGTAGGTCCGAACCTCCGCCTCGGCCCCCGCCTGCGAACCCGCCTCGGCCCCCGCCTGCGAACCCGCCTCGGCCCCCGCCTGCGAACCCGGCGCGGTCATCGTCAGCGTGACCCGCACGGCCGTCGGCAGCGCGCCGTAGCCGTCACTGCTCCATTCGATCTGCCACGTGGCCCCGTCCCAATACGCGAACTCGATCCCGACCACCTCGGGCGCCAGGATCTCGCCTGATTGGTTCAACCGCGTCGTTCCGCCGGTCCGCATCGCGTGCGTCGTCGCCGACCGGTCAAGCGAGCGACGCACCAGCCCGCCGCCGCCGGTGGCGAGCCCCGCCGAACCCGCCGCCCCGTCGTCCTGGAACGCGTCGGCCACCCCGCCGACCGCGCCCGATTCCTGGACGAAATAGCCGACCGATTTCAAATCACTCGGCAAATCCTGCAACTCCGCCCCGCCGTCGAGCAGTTGCATGTACTCTTCCAACCGAGGCAGCCGGCTGACGTCGAACTGGATCTGGTACTGGTTGCCGATCAGCCCCGGCTTCTGCAATACCGTGACGTCGCCGGCGAGGTCGAGCGCTGCCGACCCGGCCCCCGTCCCTTGGTCGATCAAGGCACCTTGGTCGATCAAGGCACCTGGGTCGATCAAGGCACCTGGGTCGATCAAGGCACCTGGGTCGATCAAGTCACCCTCGCCAAGATCGCCTTCCTCTGCCGCGGCGGACGAATCCGACTCATCGGCTGAACCGCTTCCCGAGCCATCGCCCGATCCGCTGCCGCTGCCCGATCCGCCCACCGAACCGAGCAACTCCGCAAGCCCCGACGTGTCGACCGGTTCGGGATACAGCGTCCCCCGCAAATCGTCCTCGATCATCTGCATCACCGACGTCGCCAACTGGATCTGCCGAATCTCCGCGTCGCTCGATTGCATGTCGCGGCTGTAGAACTGAAAGATGCCGCCGATCAAAACCATCAACACGACCGACATCGCGAGCGTCAGCAGCACCTCCAGCAAAGAAAACGCCGCGACGCTTCTGGAACGCGCCAACCTCAAGCGATCCGACCTCAAGCGATGCGAACTCAAGCGATCCGAACTCAAGCGATGCGAACTCAAGCGATCCGAGTTCGTGCGATCCGAGTTCGTGCGATCCGAGTTCGTGCGATCCGTCACAGCGGCACCTCCTCGGCTCCGGCCGATCCGCTCGCCGCCTCCCGAGCCGCCTTCTCTTCGGCCTCCAACTGTTCCAGCCCCAACAGCGGGTCGATCATCCATCGGTCGAGTGTGTACGTGGCGATCGCGGGCCCGCCGTTGGCGTTGACCGCCTTGACCGTCACGCGAACCGCGAGCAACCCGTCGAGCTGCGCGGGCTGCACCTCGACGCGATAGACGAATTCCGAGATCGAGTCCTCCTCGAACGGCTCGACCGGCGTCTCGCCGACGTTTTGCGGTGACACCAACCGGTCGATCAAGATCTCCGACAGCTTCCGCTGGGCGATGATCCGCGCGACGGCCAAATCACGAGCCTCGCGAGACGCGTCGGTCCCCGTCCCGGCGATCTGCGAGAGCACCGCCATCGAGCCGCCCAGGATCGCCAACGCGAGCAAGATCTCGAGCAACGAAAACCCGCCCGCCCGCTGGCGAAGGGACGCCCCCCGCGTCGGCCTCGATTCGTCGCTCATTGGCTGACCTCCCCGATCGTCGCGTCCCCGGTAATCCCCCGCAGCCGCACCATCACGCTCCCCATCGTCTCATGACGTAGCGTCACCGTCGCCGTGCTCGTCGACCCGTCGGGGTAGAACAAAATCGGACGGCTCCAGCCGGCGGCCGCGACGCCCGACCCACCTCCACCCTGACCCGCACCGACGTTCGCGTTCGCCACCGGCGCGGCGGCGGCCCCCCCGGTTCCCGAATCGGCCTGTTCGATCATCGCGGCTCGCACCGACGAGACGACATTCACCCCCGCGAAGACCACGTTCTCCGGCAACTCGATCACGCGAGGTTCGACCGGCTCGGTCGGCGCCGCCGCGACGGTCTCCTGTTTGGCACCACTCAACAACGCCGACGGGCCCGCCGACTCCATCGACTCGGTCGCATCGCTCATCGAAAGGTAGGGCCGGACGCGAAGCGAGCCCCCTTCGGTCGCCCCCTCCAACATCATCACTTTCCCCTCCCGCATCGCTTTGACCCGCAATCGCGTCATCTCGATTCGCAACTGATCCGCCGCACGTACCAAACGACGATCGCCGAGGAGACCGCCGAGTTGCGGGAGAATGACCGCCGCGGTGGCGGCGAGAACCGCCAAGGTGAGTAACAGCTCGAGGAGCGTGAAGGCGGCGGGACGACGGGTCGAAAACACGGAAAATGGGCTTCGGGTCAAAGGGAGAATCTCAAGGGACGCGCCCGGTCGCACCGCAACGGACGCCGGGCCCCGCGCGAATCGTCCCCCGTTTCCTCCCGCGTCAGGAACCTTCGACGACAATGTCATCGTCCGTGTTGACTTGCCCGTCGGGGCCCGCGCTGCGGATCTCGTACTCGTTCCCGTTGAGCGAATAAACGAAGTCGTTGCTCCACGCGTCGACGGGGATCTCGTTGATGATCGGCGCGACCCACTTCGACTGCTTGGAAGAATCGCTCGGCCCGTCCTTGAGCGCCTCGAGCGTCTCCGGAAGGCCGTTCATCCGGATCTGGTACATCTGGATGCTGTTCTTCAACGAATTCAACTGCGTCCGCGTGGCGTTAATGTTCGCCTCCGTCTGTGCCCCCCCCAAATTGAACATCACGATCCCGCCGATCACCACCAAGATCGACAGCACCAACAGCAACTCGAGGAGCGTGAACCCGCGGCGTCGAGCGTTTCGGCAAAGCTTCGCGTGTGTCGCCGGACGAGGGCGAGCAAGAGACGGGGGTTGCAAAATGTGCATGGTCGGGATCGAGCGGAGCGAGGGAGAACGGGAAGAGATACAGCCGGATCGAATCAAAGACGGACGCGAGACGCGACCACCCTACCGAGTTTAACCGGCTCGACCGTCAAAGGTTTCGGGGCGGGGCAAATCGGGCACCATTCTGAGCACGACCCCCGCCACCCCGAACTCTCCTCCCGACGACCGGGGCGTGGCCGCGAACCCGACTCGCTTGCCGTTTTCGCCCGGATCGCCTTGATCGGCATCGGCGGGATGACCACGATGGGGCTCCGCCGGCGGCGACCCCTCGCCGCGGCGCCACCCCTTCGTCGTCAGGAAAACAGGTCGTTCGATATGCCGGATTCAACGCTCGGGCGCTACAGAACTCATTCGGGCCACACGAATCGCACGAATCAATCGGGCCGCACGTGTCAATCGGGCCGCACGTGGTACCGGGGCCAAGTGGTCGGCGCGATGATCCTGCTGCTCTCGTTGGGATCGGGCCTGCTCGTCACCGGCGCGGACGCGTCCGCCGAGAGCGTCCGGGATTTCGGCGCCGTCGGGGACGGGGTCGCGGACGATTCGGACGCGCTCCAACGGGCGGTCGCCGAGTCGAAAACGGGACGCCTCGAGTTCCCCCGTGGTGATTACCGGATCACCCGCACGATCGAAGTCGATCTGACCGAAATCTCGCGGCTGAGCCTCGACGGGATGGGGGGCGTCGGCCGGGTGACGATGGCCGGCCCCGGACCCGCGTTCCGATTCGTCGGCTCGCACCGCGGGACCGCCAACCCAGCGGGCTTCTCCGACGCGACGTGGCAAAACGAGCGGATGCCACAAGTCGACGGGCTCGAGATCTTGGGGGATCACCCCGAAGCGGACGGGATCGAATTCGAACGCGTGATGCAGCCAACCCTGCACGGCGTGCTGATCCGTGAAGTCCGCAACGGCGTCATCCTCTCGACCCGTAACCGGAACCTGCTGATCGACGCCTGTCACCTGTACAACTTGTCGGGGATCGGCGTCTTCTTCGATCGCGTCAACCTGCACCAGGCGATCATCCAAGGGAGCCACATCAGCTATTGCAAACGGGGCGGGATCAAAATCGTCGACGGCGAGATCCGCAACTTTCAAATCACCGGCAACGACATCGAATACAACTACGACCGGGATGAAGAAGATTCCGCCGATATCTGCATCGACCTCCGCGACGGGACGGTGGCCGAAGGGACAATCACCAGCAACACGATCCAGGCCCAACCGAGCCCCGGGGGGGCGAACCTCCGGTTCGTCGGCCCCGAAAACCCGCAACACCACACGCCGATGTCGATGTGGACGATCACGGGCAACGTGATCGGCAACCAAGAGGTCAACCTGCATCTGGTCCGGTGCCGCGGGATGGCGATTACCGGCAACCATCTCTACACCGGCCAACAACGGACCGTCGTGATGGAGGCCTGCCGCAATCTCGTCTTCGGCCCCAACTCGCTCGATCAAAGCCACAACGAAGGACGCGGTTTCACCAACGGGGTTACCCTTCGCGATTGCGACGCGGTCACCCTCAGCGGCCTGATCCTCGATCGCTGCGCCGCCGGCGACCACGAAACGGGCGGGGCGATCGAGCTGTTCGACAGCCGCGAGGTGACCGTCGCGAATTGCCAGATCCTCGACCCGCGATTTCGCGGAATCTACGCGGACGGCAATCGTAATCTGCAACTGACCGGCAACACGATCGTCGCGACCGACCCCGACAATCCGACCGACGGCGAAGAAGCAGGGGAGGGCGAACAAGCGGGGGACGGGGGCGAGTCCGCGATGATCGCCGCGATCGAGGTCCGGCGGCCGATCGGCGTCAACCTAGTCCGCGACAATCTGGTCGGCGAAGGGACCGCGGGCGATGTCGTCACCGACGGGGGCGGGGTGACCGTGCGAGACAACGAAAACCCCGCCCGCTGACTGGAGCGGGCCGTCATGCTAAGGTGCCGGGTTTTCACGCCGAAGCGCCGCCGCACCCGAGGAGTGCATGAAACCGCCATCGAACGACTCGAGCGCCAACCCGTCGAAGGTGGAAGACTTGGAGGTGAAGGACGCCCACGTCATCTTCACCAACGTATGGAACAAGCTGGAATCCGACTTCGGTCGCGACCACCTCCGGTTCGCGAAAGAAATCATCCTGCTCGGCGGGGCCCCCGGATCTGGGAAAGGGACGCACACACAATTCATCGCGCACGCCCGCGGTCTGACCTGTCCCCCGATCGTCGTCAGCTCGCTGCTCGATACCCCCGAAGCCCGGCGGATCAAGGAGATGGGGGGCATGGTCGGTGACCGCGAAGTAATCGAGATCGTGTTCCGCAAGCTGCTCGATCCCGATTACCGCGACGGTTGCATCCTCGACGGGTTCCCTCGCACCCGAGTTCAGGTCGAATGCCTGAAGCTGTTGGTCGAAAAGATGAACCAGCTCTATCGGGAACACCACACGACCCCGCTGGCGATCAACTTCCGCAAACCGACCGTCCACGTGATGGTGCTGTTCGTCGACGAGAAGACGAGCATCGAACGTCAGCTCAAGCGGGGCCGCGAGGTCGCCGAGCATAACGCGAAGGCGCGGGCCGAGGGGCGAACCGACCTGTGGGAAGAACGGGCGACCGACCAACACCCCGACGCGGCAAAGCGACGATATCGCGTCTTCAAGGAAAAGACGTGGGACGCGCTCCAATCACTCAAGGAGGTCTTCCACTACCACTTCATTAACGCGCAAGGGGACATCCGCGAGGTCGAGCAGAACATCCTCAACGAACTCGAGTATCAGTCCTCGCTCGAGCTCGACCCGGCGACCCACGACGCCGTCCGACATATCCCGCTGGCGAGCGAAATCGTCATTCACGCCCGACAAGAACTCGTCAAGCGGATGGACAGCTATGCCCTCGAACATCCCGACCTGTTCCGCGACGTGATCGGTCTGATCGAACAGCGGTTCATGCCGATCATCAAGCGGCACGCGATCCCCGGGTTGGCGGTCGTCAACTCGGAAGACCACGTGTTCGAAGACCCGATGGCGCTCGCGATGGTGATCGACATTTTCGCCGAACGGGGATACCGCGCCGTCGCCAACGTCAACCGCACGCAAGTCCCCGAACGTTTCGATCCGACGACCGGCGAGATCTCCTGTTCGACCCGAAAGATCTACCGATTCCAAATCCGCTTCGTCGGCTCCGAAATCCGCCGTGGCGCCCGCTAAGCAACGGCCGGGAAACACCCGATAGCGGAACGGCGCGAGCCGTCCGGTCCCACCGCCCATGCTCACCCGATAGCGGAACGGCGCGAGCCGTCCGGTCCCACCGCTCGGCGCGGCGACGGCGGATCGTGACTTCCCGGCCGTTGCGAAGCGTTCAAAATTCCGCGTTCCCCGGCGTCCTCGGGAAAGGGATCACGTCGCGGATGTTCGCCATGCCGGTGACGTACTGGACGGCCCGCTCGAGCCCCAGCCCGAACCCGGCGTGCGGCACCGACCCGAACCGACGCAGGTCGAGATACCACCCGTACTCGGCCTCGTCGAGCCCCGCCTCGGCCATCCGTCCCCGGATCACGTCGAGCCGATCCTCACGCTGGCTGCCGCCGATGATCTCGCCCACCCCGGGGACCAACACGTCCATCGCGGCGACCGTCCGCCCGTCGTCGCTGACCCGCATGTAAAACGGTTTGATCGACGCGGGATAGTCGGTCAGGATCAGCGGGCCGTCGACGTGACGCTCGGTGAGGTAACGCTCGTGCTCCGCTTGCAAATCGGTCCCCCAACTCACCGGGTACTCGAACTCGGCGCCGCACGACGTCAGCACCTCGATCGCCTCGCTGTACGTCATGTGTTCGAACGGGCGGTCGATGACCCGCCGGATCTGCTCGATCACGCCCGGCCGGATCCGCTGGTCGAAGAACCGCATGTCCTCTTCGCCCCGCTCCAGGCAATCGCGGAAGACCCGTTTCAGGTAACCTTCGGCCAGCCGCATGTTGTCCCCGAGGTCGAAAAACGCCGCCTCCGGCTCGACCATCCAGAACTCGGCCAGGTGCCGGCTCGTGTTGCTTTTCTCCGCGCGGAACGTCGGCCCGAACGTGTACACCCGGCCCAGCGCCAACGCGTACGCCTCCCCCTCGAGCTGGCCGCTGACGGTCAGGTACGTCGGCTTTCCAAAAAAGTCGAGGTCGTGTTTGACCGGTCCCCCCGACTTCGCCAACCGTTCCAGGTCGAGCGTGGTGACGCGGAACATCTCCCCCGCCCCCTCGCAGTCGCTGGCGGTGATGATCGGCGTGTGGGTATAGAAAAATCCTTGTTCGGAAAAATAGCGGTGCGTCGATTGGCTGATCCGGTCGCGGATCCGCATCACGGCCCCGAGCGTGTTCGTCCGCGGTCGGAGATGGGCCCATTCGCGAAGCTTCTCGAACGAGTGCCGCTTCTTCTGCAGCGGGTACGTCTCGGGATCGGCCCAACCGAGCACCCGGAGCTCACTCGCTTCCATCTCCGTCGCCTGCCCTTTGGCCGGCGACTCGCGGACCTCGCCGCGGATCACGACGCTGCACCCCGCGGTCAGCTTCTGGACGTCGGACGCATAGTTCGACAGCCCGGTCGGGGCGACGATCTGCAAGTTCCCCAAACAGCTCCCGTCGTTGACCTCCAAGAAACTGAACCCGGCCTTGCTGTCGCGACGGGTGCGGACCCAACCACGGATCTCGACCTCACGGCCGACGCTGTCTTCGGAACGGGCGACGGCGATCGGGATCCAATCAGACATGGTTCGAGAAACTCAGATGGGTTCGTGGTCGAAACGTGACGTCCGTGCGCAGAGCCTATCCGAAAAGCTCCTCCGCGACTTTCGTGACTAACTGGGTGCAAGTCTTCCATGCTCGGGATTTTCGAAGGTTCGCTCCGGTGTCCAAAGACTTCCATCGAGACGCATGCCAAATGAATGGTCTCCGGCCGCGGTCCGCTGCCAGGAGGACGCCATGCGACTTCATGGCGCGTCGGCAATGATTTGCCCTGTGAGGTCGCGTCCCCGCAAAAGCTGACTCGAAGTTCTCTCGGTGAGTTGGAGCCAACGGACTTGTCGCGGCGACGAATTGAGCTTTTGGACACCGGAGCATGCCTCCAAAAATCCGTTGCGCCCACTTGCCACGATCACCCCGGATGTACCCTTCGCGGATAGGCACTGCGTCACTCGCCGCTACCGCCGTCGAGTGCCTTGGGGTTGCGGAAAAAGAACCCGACCACGAGCGCGATCGCGAACACGACCAACAACCCGACGATCGCGTAAAACGCCGCGGGGCTGGCGTTCGCCTTGTCGTAAATCGCCGTCGCCGCGGCGGCGAACGCCCCCAACACCGCGACGATCATCAACACGTTCCAAGCCAACATCCGGCCACCGGTCGGCTTCTCTTTGCCGAGGATCGCCTTGCTGTTCATCATCAAGAAAAACGTCACGTAAGCGATCGGCAACAGCATCATCCCGAAGCTGGAGGCGAAGATCGCGAGCCAGAACTTCGCCCCGTCGTCTTCCCAAATGTAGACCCAGCTCGCGCCGAACAGTCCCGCGACGAGGCAGCCGACGACGAACGGTACCGTCCCGTCAGGGCTTCCCGCCATTTCACGGAACGCGTAACCGTTGATCAGCATCAAAATGATGATCGTCGAGAACCCCATCCCGAACACCCCGAGCCCGAACACCAAGTTGGCGAGCGAACGGCCGAGCAACGGCGACAGGGTGTCGGAGAGCTGGAACGCGTTCCGCTGCACGAGCGCCAGCGCGAGCACTTTTTCCCCTTGGTCGAGTTCGGCGATCATCTGTCGCTTGGTCGCGTCGTCGGTCGTCTCAGCGTCCGCCCCGAGCTGCCGGTTGACCCGTTCCATCAGCGAGCCTTCGACCGAAGGATACATCGGGCTCTCCTGCATCGTCGCCGGGTCGGTGCTCTTGAGCTGGTCGTCGATCTGGGCGTGAAACGAGAACGCCGCGGCGATCACCACGCAACTCGTCACCAACACGTACGGGATCGCCATCCCGGTCGCCAAGTCGAACCGGGCGAGCCCGCGAAACGGCTTGTCCCAGCCGCGGTTGAGCATCGAATACGGCAGCAAGAACGTCATGTTGATCCCGACCGCCGTCGCCGCCGCCGCGATCATCACGCTCCGCTGATTCGCGACCAGCTTGCTCGACCAGAACTCCTGGCCGTCCTGACCGAGTCCCGCGACGACTTCGGTTAACTTCCCGGTCGGCTCACGCCACTGATCGAAGTCAGGGATAAACCCGGCGAGGATTTCCCCGAAGTTCAGCTCCCCGCGAACCGTGAGCAGCCCGACGACACCGATGAAGCAGATCACCACCATCCCGATCAGCGATTTCAGGAAGATGTCGAACAACTTCGCGGCGGCCCCGCGACGGGTGTTGAGCAACACCACGAACCCGGCGGCGAACAACAGCACCGCCGAAACGATCAGTTTCGTCTGTTTCGAGTCGCCGAGCGCATTCCCTTCGCCGCCGAACACCGCCAACAGGTTGCGGTCGAGCGCGTCGTAGCTAAGGCTAAACTGCGGCATGCACCAAATCATGTTGGCCATGCAGGTCGCGATGATCCAACCCCAACCGAGAACCGGGTTGATCTCCGAGTTGATCGCCTCGAACGGACGACGTCCGGTCGACAACGTGACGTAACTGATCGCCGACAACATGATCACGCCCATCGTGATCGCCAACAGTTGCAGCCAGATCATGCTGGTGCCGCCGAGCACCCCGAGAAACAGCGCCCCGGCGAGCGACCCGCCGCCCAGGGTGATCGCGCTCTGGAGCCAACCCGGGCCCGACAGCCGGACATAGGTGCCGAGCACCCGTCCCTCCGCCTGAGCCTGTTTGAGCATTTCGCGGTCGGATCGGACGCGGTCGTCGATCACCGGCTCCAGAGGGGATTCCGAGTCGGCGGCGCGGGGCGCGGCGGATTCACTCATGGCGGCTGCGGAGAACGGGGGGGGCGTGTGGGGGGAAAGTCGCGAACCGCTAGAGCGTAGCCGACCCGACGGGCCGATCAACCGCTCATTCGATTTCGGCCAAGTACCGCTCCGCATCGAGCGCGGCCATGCACCCGGTCCCGGCCGACGTGACCGCTTGGCGGTAATAGTCGTCGGCGACGTCACCGGCGGCGAACACCCCGGCGACGGTGGTGTTCGTGCGGAACGATTTGGTCCACTTGATGTAACCCTCCTCGTTCATCTCGACGGCCCCTTTCAGGAAGCTCGTGTTCGGCGTGTGCCCGATCGCGACGAACATCCCGCCGACCTTCAACTCGTCGGTCGAATCGTCGGCGGTGCTTTTGATCTTCAGCCCCGTCACGACCGAGCCGTCACCGAGCACCTCGTCGACGACCGTGTTCCACAGGATCTCGACCTTGTCGTGGTTCTTCGCTCGCTCCTGCATCACTTTCGACGCCCGCATCTCGTCGCGGCGGATCAGCATGTATATCGTGTCCGCCCCCTTCAGGTTGGCCAGATACGTCGCCTCTTCGACCGCCGAGTCGCCGCCGCCGACCACCGCCAGCGGCTTTCCGCGATACACCGGCAACGCCCCGTCACACACGGCACAGGCGCTCACCCCTTTGTTCTTGTATTCCTCCTCGGAGGGAAGCCCCAAATAATTCGCGCGGGCGCCGGTGGCGACGATCACGGTCTTCGCCCGCACGGTCTCCCCTTCGCGAGAACGGAGCTCATGGACATCGCCGCTGAAGTCGACCTCGACGATGTCATCGGAAACGACGCGGGTCCCGAAGTTGATCGCCTGCTGCTTCATCAGCTCCATTAACTCGACGCCTTGCACGGCGTAATGCGGCACCCCGTCCCGCTCCTCTCCCTTCGGCGGTTCGGGCAGGTTAAAATGTCGGTCCTTGTCGACCGCCGACTCGACGAAGGCACGCACGTTCCCGGCCGGGAACCCGGCATAGTTCTCGACCTCGGTGGTGAACGCCAGTTGCCCCAGGGGGATCATTTCCTCGCGGACGGTTCCCTCGTACAAAACCGGCTCGAGGTTCGCGCGGGCGGCGTAAATGGCGGCGGACCATCCGGCGGGGCCGCTGCCAATGATCACGGTCTTTTCGATCTTATCGGTCAATGGACTTTCGCTCCCAGCGATGATTTGGTGTCGGGTTTCGGTTGCGGCTGAACCTCGGCCTCCGCGGACGTTAGTATAGGGAGCGTCCCGATCTGAGCCACCAGTCGATCGGCGGTTTCGCCTGAGAACGTGCTTTGAAATGCCTGTCTTTGATCGCGGAGCGGCGCAAGCCGCCCGGTGTTTCGAGGGATTTTCATGGCGGCACCGGACGGCTCGCGCCGTTCCGCTATAAAGGAAGCGGGATTGGGCTGGCGCCGCCGGCTCACATCTCCGAGGGCGTTGTGAGTGCCTAATCGAAAAGGGGGCCGACCCTCTCTTGGAGTGAGCCGGCATTCACCCAAGGAGGCGGAAAAGCGGTTTAACGCAATGTCATCAGGAAATCGACAAAGGGTCGGCCCCCTTTTCGGATAGGCACTGAGTTCCCCTCCAAGCCACGCCCCCGAACAGCCACGGCCCCGAACAGCCACGCCCCCGAACAGCCACGCCCCCGAACCTCGCACCTCCCCCCGCATGACAACGCTGCTGATCGCCCTGGGCGCCCTGGTCGGATA
>JAWLFY010000267.1:0-4020 GCA_041685355.1 Pirellulaceae bacterium | reverse complement strand
CGATCAGCATACTTCATTCAACATTCGGACATCGCAGCGATGCCTGAAAAAACCTCGCCGACGCCAGCCCGCAAGCCACTAAAATCGCGGAAGAGCCTCTTCAACAAGGCGAGATTGTCCCCCGACGGATCGACGCCGCGAGTCGTCGTGCCGAGCGTCGTTGAATCTGCGATATCTCCGAACCTTTCGACGCGCCACCCCCTCGGGATTTGTCCCAGCGGGGAGTCTTCGAACTGCTCGGGATCGCGAACGGGGTCGCGAACTTGGCCGTTCTCGTCGATGCCCCGGGTGAGTAGGTCGTGCAGGAGCCCCTGCTTCACCTGCCCCAGCTTCGCGATGATCGCCTCGGTCTTCCGGATCGCCGCGTCGACCGTGTCGAGGATCTCCGCGATGACGCGTTGTTCAGCGCCCGGAGGTAGCCAAATTCTTAGTTGCTCCAGTTGTCGCCTGCCGATCGCAGCAAACGTTGTACCCTGCGCGACTCGCTGAAGGGTCGGCGCGAAGTATCGGAGAGCGTGGGCACCAAACTTCGGGTCAGCCCCGATGTAGTGCACAGCGGCAAGGCCTCGTCCAATGCAGTATCGGCGGTCCGCCACGTTAATCGCGCCGACCGGCGCTCGGACACTGATGAGAATGTCGCCCGGTTCGCAGGTCTTGCTGGGAAGTCGACAGCACTGTCGGGGCGATGGGTGAAGTGCGGTAAAGTCTGAATTCCCCTGGAGGAATGCGAGCCCACAGTCTAGGCCTTCGGCTACGGTTGACGATGGTGGTGATTGCCCCATCTCAAAACCAGCAACGTCGCCGAGATTGCTCCACTTCGCATCAGGCATACCCAAGCCCTCCCAATAGCTCGTGAAGCGACGCTGCCGCTTGGTCGCGTTCCCTTTCAATCTCGGTCAACGTCACCCGGTACTTGTCCCACCACTTCTCGAACGCCGCGACGACTTGCTGGCGGTGATCGGCGACGTACCGCTCCAGGATTCCGTCGAGGTCGGCTCGTAGCACTTCGACGGCAAGGGCACGGGCGGCGTCTTCGTCGAGGGCCACACGGGCCTCGTGAAGCCGCTTGGTGAAGTTGCCCTGTTTGGTCCGGAGCTTCTTCTTGACGGCCGTCAGCGCTTGCTTCCGGGCTTTCACGTCCTCTTCCGAGACTTGGTCCTCGGCATTCTCCTCGTCGTCTTCGTCACCCGACGCGGTCGCCGCCTTGATCGTCGCGTCCAGCTCCGCCGCCTCGGCCTCCAGCCCTTTGAGTTCGTCCAGGTACTCCGGCATCAATTTCTTGACCAATCGGTGATCGAGCGGGTTCCCCTTGCTGTTCTTGTCCTCCATCGCGGTTTGAATGCTCACTTCCCACGCTTCGAGCAGTCCGGCGAAGCCGCGGGCGGCGATCGTCTTCATGTCGTTCTGGACGTCGCCCCACCACGTCGCGATCACCCCGGCGACGCGAAACGAGTCGATCAGCCCGACTTGGTGAAGCGCCCGCTGAAAGCTCTCCAGCAACCCTTCGTCCGACTCGATCCGCTGCTTCAGGTCCGCCTTATCCGTCAGATCACCGGCAAAGTCGAAGTAGCCCGAATCGCGGTCGACCAGTAGGTGCAGGGGATCGAACCCGTGCGCGTCGAACACCGCCCGCCTCGCCTCGACCTCGGCCTTGGGGATGCCGCCGTAAAGGTGCGCCCGCACGTCGTGCGGCTCCGGTGGCGGCGCGTTGTCGGCGTACCGTCGGATGTTGAGGTTGTCGTCGTTTTCCCGCAGTTCGGCGCGGGAGACCACGCGGGCGAAGCCGTCGATGTCGTCGAACTCTCGCCACGCGGTGACGATCCGCTCGATGTGCTCGGGATAGAGGAAGTTTTGGGCCCGGCCCTCGTAGAATTCCCGGTCGGCGTTGATGAACAGCACCTTCCCCTTCCGCACGGACGGTTTGGCTCCGGGGGCGCGGAGGACCAGCAAGCAGGCCGGGATGCCGGTCCCGTAGAACAGGTTCGGCCCCAACCCGATCACGGCCTCCAACAGGTCGTCGTCGAGGATCCCGGTGCGGATCTCCCGCTCGGTCCCGCCGCGGAACAGCACGCCGTGTGGCATGACGGTGATCGCGATCCCGCCGGGCCGGAGCACCGAGATCATGTGCTGGACGAACATCAGGTCCGCCTTCTTGCCGCTCTCGGGGCAAAAACCGAAGCGGAACCGTTCGGGGTACGGGATGCCGTCCTTGGTGTAGTTCTGGGAGAAGGGCGGATTGGTCAGCACCCGGTCGAACCGCATCAACTCGCCCCCCTCGGTGTGCATCGGTTCGGCCAGCGTGTCGCCGTTCTGGACGTTGGCGTCGGGGATGCCGTGCAACAACATGTTCATCTGGCTAATCGCCCACACGCTGCCGTTGGACTCTTGGCCGTAGAGACCGAGGTTCCGCGAGTTCATCCGCCGCTCGTCGAGGTATTCCTTGGCCAAAACTAGCATGCCGCCCGACCCGCTGCACGGGTCATAGATCCGTTGGCCCTCCTGCGGCTCGGCGATCTGGACCATCATCCGCACGACCGACCGGGGCGTGTAGAACTCGCCCCCCTTTTTGCCGGCCGAGTCGGCGAAGTCCCGGATCAAGTATTCGTAGGCGGCACCGAGCAAGTCGGGATACTCGAAGTCCTCGTCGCGGAGCCGGAACCGGGAAAAGTGGGTGATCAGGTCCCGAAGCCGTTTGTCGGGGATCTTCGACTGCCCGAGACGGCGGTTGAAGTCGATGTGGGCAAGCACCCCTTCCAGGCTCGAATTCTCGCCCTCCAGGGCCGCCAGAGCCTTGTTCAGGCCGTCGCCGACGTTGTGGTGCAGTTCGTCCCGCAAATAGGCCCAGCGAGCCTCAGGGGGGACGTAGAAGTGTTCTCCCGCGTACAAGGTCGGATGGTCGGCCCGCTGCTCCGCCTCGTCGCGAGATCGCCCCCGCTGAAGTTCCTTGGCGATGACCGCCTCGTAACGCTGCTCGAATAAGTCGGAGCAACGCTTCAAGAAGAGCATCCCGAAGATGTATTCCTTGAATTCGGAAGCGTCCATCTTCCCGCGGAGGATGTCGGCTGCGGCAAACAAGTGCCGCTCCAGCTGGGGCAACGTCAGGGGCATCAAGACTCCGCGTCGGTAGGGGAAAACGTGGCGGTACGATACCGGACCCGGACTAACCGAATCCACCGATGCACCGGTCATCGGAAGGGTGTCCGCCCCCCACTGAGTCCATGTCGGCAGGCCATGGAGCGGGCACGGCGGATCGATCAGTACGGCGTCCTTCCGGTGCCGCGTCGGCGTGGTATCGTGCGGCCAGTATCAGCCGACTGACCATCGGCGCACGCGAAGCCGACGTCCCACGGCTCGCGTGAGGGGACCCGGCTTCTCGACGTTCTCGTACAAAAATGAGGCATCGCGATGGAAGACCTCAACGCATCGGTTCGATCGGTATGGACTCTGCGTTAGTCCTGCGTCGCCGACGAGGGAACGGATCCTGGAACTGGCCCGGCAAGCACACCTTAACGGTCAGGGGGATCGAGAAGATCATCACGCGGGCCGGCTTGGAGCCGTGGCCGAAACGGTTCCAAAACTTGCGGGCATCGCGTGAGACCGAACTGCTCGGGCTGTACCCGGCAAAGGACGTTGCGAGTTGGCTCGGCAACTCGGTTCCGGTCGCGATGGCGCACTACGCAATGACGCGGGCGGAGTCGTTCGAGGCGGCAACTCGCCGTGGTGCGCGGGACGCGGAGGCGCACCAAAATGCGCACCACTCAGGCGCCATCACGACGGTTCAGGAGCCGTCAGCGGACGACCGCGGGTGCGCTGAAACGGCCGAAAACGCCGCAAAAGACGCCTCCAGCGGTCCCGTGACCCCTCCTGACGACTACCAGCTAATAGGCCGGGCAGGATTCGAACCCGCGACCTAGGGATTATGAGTCCCCAGCTCTAACCCCTGAGCTACCGGCCCTTGTCTCGTTTCGCCCCGTGTTTTGCGGGGTTTCCGTCGACTGTGTTTCTCCGTCCGGTCGACTG
>JAWLFY010000266.1:0-4032 GCA_041685355.1 Pirellulaceae bacterium | reverse complement strand
GTCGGGATGGTCCCGTACGCGATCGGACAACGGGAAGTCACGGTGGCGGAGTTTCGACAGTTCTTGCAAGACCCGCGTGTCCAAGCCCACTACGGCAACGAGTCCTTTCACTATTCGCGGCGGTTCGCCCCGAGTGACGATTGCCCGCAAATCTCCGTCCGTTGGTACGACGCGATTCTGTATTGTCAATGGCTTTCGGAACGGACGGGGGTGCCGGAATCGGAATGGTGTTTCCCCGGGATTTGGGACGCGGACCCGGCGACGTACGAGATGCCCCCCGACTTGCTGCGGCGGGTCGGTTACCGGTTGCCGACCGAGGCCGAGTGGGAATATGCGGCGACCGCGGGAGAGGAGAGCACGTGGCCGAGCGGCTGGTCCCCGCGGCTGATCGACCGATACGCGTGGACTCGGGACAATAGCGGTTCGCAGGCACGCCCGGTCGGGGGCAAACTGCCGAACCGCTTCGGGCTCTTCGATACGCTTGGGAACGTCGACGAGTGGTGTCTCGAACCGTTCCAAGCGTTGCGGCGATCGGCCGACGCGCCGCATCGCGTGTGGTCCCGCTGCCTCGCCGACGGACGTGACATCCGTCCCAGTACGCCCCGCCCGCTGCGGGGCGGAAGCTACCGATCGGTTCCCGCCGACTCGCGGCCGAGCCGTCGACACTTGATGCGTCCCGACGCGCAGCGGACGACGGTCGGGTTCCGGGTGGCACAGACCACTGCGGCTTCAGCGGAGAACGACGTACAACGTGTCTGGGGGAAACCGGACGTACCAATACTCGCCACGACGCTCGATCTCCCAGCGGCGGGTCGGGTATCCGTTGGCGTCCAACACGAACGCCTCGCTGATCCCGTCGCCACGGACCAGGATCTCGACGTCGTTGGCGTCCAGGTTCCACGGAGAAGTCCCGAGTGACGTGATTTTCATCGCGTCCGTGGTCTCTTCGTCCGCGGTCGAGCTTTCCTCGGTCGCGCCGTCACTCGTCTCGTCGTCGGCCCAACGTGTCGGCTGTTCGCGGAAGCCGTAAGGTCGTGCCGTGGTGCCGACTTGGATCAACAGATTCCCCGAATCGCGGATCGGCTTCGTGTCGAGGCTGACCACGTGAACCGCGACGTACTGGTTCCCCGACCGGATCACGACGTCAGACAGTTGGATCGGATCGGATTCGCCCAAGAACCCTGCGATCGCTTGGGCACACGGCGAATCGACGGTGAGGATCCCTCGACGATGGTCGAGCGTGATCTCGTCGGTCACGCTCCGCACCACCCCGCGATCACGATCGATCAGCGACGCCAAATCGGCGACGCGGGAATCGGACGGCATCGCATCGTTCGGATTCGCATCGTTCGCGTTGCCATCGTGCGAGTTGCCATTGAAACGGACGCGGACCGGTCCGGTCAGGAACGCGAGCGGATCGATCGTCGATCCGCGGCCGGCGTCTTGCGGTAGGTCACCCGCGTCGCGGTTGGGGTCGTACCCCGGCTTCTCGGCCACCAGCGGCGGATGGCGATCCCACACGTCGTCGAGATCCCGCACCTCGTCGACAACCGGATTTCCTTCTCGGATGTATCCGTTTCGAAACAGGAGCGCGGCGGCCGGGAACATGCCCATCTGGGCCGGAGACCCGGTGTCCCATTTCCCAAACGGCGGCGTGAACCCGCGGCCCACAGTGAACCAGTAAAAACTGTCGAGTCCGCTGAGCGATTGATACGCCGCGACCGCTAACGGGCCTTCGCTTTGGAAACGGTTCGGCGGTACCCACTGGCTTTCGGAAATGACAAAGGTGTGACCGGTTGGTTGTTTGACATTCGTCGGCATGTGCCGCGGGTTGCGGAGTGCCGATCGCGATTGATAAACGTCGCCTTCCAAGATCGCGGAGCCCGATCGGGGCCCGCGGTGATTGACGCTGAAGTATTTGTTCGACGCGATCGTTTCGTTGGCCATGTACGACCACCGTTCGGCGTCGAGCAACTGAGCGTCGTCGGCCGTTTTCCAATTCCCCGCGTTGACCAAATGTGGGGCGTCGAGTTCGTCACGGATGAAATCCCCGATCATCCGGTTGAAGTCACGCATCAGGCTCGAGAAAAACGCCAGCTGATCCGCCAACCGCTTTCGTTGTCCCCCGGTTTGCGTTTGCGTCAGGTGCCAGATCGGTTCGATGCCGACGCGTTGATCTTCGAAGTTGTCGTCTTGATGGCGATGCCCGTCCCAACTCTCGAGTGCCGCGTCGAGCGTCCCGTGTTTCGTTTCGGCCCACTCGGCAAACCGCCGCTGCAGTAAACCGAGCGCCTCGCCCTCGATCCGCTGGGAGGTCCAGAACAGCAGCGAGTCTTCGTTTTGAATTTGAAAGATCGCCAACGCCGGTTCGTCCTTGAGCGGGACGCCGGTGTAGGGATTCACGCGGGTGAAGAGTTCGCGGAGCCACGATTTGTAGGCGGCTTGCAGGTTCGGTTCGAAGAACAGTAACCCGGTCATGCTCTCCCCGCCCGGGTCCGCCACGCCCCACTTCGGATCGAACTTGGTGTGACTTCCCCAGTAGGGCGAAACGGTGGTGTAGATCCCGGCGCGTTTCATCCCGGCGACGAGCCGCCAAATCTCGTCCAACGCCCGCTCGTTCACCCGGCTCAGGTCGGCCCCTTCGTCGGGGACCAAGTCGCCGTGGTAGCGGACCATGTTGATGCCACGTTTGGCATAAAACGTCGCCCACCGTTCGATCTCTTCGACCGAGGCCCCGTTGCCCGCCACGTACGTCGTGCCGCTCCAAAAGCGGATCGGCTCCCCGCGACCGTCGACGAACGACTCGCCGTCGTCCGACACACGGATGAATCCGTGCTTGCCAGCGGGAGTTTCGTTCAAGAACCGCAGATCGAGCAGTGCGTCCTCTTCGAACGTGTCGGGCGCCGGCTCGAACGCCCATCGCCCCGCGTCGGCGCGTCCCGTTTTCTCCCCCGGGCGGAGCGCGTAGTTCGGGGTGAAGGGGGTGCGGGAAAAGACGAACGCGTCGATCGCGCCGTGATGGTTATTCTTGCTGGAAAAACGAAACCGGACGCTCAACGGGCCGGCATCGAGATCGACCTTGCCGACGTCGACCCACGCGATGAACCTCAAATCCGGCGTCCCGTCCGCGGCGACGTTGACCCGCTGGACCGGATCGGAAAAGTCGATCGTCCGCCAATCGTCGTCGCCGAGGCGATACTCGGTCTTGGGGGACCCGACGGGGTTGGCGCGAACCCAGAAGTGATACTCATCGGCTTCCGGGACGGTCAGCTCATAGCGGGCCTCGGCCGGTTCTCCGCCGAAATGGGAAAGCCAGTCACCCCCGCTGAGCTCCTCGGCGCGGACCTCGCTGTACCAACTGTGTCGTCTCGCGGTGCTCTCCGCGGCGTCTTGGCCGTCCACCCAAATCGTCCCGGGGGGCGCGGCTTCGGTCCGCAGTCGGACCTCGGGCCGTGGGGCAGCCACCGCGGCCGGGCGGGACGCGTCCGTCTGGCGTGTCGTGTCGGTTTGGGCGGGCGCGTCGGTTTGAGACATCGCGGGAACGGCAACCAACATCAGTAGGAACGGCGCGACATGGCGGAGAAAACACGTCCGAAGCGGGAAGGGCAGGAGAGGGGATTCCAGGGTCAGAGACGTCGGGGCAGGGGAGGGCAGGGCAGGGGAGGGCATGGGAGTTTTTCGCCGGAGAGTTCCAGGGGGACTGTTCCCGTCAATGTAGACCGACAGCCGGACCGGGACCAACGATGCGGCGGTTCCGGCCGGACACGACGACGGATCGGCTTGCATGTGTCCCGGAGAAAGATAAAGCATGAGCCGCTTTGATCGATGGCGGCGACACGTCGGGGTGGGAAGCGACGTAACGATACAGCCTGGAAGTGCCAGATTTCATCGCCCCGACCAAGATCGGCTCACCTGATTCTTCTCACCCCCAAGCGGAAAGGCTCTTCCGCGATTTTAGTGGCTTGCGGGCTGGCGTCGGCGAGGTTTTTTCAGGCATCGCTGCGATGTCCGAATGTTGAATGAAGTATGCTG
>JAWLFY010000113.1:0-16601 GCA_041685355.1 Pirellulaceae bacterium | reverse complement strand
TCGATCAGCATACTTCATTCAACATTCGGACATCGCAGCGATGCCTGAAAAAACCTCGCCGACGCCAGCCCGCAAGCCACTAAAATCGCGGAAGAGCCTCGGTTTGAGGTGGGGGCTTTGATGGTGACTCACTCGCTTGCGCTTCGGGCTTTTGTTGAGTGACGGCCTGGGATCCCTGCGGGAGCGTTGCCGGGCGCGGGATTGGTAGCACGCTTGCGTCGCAGAGGTTGTGTCGGTCTCCGGCCTTTCCGGATGGACCCAGGGCCGAGCCGGTCGTGATCGCCTTCCGCATCAGTGTGGAGACGATTTCGGAGGAGACGTGGGCCTGGTTGGCTAGCTTCGTCGCACGGCTCGGATCTTTAGGTACGGCGGGGCGAAGCGGGCTCGGCTTTGGGGGGTTCCCTCGGGCGCCGACGCGTCGGCACGGGGGGGTTCTTGAAAATCGGTGATCACGAACCCGGCGTCGCAGAGCCCACCGATCAACGCGTCGAGCGTGTGCACGAATTCGTCCGTTCCTTGCTCGCGAATTCCGATCACGTCGCGACGCGCCGGTCCGGCTCGGTCGATGTCCGGCCCCGCGGGGATCCGCTTCCCGTCGACCGCGGGCGTCCACAACCGAAGCGGGCCGGCCGCTTCGTCACCTTCACCGGACGAAGCGATCGTCTGCAACGCGACGGGCTGTTTGTGCTGGGAAACGTAGACCCCGCCGCGGCGGATCACGCGGGCGACTTGTCGATAAACCGCCCGCACATCGGGGACGTAGCTCGAGCTCACCGGTTGGACCACGACGTCGAAGCTGGCGTCGTCCAACGCCTCCAGTCGGTCGATCGACTGGCACAGGGTACGGATCGGGAGGCCGAGCTGTTGGGCGACCGCGTCGTCATGTTCGAGCTGCCGCGGGCTGATGTCGACGACGGTCACCCGGGCCCCGGCGATCGCGTACAGCGGCGCGTGGGTTCCCCCGCCCGACGCCAAGCAGAGTACGTCCCGTCCGACGACGCCGGATCCGCGTACCCAGGGATCGATCGCCGCGAGCGCCCGCTCGGGCGAATCGGGGAGCGTCCCGATCCCGGCGAACCGCGGATCGGTGGCGAGTTTCTCCCAAGCCTCGCGGTTCCGGGGCAACGAAGTTTCGCGTGACGAGTTCGCTTCGTCCGACGCGGAAAGCATCCGCTGGGCGACGGTCGTGATCGGGACCGCCGACGGGTTCGAATCGATGACACGCCGTACCGCATCAACGGGGCTGAACAGTTCGCCACCGACGCGAACCCGCGGGGCACACGGCTCAAACAACCCGACCCATTCGCCGCCGCACTTGGTGACCGCCCAGTACCCCAGCCAGGCGCCGTACCAGGCCGCGAGAGGAGGGGCCGCGAGAGGAGGGGCCGCGAGAGGAGGGGCCGCAGGTTGAGAGGCCGCCGAAGACGGACGGCTTGCGGCGGCTGCACGCGCTTGGCCGAGGATCGTGTCGATCAGGTCGAGACGATCGGGCGAGAGTTCGACGCCGTGCTCGCGGCGGGCGTGCCGCACCGCTTGGGCGGCGAGCTGCATCAATTGCTGGTGGGGATCGTCCACGGCGTCGGTCAGGCCTCCGGGTGACTCGCAATCGATTAAGATACCGGCGAGACGTCCTTCCGAGAGGTCTCACAAAGTCGTCTTTCGCGTCGCGAGGGCAACTTTTTCGCGAACTTATGCGGAGCAAAAACCGACCATAATTTCTCTTCTGAGACCGAGCCTAAATGCCCCCCCGAGACTCAATCCGATGCCTAATCCATCGATGATGACCATGGTTCCCCCGCATGTCACGGGCACGTCGGGCCGGTTTCTCCGCGTCCGTACGCTGTCGGTGAATCTCGCCGCGGCGGCGATGTTGACGATGCTATCGGGTGCGGCAGCATCGGCGGCCGACGAGCCGGTCTTCTCGGGCCCTCAACCGGGCGAGCGGTTGGCGGCGTTGACCGTGACCGGGGTCTATGACGAGCGGGCAGGCAAATCGTTCGATCCGGTCGCCGAAGCGGATGGCGGCCCGGTCGTGCTTTTGTTTGTCCACAGCGTGACGCGTCCCGGGATCGCGTTGACCCGAACGTTGACCGAGTACGCCCGTTCGCTCGACGACCCGAAGGTCTCCACCACGGTGATCTGGTTGAACGAAGACAAGGCGGAGGCCGAGGCGTTCCTGACGCGTGCCCGCCGCTCGGTCGGGTTGCGAGTCCCGGTAGCGGTCTCGGGGGACGGGATTGAGGGCCCCGGCGCTTATGGGCTGAACCGCAACGTCGAGCTCACGATCCTGGCGGCGAAGGAGGGCAAAGTCACCGCCAACTTTGCGCTCGTGCAACCTTCCCTCAGCGAGGCGACGGCGATCGCCGGTGAAATCGCGAAGCTCACCGACGCCACCCCGCCGACCGCGGAAGAGCTGCTGAAGATGGCGTACCCGAACGGTGCCCCGATGCAGATGCGGGGTCAACGGGGCCGTCGTCCGGCGCCGCGATCGTCCGAGGACGCCGACCCGAAGCGAGACGATTCCTCCAACCGTTAGGTCGAACGATGCCGGGCGATCCTCCGAGGCCGGCCGATCGCGGCCGACGGGCTTAGCAACGAACGGAAAACAAATGTCGCCTTTCCCTTCGCGAAAGCTGTGTTTTATGAACTTTTGCGGGGCAAAAGGCGACAAGAAAAGACCGATCGTTGCTTACGTGTCAAACCGATCCGCTTTCGGCGAAACGAGCCAAGTTGATGGTGCACCGGCCTCGGCGGCCTTGGCGTTTCGGTTCGCCGCTGTGATCGCGATCCTCGGCTGCGGGCTTGCCTCGACATCCACGGCGGCGGAAAGGGGCGTCGATTTTGACACCGAGGTGGTCCCCGTTTTGACGCGGTACGGGTGTAACGCCGGCGCTTGCCACGGCGCCGCGACGGGGCGGGGCGGGTTCGGACTGTCGTTGTTCGGGTCGGACGCGGCATCCGATTGGGCATCGATCGCGTCGGCATTGGAAGGTCGCCGGGTGCACCAAGCCGATCCGCACCGCAGTCTGATTTTGCGGAAGGCGACCGAATCGATTTCGCACGGCGGCGGCGAACGGTTCCACGACGGGAGCGAGGCGTATGACCGGCTCGCCCGGTGGATCGCCCAGGGTGCCAAGCGGACGGGGCATCGCAAGCTCGCGGAGCTGGTCGTGTCCCCCGAAACGATCACGCTCGAACCGACGGGCTGGCCGCCGACGGTTCGGTTGAACGTCATCGCCAAGTTTGATGACGGGGAAACGGACGACGTGACCCGTTGGGCGGTGATCACGGCGGAGGACCCGTCGGCGATCGAAGTCGCCCCCTCGTCCGGCGCGCTGACCGTTCACCGCCGGGGCGAACACCTGGCCATCGTTCGGTTCCTCGATCAGGTCCGCCCGGTGCGGGTCACCCTGCCGCTCCGCGACGAGGTGCCACCGGGTCTCGATTCGCCCACCCCGGATCGATCAGGCGACCGCTCCACGGTGTCGTTGATCGACCGGCACGTCGACGCGAAGCTTCGGCAGTTACGGCTCCCGGCGTCGGGTCGTGCGGACGATCACGCGTTCTTGCGGCGGGTTTGGCTCGACCTTGCCGGCCGCCTTCCCGAACCGGAGGAGATCGATCGTTTCGTCGGAGACCGGTCTGCCGACAAGCGAGCGCGGCTGGTCGAACGGCTGCTCGATTCGGAGGAGTTCGCGGAATACTGGGCGCTCAAATGGGCGAATTTTTTGCGGATCGACAGTGGCCCACTGCAACCGGAGGGGGCGAAGGCGTTTCACCACTGGGTTCAGAAGCGGTTTCGCGACGACCTCGGGTGGGACGAAGCCGCGTGGGAGATGCTGACCGCGACCGGCGACGGGTTCGCCCGCGGCCCGGTGAACTTTCTCCGCGTGCCGGGAGGCCCCGACGCGGTCGCCGAAGCGGCGAGCCGTGTTTTCATGGGGGTTCGGCTGCAATGTGCCAATTGTCACAACCACCCGCTCGACCGCTGGACCCAAGACGACTACCACGGGTTGGCGGCCGTGTTCGCGAAGCTCCGCCGAGGCCGGACGGTGACCGTCGGCGACCGTGGCGAGGTGACGCATCCGGTCACGGGAGAACCGGCGCGACCGAGAATTCCTGGTGAGCGGTTCCTTGACGAGAGCGATTCTGGGGAGCGAGATCCGCGACGCGAATTTGCCCGTTGGGTCACTGCCCCGGAGAACCCGTTCCTCGCTCGGGCCACGGTCAACCGAGTTTGGAGCGAGCTGATGGGGCGTGGGTTGATCGAACCGGTCGACGACATCCGCGCGACCAATCCGGCAAGCCATCCCGAATTGCTCGACGCGTTGGCCGACGCGTTCGTCGATGACGGATTCCGGTTCCGGCCGCTGATCCGCCGGATCTGTCTTTCGGAGGCTTACCAGCGAAGTGGGTTGGCGACCGTGGAGAACCGCAGCGACACGAGGTATTACTCGCACGCCCCCGCGAAACCGTTGGAGGCGGAGGTGATCGCCGACGCGATCGCTTGGGCAACCGGAACGACGATCCGAGACCGCGCAGCCGTGCGAGAAACGGACAACCGCGTCGCTTCGATCCCGCTCGACGTCCTGGGCCGGTGCGACCGGGGCGAGGGATGCGAGTCGGCGGCGTCGACCGACGCGTCGTTGGCCCGGGTGCTCCATTTCCTCAACGGCGGGTTACTCAACGATCCGATCGCGGCCCCCGACGGGGTCCTCGGCCGGGCATTGAGTTCGGAGGAGGCCCCGATGACAATCGGCGATCGGCTCTACCTGCGGACGTTATCCCGCCCGATGAACCGGGCCGAGCGATCGCACTGGGAGGAACGGCTCGCGTCCGCCGATCCGTCGGAAGTACGGGAGCGGCTTGAGGATCTGTTTTGGGGCCTTCTGACCAGTGACGCGTTTTTAACGAACCGGTGAAGGATTCACCTGATGAATGAGCTGAAATCGGAATCCTCTGGCGAGCATCCGAAGCGGGTTGTGATCTTATCGGGCGGGACCGGTCGGACCGCCAACCAAGTGATCACGGCGTCGCTCGCCCAGTTTTCGGACGTCGACGTTGAAGTGCGGCAGGTCACCGGGATTCGAAAGTCCGACGACGCCGTCCGCACCGTCCGCCGGGCCGCGGAGGAGGGCGCGGTGATCTGCCACTCGCTGGTCGACCCCGATGTCCGCTCGTCGGTCGAACACGAAGCGAGAAAGCTGGGCGTCCCCACGATCGACGTGCTGGGCCCTGCCTTGGCGATGCTGGGTGATTACCTGAAAGCGACCGCCAAGGGACGGCCGGGGTTGTTGTATGAGCTGCACTACGAACAGATGGATCGCATGGACGCGGTCGACTTCACGCTCGCCCACGACGACGGGAGCCGGTTGCGGGACGTGGGACAGGCCGACGTCGTGCTGGTCGGGGCGTCTCGCACGTCCAAGAGCGTGACCTGCTTCTATCTCGCTTCGCATGGGGTCCGCGCCGCGAACGTCCCGCTGATCCCGAATCAACCGCCACCGAAGGAGCTGACGCGATTGAGCCCGCGACGCGTCATCGGGTTGACGATGAACGCGGCACGATTGGAGTCGATCCGCCAGACACGTTTGGATCGGATCTCGCATCTGCCGGTGTCCCAGTATGCCGAGTTGTCAGAGATCCGCGAAGAACTCCGCTGGGTCCGCAACGTGATGGCCGAGAACGGCTGGGAGTGTCTCGACGTGTCCTACAAGGCGACCGAGGAGGTCGCGGGGCTGATCATCGAAAGGCTGCCGCCGCCCCGCCGCCGCAAGGGGCAGCGCCGCAAGAAGCCGCCGAAGTCGATCTCCTGACGCGGACCGATTTCGTGTGCGGACGATTCTTCCACGCGTTATGCTCTAGAGGGGGCGAGACGGCTCGGGTCGCCATCCGCCTTCGGGTTCTTTCGTCTTCGTTCAACCGTGATGGGGAGAAGCGAGGCATTTCGATGGCCGCCAATACGGCTTGGGGGAAAGTGTTCGTCACCCGTGATGAGCCGAGTCAGGCCGTCGCGATCTGCGAAGCCCTGCACGCCGAGGGCCTGCAAGCGGAGCCGACGAGCTCGGTCCGCGCCGTGACGGAAGACGCCACCGAGATCGGCCCGGCATGCTTTGTCGCCGACTCCGATTCGCTCGCCGAGACGCCGAGCAAGTTGCCGCCGGACCTTGGCGGTCCCTCGTCGGTCGTGGCCGAATCGCGGTCGTCCGAGAAGCTCGACGAATCGTTGACCGTGATCAGTTTGTCCGAAGCGCGGCGACGGGCGGACGCGGCCGCCAGCGGGGCCGTCCACGTCATCGATCCGAACCGGGGAATCGGTCCGCTCGCCGATTCGGTCAAGACCGCCCTCGCCTGCGACGCGACGCAGGTCTCCACAACCGAACGTCGCCGAGATCTCGACCAACGGATCCGGCGTTTGAGCTTTCGCGACCGCGAGGTGATGCGACTGATTTACGACGAGTACCCGAACAAGGCGATCGCGTCGGAACTCGATATCAGTCAGCGCACCGTCGAAGGGATCCGTGCGAAGATCTTTCGCGTCCTCGGTGTCGCGACCGGCATCGGTCTCGCCCGGTTACTGGCCGAGTCGCGTTACTTCGGCGGCGGCAATCGCGGACGTGCGGAGTAAGCACCGGTCGGGAAATAGCTGGCCATCGCACCCCGCTGCCGCGCCGACCCGTGAGTCCGGACGGCTTGCGCCGATTCGCGATGGGGTGGGTGAGCCGAGCGCCAGGACCGGACGGCTTACGCCGTTCCGCGATGGGGTGGGTGAGCGGGATGACAGGCTTCGATCAGCTGGCCCCGATCAGCTTCTTGTTGAAGCGACCTTCGTTGATCGTGGGGCGTTCGGGGCGACCTTTGTGGTCGTACGTCAGCGTCATGTTATCGAGCCCGAGCAGCCCGAGGATTGAGGCGTGAATGTCGTGGACGTGCATTTTGTCCTCGACGGCGTACAAACCGAGCTCGTCGGTGGCGCCGATCACTTGGCCGCCTTTGACGCCGCCGCCCGCCATCCAGATCGTGAACCCGGTCGGGTTGTGGTCTCGGCCGTCTCCCTTTTCGCTCATCGGCGTGCGGCCGAACTCGCCACCCCAAATGACGAGGGTGTCCTCGAGTAGTCCTCGGCGTTTGAGATCTTTCAGCAGGCCGGCGACCGGACGGTCCATGGAGCGGCACAACCGCGAGTGGTTTTTCTCGATCGCGGAGTGCGAATCCCATTTGCTCCCGGTGCCGCTGTAGAGCTGCACGAAGCGGACGCCCCGTTCGACGAGTCGGCGTGCGAGCAGACAGTTACGGCCGAACGTCTCTGTTTCCTTGTCGTCCAATCCGTAGAGCGATTGCGTTTCGGCCGATTCGCGGGCCAGGTCGACCGCTTCGGGGGCCTCCGCCTGCATCCGAAACGCGAGTTCGTAGCTCCGGATTCGGGCGTCGAGTTCCGATTGGTGTGCCCGCGGCTGGGCGTGGGCGTGGTTGAATTCTTGCAGCAGCGCCAGTTTTTGCTGCTGCCGTTGGCCGCTGTATCCCTTGGGCAGATTCAGGTTCGCGATCGGCTCGTCGGCGGCCCCATCGATCCGCACCCCTTGGTGGCTGGCGGGCATGAAGCCGCTGCCCCAGTTCCGCGAACCGTTGACGGGCCGGCCCTTGTTGTCGCACATCACGACGAACGAGGGGAGGTTTTCGTTTTCGGTCCCCAGTCCGTAATCGACCCACGCCCCCAACGACGGTCGACCGGCGACGTTGATGCACGTGTTCATTTGGCACACGCCGCCGGCGTGGTTGATCCCGTTGGTCCAACACGACCGAATGACCGCGATGTCGTCGAGACACTCGGCGGTGTGGGGGATCCATTCCGACGCCCACAGGCCACTTTGGCCGTGTTGTTTCCAAGTCCGAGGGGCGGGCAACAGCGGCGACCCTTTTTCCCCCATCGCCGTGATCGGTTCGTCGAAGCTTGCGGGAAGCGGCTTGCCGGCCAACTCGTTGAGGGCGGGTTTCGGGTCGAGCAGGTCGAGGTGACTGGGGCCCCCTTCCATGAACAGCCAGATCACGTTCTTTGCCCGCGGGAGGTGATGCGGGCCGGCGGGCGCGAGCGAGGCCGCGGCGGCTTCTTGGGTGAGTAACCAGTTCAACGCGACGGCGCCGAACCCGCAGCCGCTTTGCTGCAGCATCTGCCTCCGGGACAGGTTCCCCCATCCGTTTCCGGTTCGGTCAGCGGTTCGATTCGTCGGAAGCATCGGGTCAGTCCAGGTAGAGGAACTCGTTCGAATTGAACAGCACGTGACACAGGTCGACGAGCCGGTCTCGTTCCAGTTGCGGCATCTGTTCGCCGGACGGGATGTGGAGGAATTGATGGGCGGCGTCACGTTCCGCGGGATCCGGGGCGCGTCCCCACGCCATCACGAACGCGAGCTCGACCGTTTGGTCAACGTCGGCTTCTTGCTCGAGCAGCCGATCGGCAGCGGCGGCGGCGCGACCGAGGGCGTAGTCCCCGTTGATCATCAACAACGATTGTGTCGGCGTCGTTGTGCTCACCCGTTCGGCCGTGCTCGTTAAGCCGTCCGCCATGTCGAACGCATGCAGAAACTCTTCGGGGGTGTTCCGCCGGACCTTCACATACAACCCCCGCCGCGGCTCCTTCGCCTCGACGCTCGGACCGCCGACCCGATCCCGCAGTTCGCCGCTGCACTGCAGCATCGCGTTGCGGATCTGTTCCGCGCGGAGCCGTCGAACCGGGGCACGCCACAACAGGTCCTCGCCCGGATCGGCCTCTTCTTGGGCCACCGCCTCGGGGTGATGGGCGGACTGCCGCCACGTCGCCGACATCAGGATTTGCTTATGCAGTTTCTTGAAACTTCCCCCGTTTTCGACGAACGTCGCGGTGAGCCAATCGAGCAGATCCGGGTGCGTCGGCAGACCGCCTTTGCGGCCGAAGTCGTTGGGCGTCGCGACCAAGCCTCGTCCGAAGTGCTGCTGCCAAATTCGGTTAACGATCACCCGCATGGTGAGCGGGTTGTCGTCGCGGCCGATCCACTCGGCGAGGGCCGTTCGCCGACCGGTGGAACCGGGAATCTCGGGCAATCGCACCGCCGTCGCCTCACCGGGCGGAGACATCGCGGTCAGGAATCCCGGGGCGATCGGTTGGCTTTCGGGGTCATCGGGAATCACCGTCGGCGAGATCTCCCCATCGAAATCGGTGACCGTCATCAGCCCCGGCAAGTCGTCCGGCTTGAGATCGTCGAATTCCGCGAGCTTCGTCTTGAGCTCTTCGTGCCGCGCCTTGTCCTCTTTCGACATGCTCCTTAGCGGCCCGCCCCCTTCGTCCCAGAACTGCCGCGAAATCAGGTAGTCCATCTGGTGATCCCACGACGTCCGCTGGTCGACCGGGGTGCGATAGCACTCTTGGATCTCGAGCGGGAACTTGTCGACGGTGGAGACCCACTTGCGTTCGTAATAGGGCTCCAGCAACGCGTCGATCTCTTGGCGAATTTCCTCGGTCGCCTCCTCCCATTGCTTCATGTCGCGGGCATGCTGGCGTTCTTGTTGCTCGGTCGCGTAGACCATGTCGTCGCGCCAGATCACCGGTTCGAAGAACGCGCGGAGGCTGAAATAGTCCTTTTGCAGGATCGGGTCGAACTTGTGGTCATGGCAGCGGGCACACGCCATCCCCATCCCCAGGAAGACATCGCCGACGACATCGGTCGTCTCGTTCATGATGTCGTTCCAATGTCCGCGGGCGTCCCGTTGGTTGTATTCGTAGATCCCCAAACGGAGGAAACCGGCCGCGGCGAGATGCTCCGGGTCGTCGCTATCGATTTCGTCGCCGGCGAGCTGTTCACGAACGAAGTCGCGATACGGCTTGTCTGAATTGAACGAGCGAACGACGTAGTCACGGTACCGCCAGATGTCGTCACGATAGGCATCTTGGTTCCACCCGTCCGACTCGGCGTAGCGGACCAGGTCGAGCCAAAACCGGGCCCACGTTTCGCCATAGCGTTGGTCGTCGAGCAAACGATCGATCAAGCGGCCCCAGGCGTCTTGCGAATCGTCGGCCAGGAACGCCTCGGTCTCCTCGGGCGTGGGCGGAACCCCGACGAGGTCGAAATAGAGCCGCCGGACCAGCCTCCGACGATCCGCCTCGGGGGCGGGCGTGAGCCCTTCCTCGTGCATCCGCCGCATCACGAAACGGTCGATCGGCGTCCGCGACCAGTCGTCGTCCGGGACTTCCGGGGGCGTGGGTTTGGTCACCGGGCGGAACGCCCACCACTGACGGTCTTGTTCGGTGAGCTCGCCGGTCGATTCCCGGAGCGGCTGATCGTCCGAGGTCCACGCGGCGCCACCGGCGACCCAACGTTCGAAGTGACCGATCTCCTCGTCCGACAGGGGGCCGCTGGGAGGCATTTCGAAGCTTTCGTAGCGAATCGCCTCGAGGATCAAACTCTCGTCCCCCTCAAACGGAACGACGGCTGGCCCCGAGACGCCACCCTCGACGATCGCCTCGATCGAATCGAGTCGCAGATCCCCTTCTTGGCGTGACTCGCCGTGGCACTTGACGCACTTTGAAATCAAGACCGGGCGGATGTGCTGTTCGAAGTGCCGGAGCTGTTCGGCCGACGCCGGTACGTCGTCGGCCGCGGATCCGGGCAACGCCAACGGCATCGCGTGGCAGCAGACCATCGCGAGGAGGATCACCACGGTTCGCTTCATGAGTTCGACTTCGTTCGAGCTGAGGCGGCGGGTCGGGTCGGGCGGGGAGATCGGGAGCGGAACACCGGGCGTTCAAGGATCGACACCCAGGTCGGGCGAGCTCCGACACACAGTGGGGGAATCGTGGCCGGCTCTCACGGTGAATTTCATTATCTCGACTCGGCGGGCCCGAAACCACCCCTGTCTGGGAGGGGAATGGTAAGAGAAAGGGTGCCATCGCCGCGTCGGTGTGGCATAATGTCGGCTCGGGAAGGGATGCCGTGTCGGCAAGCGATGCCGGCTCGCCGGCCCCCCGTTCCCGCTTCCCGTTCCTCCCCACACCTCAACAGGACCTGCCTTCCATGCCCCGCCTCAACCGCCGCCAATTCTCGATCGGACTATCCGCGACGTTCGCCGCCGCGTCGACGCGGGTCAGCCGCGCCTCCAGCCCCAACGAAACGTTCGGCGTCGCCGTCGCCGGACTGAACGGACGCGGCGGCTCGCACCTCGACGCGTTTAACCGAGACCCCCGAACGTTCATCGCGGCGATCGTCGACATCGACGAGAGCGTCGGATACCGGCGGGCCGAACAGGTCGCCAAGATGCAAGGGAAGCGGCCGGCGGTCGTCAAGGACGTCCGCGAAGCGCTCGACCACAAGGACGTCGAGGTGTTGAGCTGCGCGACGCCGAACCATTGGCACGCGTTGATGGGCGTGTGGGCGATGCAAGCCGGCAAGGACGTCTACATCGAGAAGCCGATCAGCCACAACATTCACGAGGGCCGGGCCCTCGTCGCGGCCGCCGAGAAGTACGGGCGGATGTTCCAGACCGGGACGCAGTGCCGCAGCAGTACCGCCGTGAGCGACGCGGTGAAGTTCTTGGCCGAAGGGGGGATCGGCGAAGTCAAGCTGGCCCGGGGGCTGTGCTACAAACGTCGGAAGTCGATCGGCCCGCTCGGCGATTACCCGATCCCGCCGCAAGTCGACTTCGACCTGTGGAGCGGACCGGCGACGTTTACCGATCCGAAACTCACCCGTGAACGTTTCCACTACGATTGGCACTGGCAACGCCATTACGGCAACGGGGACCTGGGGAACCAAGGCCCGCACCAAACCGACATCGCCCGCTGGGGACTCGGCGTGAACCGCCACCCCGAGGCGATCATCAGCTACGGCGGTCGTCTCGGTTACAAAGCCGAACGGAACGATCCGTCGTATGTCGACGCGGGGGACACCGCGAACACCGAAGTGTCGATCTACGACTACGGCGACAAATGCCTCGTGTTCGAAACCCGTGGGCTGAGCGTTGACGATTCGGCCGATACCGAATTGAACCGCCTGTTCCGCTCGACGCGTGGGAACAAGATCGGCGTCGTGTTCTACGGCGAAGACGGTTACCTCGTGCAAACGAGCTACAACGCGTGCACGGCGTTCGATCGCGACATGAACGTGATCAAGGAGTTCCGCCACCAGACGCCGCGTGCCGGCAAATACGGTGACCTGGAAGAGGGGAAGATCAACCTCAACGACGATCACTTCGGAAACTTCCTCGACGCGTGCGTCTCGCGTGACGCGAAGTCGCTCCACTCCGACGCCCTCACCGGACATTACTCGGCCGGTGTCAGCCATCTCGGGAACGTCTCGTACTACCTCGGTGAAGACCAACACGCCTCGCCAAACGAAATCGCCGAAGTGCTTCGTGGGGTGAAGAGCCTTGACGACGACGGCGCGACGCTCGAACGGACGGTGCAGCACCTGCGGGATAACGGCGTCGACCTCGAAAAGACGCCGCTGTCACTCGGCCCGTATCTGCAGTTCGATCCGGAAAACGAGCGGTTCACCAACCACGACGGGGCGAACGACCTGCTCACCCGCGAATATCGCCAGGGTTATGAATGCCCCGCCGGCGACAAGGTCTGATCGTCAGGACCAGCTGATCGTCAGGACCAGCTGATCGTCAGGACCAGCTGAGCCGAACGATTTGCCACACCGATCGCATCGCCTCGCGGAACGTCAGCTTGCTTTCCCCCGCGGCGCGATCGGTGAACGTGATCGGCACCTCGACCATCGCCGCACCTTGGCGATGGAGCCGGACGAGCAACTCTTCGAGCAACGCGTAGCCGTTGCTGCGAAGCGTCGTGCGGTCGACCCGGCGTAACGCGTCGACCCGGTAACAACGCATCGATCCGCTGCAGTCCCGAACCGGCAACCGCAGGCAACCGGTCGCGAAGCGGTTCAGGATCCGACTCATCATCCGTCGTCGTAACGGCCACCCGACGATCTGGCCGCCGGCGACGTAACGAGAACCGATGACGACATCGGGCTTGGCCGGCGGGCTTCCGTCGCCGGAAGGCTCTCCCCGGGACGCGGCCTCCATCAGCCGTGGCACCTCCTCGGGGGCGTGGCTGGTGTCGCCGTCGAGATTCACGAAAAAGGTGTAGTCCCCCTCGACCGCTTCCTCGATCGCTCGGCGGATGGCCCCCCCCAAACCGCGTTCCCCGCGACGAACGACCAGGCGGACGTGGGGGTCGTCGCCGGCAACCGCGTCGACGAGCCGAGCCGTCCCGTCAGGCGATTCGTCGTCGACCACCAACACGTCCGCGTCGGGGACCGATTCGCGGAGACGCCGCAACATCGATACGATGTTCGTCGCCTCGTTGTACGTACAGACGCCGATCAAGGTGCGGACCCCGGAGCCTCCGTCGGCTGGTTGAGGCGGGTCGGGTTGTCGAGGCGGGTCGGGTTGTCGAGGCGGGTCGGGTTCCGATGATCGCCGTCTCGGATCCTCGACGGGGTGGGGGGATCCGGCGCGGTCCGAATTCTTGGCGGCGTCCGGAGGATTCTTGACGCGGTCTGGGGGAGGAGTCGAGTCGGGCGGCACGGCAACGTGGGATGGGCGGAAGGCGGTTCGACGCCGGGTGCGGGTTCTCGCGAAGCGGCGGGTGACGCAGGGCGCGGGGGGTGACGTAGGGCGCGGCGGGATGCGACGGCCACGTTCCCGGCGACGGTCTGCCCCTTTTTCGGTTAGGCTCTCACGCCGCCGAACGGGTCGTGACGTCTCGCACGTTTTGGCTCGAAACCGCGAGACCGGGGGCCGCGACGAACAGCCGCACCGGTGACGCCCAACTTGGCAGGCCGGTCCCGTCGCGGCAATAGCCGATCACCAACGCCCCCCCCGACCCCGCCGGCCGACCGATCAAATCGGTGATCTCGATCCGCGCGTCGCCGATCGCGGTCAGCGAACGGTTCAGCCGCCGGGCGAAGCGTCTCGCCAGCGGTTCGGCGAACCGTTCGGCGAACCGCTGGGCGGGGCCGACCGAGGGGCGGTACCAATCGATCCGCACGGGGCGTGCGGTCCGGCGAATGAGCTCCGCCGCGATCGCTTCGAAGAACATCGGACGCAACCCGATCGATCGGGGCGTGACCAGCACCGGCGTCTTGCCGCCCCGGTCGCCAAGCCGAATCAGGGCATCGACGAGCGGCTCGACACCGGTTGCCTCGATGTGAAACGAATCGATCGTGGCGTTCATCAGCTCGCCCGCATCCGATTTAGCATCGCTTGGAAGTCGACCGACACCGGTGACTCCTCGCTGTCGATCCGGGTCGCCGCGACCGGCGTGTCGACCGATATCTCGTCCTCGACAACCAACAGATCGCTATCGTCGCGGATCAGCTCACCTTCGTCCGTTTCGGTCAGCCACAGGAACGAGGCACGTTCGCGGGTCCGCCCCGTTTCACGGGCAACGCCCTCCGCGCCGGTAACTTCCTGTTGACGAGCGGCGTCCTGTTGACGAGCGGCGTCCTCGTCACGGGCAACGTCCTGATGGCCGCGTCTGGCCACTTCGCGGGCGGAGGCGACCTCGTCGATGATCCCGACGACCTGTTCGTGAAGCAGCGATTCGGGCAACGTGCTTGAGGAGGCGACCGGGCCGCTCGCGACGAACCTTTTGCCGGCCGCATCGTTGTTCGGGTCGGTGGAGACGCCGCCGACGATCAGTTCTTCCTCCTCGTCGAACTCGCCGAACAACGTCACCGGGTCCGCGTGTTGAGGAAGCGGGTTCGACGATCCCCGAGGCGATGGGGACATTGGTGGCAGCTCCGATTCGCCGGACGGGCTAGGCACCTCGGATGCCGGGGCTCGCGGACTTTCCGGACGGATCTGCTCCAGTTCTTCGTACGAAATCGACTCGCCGAGCAACAGATCTTGTCGCGTCAGTTCCGACAAGATCGGTGCGACGTCGCGGGGAGAGAACTCGTTCGCACCGTCACCGAACGCGGCCGCGCTGATCCGTTCGTCGTCGGTCAAGATCGGCGGCGTGCAGTATTCGATGACGTCTTGTGTCGGGACCCCGTCCGTTTCCAGCTTTCGCGACGGCAAGGCGTCCGGTTCGGTCAGATCGCCGAATTCGATCGGGTGGGGCGATTCCGCATCTTCGGGCGACGCGCCGCGGAGCGAGGGATCTCGACGCGGGGCGGCATCCGCGGACTGGGGATACGTCGGCGTTTCCAAGACGGGGCTGGGGAGTTGTTGCAGGTGCGCCCACGCGCGGTCGACGATCGACTCCGAGATCACCGTGTCACCGGCGGACTCGGCCGAGTCGATCGTTTCGGTCATCAGTTGGTTCACCAGTCGCGGGATCCCTCCGCTCGCGTGATGCACCGCCGCGATCGCCTCTTCGGTGATCGTGTCGTCGGGGTCGGCGCCGCACGTCCGGATCGACGATTCGACGTAAGCCCGCGTCTCTTCCGACGTCATCGGATGCAGATAACAACGGGTGGCGACGCGTTGCGAGAGCGGTTCGAGCGAGGGGGCGGCGAGCGCGTCGTCGAGCCCCGGGCCGCCCAACAGGATGACCGTCACCCGCGGCTCGTCCCGCCGCATGATGTTCGTCACCATCCGGATCGCCTCCAACACCTCGGGCGCCAACGCCTGCGCCTCATCGACGATCAACAACAGGCTCGGCTCGGGGGCGTCGTCGGACCGCAACCGTTGGGACAGCGCCAGGTGCAACTCGGCGTCGGCCATCCGCCGCTGGCCGGCGCCGATTCGGTGGAGCAGTTGCCGGTAGAACGCGGCCGGGGAGTCGATCGGGGTGTCGCCCAACGCCGCGACTTGTCGGGTGCCGGCGAACGACTCGGCCAACACGTTCGCGAGCAGCGACTTCCCCGTCCCCGGCGGGCCGATCACCAACGCGACCGATTCCCGCGACTCGACGCAGCGGACGAGCCGCTTTTCCGCCTCGGCGACCGAGCCGACCGGGACGTAACGGCTGACGCTCGGGAAGGCCGGGAACGGCGGCACACGAAACAGACTTTCGGGGGATCGCATGGTCGACTCGACTCGATCGTGGGGAGGAGGACGGACGCGCGAAGCGTGGGACGATTGGCAGATGCACTTAATCGTTAATGTCGTCAGATTCCCAGGGAGAGTTGAAGTCGATCTCCGAGGAACGAACTTGCCAGGGCGGCGACGACGATCGCGGCAAAGCAAACCCGGCGAAGCTGCACGCCGAGCGGTTGTCGCACGTGTACCCAGTGCCGCGGGATCGCCAACGTCAACGTCGGATCCGCGTCGACGTCGAACCGGCCGGCCGAGGATCGTCGCGGGTGCGAAGGTTGTCTCGGATCCGGGGCGGGTCCGCCGGACGGCTGGGGGGCCGGCATCAGACTCAGCCGGGGAAACCGCGATCCCCAAAACGTCGCGGCGAGAAACGCGAACGCGGCGGCCAACATGGCGATCGGGATCGCCTTCGGCGGCGCCGCCGGTGACAGGATCGCGCCGAACCGGATCGGCCCCGGGCCAGACGCCTCCACCCTCGCCGCCATTTCTCGCTCGAGACGCGCGAGCGTTTCACGTGTCCGCGAGGCGTAACGATCCCACGCGATCCTGCCGCCCGCCCCGCTCGCGAGATCAGGCCC
>JAWLFY010000265.1:0-4050 GCA_041685355.1 Pirellulaceae bacterium | reverse complement strand
ACTCGCCACACCAACACTCAGACCTATGCCTGTCCTGCAATTGACCGAACGCGACTGTTTGCTGCTCGAAACGCTCAGCGTTCGCGTCCGTATACTTACGGTGGCGCAGGTCGGGGAGGCGTACTTCGACGACAATTATTCTGGCACGACGCGAAGGCTGAAGCAACTCTCGAGAAACGGATTCATTGAGATCCAGCGACTGGTCTCGCGATCGCTTCCCGAACTCGATCGGCCGATCGCTTCCTGGTCACCTGGTGAGTCGCCGCCCAACCCGAGACAGATTGCGGGGTTGTTGCAACGGCGTTGGTCGACACTCGCCTCTAGGACGACGAGGATTGTCTCGCTCGGGAAGAGGGGAGCGAGACTGTCCGGGGTTAAGCATCGCGACGGTTGCCGACACCCGCTGCATGTTGCTCACGACCTCGGCGTCGCGAAGGTCTTTCTTCGCTACCTCGCGAAGCAACCCGAACTCGCCGACGCCTGGATCGGCGAGGACGCGTTCTCGCAATTCGGCCTTGGGTCGCAGATTTCCGGCGGCGTTGTACCGGACGCGTTGATCGTCGATTCGCAGCGTCGGCCCGTCCTGGGCGTCGAAGTCGGGGGTCTGTACTCACCTCGGCGGATCGGGGCGATTCATCGAAGCTTTTTCGAGAAGGAGCTCCCCTATGAACTCTGGTAGCCGCACCGAAAAGTCATCGAGGAAAAGCAGCTCGGTTCTCGGAAAGCGAGACCGCGCGATCCTGGACGACGTTGTTCACTATCGACTGATTACCAACGACTGGGTGTTGGCACGTCATCTGACCGGGGCGAAGCCGAATGCCGCGGTGAAAGTGACCGGTCGTCTCTGTCGAGACGGTTGGCTCGAGGGCCACTCGTTCACTCGCCGGAAGCGATACTTTACGGCGGGGACACGGTTGGTGAAACAACGTGGACTTCCCCTTGCACGAACGCGTCCGCTCGGAACCCAGTCGCTGGCAATGCGGATCGCGGTATTGCGGTACTGCCTGTCGGGCGAAAAGGGCTCGTCGGCTTCCGAACGCGTCACGCTATCAAGCCAAGACGAAATGCGTGTCGCGTTTCCTTGGCTTCCGCCGGCAATTCTACACAAGGCGAATGTGCTGAGCGGTGACGAGACACACCGAACTTGGCGGATGCTTCGCGTCGATCTGGGCGGCCGGCCTGACCACGTCGTTCGCAAATGCGTCGGCGACCTGACGCCGCTGGCCGAGTGTCCCGAGTTCCCGCAATTGTTGGCTGAACGCCGCTTCATCTACGTCTTTCTGACGGCCAGTCGCCACAAGAAAAGGACGATCGAGCAGGCTCTTGCCGATCGGCCCTGGCCCTCAGGGATCCATTTCCAGATCGGTTTAGTTTGTGAACTCGCTGAACTGATCGCCACCTCGTAGCCCGGAGATTTGAGATGACGGACACCCGCCGCCCGACGTTCGACAACCCGATCGAACTGGAGAAGGTACCTCCCGACCGCCTGTCCTTCGAGTTTCCGGGGGTGCCGGACGAGACCGTTGCGATCAAGCCGCTGTTGAACGTCCAGCTGACGATCCTCGCATGCCTGGCGGTCGGAAGTATTTCTCTCCCGCTGTTGTTCCAACGCGTCGAAGTCGAGCGGTCGTTGTTAACATTGGTTGCCGGCGTCACAGCTTTGTTGCTTGTCGCGGAGACACTCGGGCGTCCGGTCATCGCAGACCTTCTGGACTGGAAGCTGCGAGCGGGACTCGGGGTCTTGATGACAGTCGCGGCGTTAGCCGCTGGGGCGGCCGGAACCCGGATCGGCTGGATCGCCAGCGGAACGCTGCTGCTTGTCGCCGCCGGCGATTTCGCCTTCCACTGGTTCGCGGTTCGTCAACGGTACGACGATCCGATCGTCCCCGAAATGCCTGGAGACTCATTTGAGCCGAACGGCTTTATCGCTTCGCTTCTTCCCGCGATCGTCTTGGCTCTGTTGGTCGGCCATCTTCCGATTCTCCCTGGAGGCCCACTCACGGTCGTCGTGGCGGCGGTCTCCTATTTACTTTGGTGGTTGAGGAGCGGCGAAGAGCCACGGAGCAGTTCCGAGCTATACCAGCAATTCGCATTCGTTCTTCATCACGCCTACGCCTACCCGGACACGACGCAGCCGGTTCCCGGGATCATGGCGTCCCCCATCGGACCGCGGTGGGTTCGGAGCCTCCCGGCCTGCCTTTATGTCGGTTTCACCTTCGTCGCGACCGCGATTCCAGATGCGTCGTTGGCAGTGGCGACTCTAGCACTTGATGAGCAATCCGCAACGACTTTGCTCTCACGAATCGCGACGTGGTTTGTTGTCGGGCCCGGCGTCCTTTTTCTCGCCGGCTGCCTTTCGGTTCGCCATTACACGTCCGCAACCAACTGAAAAAGCGGATCAAGACCCGCGTACTCCTAGCTCAACCAACTCCACTCTCGACCAACACCTCTCTCACCCCAACGGAGACGTCCTATGTTCGCCCCGAATCGATTTCGAAATCAGCCTCGTCCGAATGCACCCTTCGGGATCGCTAGGGGCGGGTTCCCGCGTCTGATCGAGCGCCTCCGACGATCCGACCGTCCACTCGAACAGTCCGCGTGTTATCTCGGAACGGTTGCCGCCGACGGGAGTCCGATCCTGGTCGACCGATCGCTGCTACGCGAGCACGTTCATTTTCTTGGCGATACCGGCGGCGGAAAAACCTCCACCGGTGTGAATCCGCTGATCGAACAGTTGATCAGTTTCGGCGACTCGACGGTGATCATCATCGACCTGAAAGGCGACAGCCAAGAAATGTTGGCGTCCGCCCACGCCGCGCGAGACCGACTCGCCGCCCGCACCGGTCACCAGTTACCGATCCGGTATTTTTCACTCGAGACGAACCGTGCGACTCATGCGTTCAACCCATTTGCGAGCGAGTCTTGGCTCAAGATGCCCCTCCAGCAACGGGCAAGCGTACTCTGTGGCGCCTGTGGGCTGTTTTACGGGACCAACTATGGCCCGGCATTTTTCAGCTCCTCCAACAACGCCGTCGTCACGGCCGCCGAACGATTACAGATGAAGGAGCGAACGTTCGCCACCTTACATCGCGACCTCAGCCAAGTCGTCTCTGGTAGCATCCGAACCGACTTGATGCAGGAGATCCGTCGATCAGGAATCCATCCGGTCGAAGCGATCGGTCGATTGGCGTCTGTCGCTCAACTAAACGTGACGTCCGAATCTCCCATCATTAACGACTCAATCGACCTTGCCGATTGCTTTCGCACCCCGCAAATCGTCTATTTCCACTTGCCGGCTTCGATCACCGCCGACTCATCCGGTGTCGTCGCACGCCTGGTCGCATACTTTCTAATGTGTTCCGGCCAGGGGATCAAAAACCGCCGCCAAGTCTATGTGGTTGTCGATGAGTTCCAGCGGATGGCCGCCGACAACCTCAGCGCACTCCTTCAATTGTCGCGCAGCCTCGACATCAGCCTCGTCCTCTCGAACCAATCAATTGAGGACTTGGGGGAACGGGGAAGCGGCTTATTGAACGTGATCGAGACGAATTGCCACATCCGCCAGTGGTTCACCGTCTCGGGACGAAGCGACTTGTCCCTCCTTGAGACCCTCGGGGGACACCGAGAAGTCGAGGACATCACCTCGTCGGTCCGCCACGGGAAAGGCGGCCGCTCGGTTTCCTATTCGACACGTACCATCAAAGTCCCGCGGATCACGGTCGACGACGCGCTCTACATCTCGAACCAAACCGACTTGAGCATCATGAAGATTACGGGGAGTCGCCGCGGATACTCGCAGTATCGGGGACTCCCCTTCGTCGCTCGCAGTCAGTTCCACATCACCGAAGAGGAGTACCAGCGACGCCGGAACTTTCCGTGGCCGGAACTTCGCGAGGGGATGATGCTCTCGTCGGAACTTCAACTCGAAACCACGCAGAAGCCGAAACGCCGAAGCCCGGACTGGTCGGTACCCAGCGATGCCGACGGGGATTCATCCGGGATCGAGCTCAGCAACTGGACCCCCGAGGGTTTTTAGGGCCACCTCCGTCG
>JAWLFY010000112.1:10925-16703 GCA_041685355.1 Pirellulaceae bacterium | reverse complement strand
GTCGTACACCAGGTGCGATTCGGCTTCCCCGTCGTAGAACGAATGGACGCCGATGTACGCCGGCCGCACGTCGCCGCCTTGTCCGACGGGGCCGCCTTGTCCGACGTCGCCGCCTTGTCTGACGGGGCCGCCTTGTCCGACGGGGCCGCCTTTGTCACTGCCGCCGTCGTGAGTGGCTTCGTCGTGAGTGGCTTCGTTGGCGACGTCGATGCGACCGAAGTAGGGGGACTCGACGAGCTTCGCCAGCCGATCGGTTCGCCCGACGCCGTGATCCCCGACGTGATTCATCATCTCGACCGATTGCCGGACCGAAGCCTTCTCCGCCCCGTCCATGTCCGATTTTTTCTCGTGCAGGTACTCCTTCAACTGCTGCATCTCCGCGTGCCGCGCGGCGACCTGCTTCGCCACGGCGTCGAGTTCGGCGGCGATCCGGTCGGTGACGTATCGCAGGTGTTTTCGCTCTTCGGTTTCCGTCGGGTTAAACAGGGTTCCGCCTTCGAGTTCGGGGGGACGGTGCATAGCGAGGGACGGTGCGACGGTTGCGACAAAACTTCCGGCGCGAAGGAGACCGCGGCATGTGATCCGAAGTGCCGGCTGCCACGCGGGCGGAGCTTACCGATCCCGCCGGCGAACGGGTAGACCGCCATCGCACGGCTGTTCCGGCGGGGCGTCTTTCCGTCGTTCGTCGGGCCGAGTTGCCCGTTTAAGACTTTTCGCGGCGGGTGAGTTCGTCGCGGATTTCGGCGGCGAGTTCGTATTGCTCCTGTTCGACGGCCGCCTGGAGCCGTTCACGGAGCGTTTTGCCGACGGCGTATTCGCTGCGGAGCGATTCACGGAAATCGACCAATCGGAGCGCGAGTTCGTCCTCGTCGAAGTGTTCTTCGGCGTCGTGTTGTTGGAAGAACTGACGCATCGTCTCGAGGCCGCGGTTAATCGCCTGGACCGCTTCTTCGGGCGAGTCTTCCTCGAGTTCGCCGAGGGCCTCGGCTTGGGTGCGGTGGAACAGGACGAACGGGCGGTACTGCTCGTGCGTTCCGGCCCACTCTTCGTCGGGGCTCATCTCGTCGCTGACGTCCATGAGCCGGAGGGTGTGATCGGCGTCGATCACGGCGCGGTGGTAGTACTGTAGACGCAACCAGCAGATCCGGCGGTGGTAGAACTGCATGAACTCGCGGTCCACCTCGACGCATTCGGCCTCGGTCAAGACACGTTCGGGGTCATCGAGTTTTGCCTGAAGGAGGTATTCCAGGTAGGTCTCGAAGCCTTCGACGCGGGTCCCGTCGGGGCGGCCGGTGGTTTCGAGTTGAAGCAGCCCCATGTCGACCCGCATTTGGATCACGTCACGACCGTCCTTCCCCTTCACCAACCGCACGTTCAGGGTGGCCGGGTCGAAAGACCAGTCGGAGAGCAGGTCGTCGAAGTGGTGGGGGCGCTTCATCAATCGGGTCAGACGAGGGTCGAGTTCGCCGAGCGGGTCGGCGAGTCAGCGGCAATCTGCGTTTCTCAAGTATACCAGCCGGTTTTCTGCCGAGAAGATCGGCGTCAGTCGTCGAGCCGTGGCCGTTTGCGGAGAGACTTCTTTTGTCCGGTCCGTTTTTTCTCGTCCAAACGCCGCAGCTGGCTTCCGCGGGTCGGGCGGGTGGCCTTCCGTTTTTTTGGTCCGAACTCGCATTCCCGGAGCATCGCGGCTAACTTGCCACGCACGTCGGCGATGTTGCGGACTTGGTCGCGATGACGCTGACTTTGCAGGATCAGTTGTCCGTCCCGGTTGATCCGGTTGCCGTAGCGGGCGATGAGCCGCTTCCGCCACGCCGGGTGGAGCGCCGTGCATTCGGCCGGGGACCAACGGAGCGTCACCTTCGAGTTGACCTTGTTGACGTTCTGGCCTCCCGGCCCGCCGCTCCGCGAAGCCGAGACATCAAGTTCGGCCGCGGAAATCGTCAACCGACGGTTGATGTACAGGTCACTCATCGATTCGATACGCTGGGTTGGGGTGGGGGCGTCGCATAGGCTATCGACCGACCGGGGAGAATCCGTTGACACCGACGACATCGACCGAACTTAAATTTGCGAATACGTGTCGGCTGCAGAAAGGGCATGCGGTGCAGAATAAGCGACTTTCGCCGAACCGATCGACCGATCGGATGGCATTTCGGGGATCGGCGGCGATCCGCCGGTTCGCGGCCGTTGGGGTGATGATCGGGTCGATGTTGGCATCGGTCGGTCACGGGGATTGGCCCCGTTTTCTGAACCGCGGATTCGACGGTGCGGCCGAGGTGACCTCCGAGATCGACTGGGAGGCATCGCCACGCTTTCGGTGGTCGCTTGACGTCGGCGAGGGATACGGGATGGGGTCGGTCGTCGGCGACCGATATTACGCGTTCGACAGCCGCGAGGTCTCCCCGGGGTCGCGTGCGGAGCGGTTACGGGCGATCGACCTCGATTCCGCTCGCACGGTTTGGTCGGTGGAGCGTCCGCTGCTGTACCGCGATCTGTACGGGTACGAACCCGGACCACGGACCACCCCGACGGTTCGCGACGACGTGATCGTGACGATCGGGGTGGCGGGCGATTTGTGCTGTCGAGATCGCGAAGACGGGGCGCTCCGGTGGGGGATCAACACGAACGAAGAGTACGGTGTCGTTCAAAACTTCTTCGGCGTCGGCGGGTCCCCGCTGATCCTTGACGACGTCGTGATCGTGATGGTCGGGGGAAGTCCCGAGGAAGACCAGCGGTTGCCCCCGGGGCGGATCGATCGGGCGGTGCCGGACGGATCGCTGCTGGTCGCGTTCGACCTCGATTCGGGCGCCGAGCGGTGGCGGGCCGGAGACGACTTGGCGAGTTACAGCAGCCCCCGGCCGATCGAATTGGACGGAAAGACGTTCGTTCTGATGTTCGGGCGGGACGCGTTATTTCTGGTCGACCCGGAGGACGGAACGGTGCGGTGGAGCTTTCCGCACCGGGCCGACTTGGTCGAGAGCGTCAACGCGATCACGCCGGTGGTGTGGCGTGACCATGTGTTCATTAGTGAATGCTACCAGGTGGGGGCGGCGATGCTGCGTGTGACGCCGGACGATTACGACGTCGTGTGGCAAGACCCGGCCGGGAACCGGCGGGCGCAGTCGATGCGGTCGCATTGGGCGACCCCGAACCTGATCAACGGATTTCTCTACGGATGCAGCGGTCGCAACGCGCCCGACAGCGATTTCCGATGCGTCGATTTTCGGACCGGGGCGGTGAAATGGGTTGACGCTCGGCGGATCCGCTCGTCGGCGACCCGAGTCGGGGAGGTGCTTCTGGTGTTGGAGGAGCGGGGCCTGTTGCAGGTGGTCCGGCCGGACCCGGTCAAGCTGGAGGTGATCGCCGAGTGGGACTTGGGGGAAGCGGACGGCGAGCGGCCGGCGTTGGGATCCCCGTGTTGGGCCGCGCCGGTGGTGGTCGGCAACCGCGTCTTGGTCCGCGGGGACGAGCGGGTGATCTGTTTGGAACTGCCGACGCGTCAGCCGTGATCGGTCGTCGCGACTCGCTGCTACGGTGAGCTAGGGTTCACGGTCAGATCGGTTTCCCTGTGCGGGCGCGGATCGATTCCGCTCGTCCCCCTTCGTGCGGCGTATCCCCACTCACGCCGTCATCCCCACTCACGCAGTCACGGGCCCCCGCCATGGGATCGATCGCTGCAACGGCGCGTGTCCAGGACCACGTGACGCGTGTCTGCGTCAAACTCGGAGACTACGCCCGTCGTAGCTTCGAGAATCCCCGTTGGCTGATGGTCTTTCTGTTTGCCCGCTTCGATACGGTCCGCGCCGTCTCGCGGCGAATGACCGCGCGGGCGATCGAGCCGGCGTTGACGCCTCGCCGCGGCTCGGCCCCCTCGGTATTCGATTCGTGTGAACCGCACGTGGTCGTCGATCGGTTGCGGTCCGACGGGGTGCACGTCGGGCTGCAGCTCGACCGTTTCGTCGTCGACGAGATCGAGAAGTTTGCCCTCTCGCAAGTGGCGCTTGCGAACGGCGATCCGGAGGTGCCGTTTTGCCCCGGGGATTTGCTGGAGGGCCGGCACCGTCCGGCGTGCGAGGTGATCACGGGAACTTTCCCGGACCTGACCGAACGGTTACCGCTGATCAAGCGGCTCGAGTCGGACCCGGCGGTTCTCGAGATCGCGTCTCGGTACTTGCAAACGACGCCCAACGTGTCGAGCCGGTTGTGGTGGAGCTTCCCCGCGAACTCGAACCGCAAAGATCAGCTGAAGCACGCCCAAGGGACGTTTCACTACGACCCCGACGTCGACTTCGTCGCGCTCAAATTTTTCTTCTATATCACCGAGGTCGACGCCACATGTGGGCCGCACGTTTGCGTCCGCGGGAGCCACACGAAGAAACGGCTGGGTCACAAGTTGACGCTTTTCATCGGTCAGCCGGATGACCGAATCGAAAGCTACTACGGTGCCGAGAGCGTGTTGACGTTGACCGGCCCGAGGGGATTCGGGATCGCCGAAGACCCGATGTGTTTTCACAAGGGAGAGCCGCCGACCGGCGGGCCCCGACTGATGCTCGAGGTTACCTGCCGGTTGGCAGCGAACTGAGAGCCTATCCGAATAAGGGGGCTGCCCGAATACGGCTCGGCACAATCGATCCCGCGTCGTGTCAAACTGGCGGACCACCCGCCATCGGGTGTTCGAGACGCAACGTGTTCGAGGCGCAAGTTGTGTGCCAGATTTCAGGCTCTTAGAAACGGTGGCCCTTTTGGGGGCCGTTCTCGGTCAACGTCAAGATCTCCGGGCCGTCCTCGGTCATCAGGACCGTGTGTTCGAACTGGGCCGACGGGTGACCGTCTTTGGTCCGCACGGTCCAACCGTCCACCTTGTCGCAATGCGTGTATCGCGACCCGGCGTTGATCATCGGCTCGACCGTGAAACACATGCCGGGAAACAGCCGATCGATACGGCTTTGGCGGTTCGGAAAATGGGGGATCGACGGGTCGAGGTGGAATTGGCGACCGAGCCCGTGGCCGACGTACTCGCGTACGACCGAAAACCCGCGGCGGTGCGCCTCGGAAACGACCGCCTCGCCGATCGTCGCGACCCGGCACCCCGGGGTCAGCGCGTCGATCGCGAGATGCATGCAATCGAACGCGCACTGGGTCACGTCTCGCTTTTCGTTCGACACGTCACCGATCAAAAACGTCTCGCTCTGATCGCCGTGCCAACCGTCGACGATCGTCGTCACATCGACGTTGACGATGTCACCTTCCTGTAAGACGTAATCGTCGGGGATCCCGTGACAAATCACCTCGTTGACGCTGACGCAGCAACTCTTGGGGTATTTCTGGTACCCCAGCGTTGCCGGACGATGACCACGAGAAGCCGACCAGTCGTGGACGAATTCGTCGATGCTCTGGGTCGTGACCCCGGCGCGGACGAGCGGGCGGAGGGCGTCCATCAAGCCGGCGTTAATCTGGCCAGCCTGCCGCATCGCATCCCGTTGGGGTTCCGACAGGATCAGTTTCTTTTGCTTCTTCAGCATCGTCTCGGGTGACTCGAGGGAGGGGGGGACGTGACGAGTGCCCAATTCTATCGTTCTCGGCACTCACCCCCAAGTCTTCCGCCGATTCTTCGGTCCGAAACCAGAACTCAGGCACCGACGAGGGGTTACAACGGACGTCCCGGCCCCGCCGCGACCTTTGCCGTTTTGATCTCGGTGGCGATTCGTCGGTTGACGATCGCTCAACTAAGATGAGGTCGGTTTCAGCGAATCGGCGAGCGGGTCGAATCGGCGAGCG
>JAWLFY010000112.1:0-10825 GCA_041685355.1 Pirellulaceae bacterium | reverse complement strand
CTGCTCTGGCCTCCTGCTGCTCTGTCCTGGCGAATTACCGAATCTCATGAAATCCTCCCGCTCGCTCCCGCTGGCCTTCGTCGCCATCGCCGCCCTTCTGTCGGGACCGAGTCTGCCGGCTTGGGGACAAACGGCCGTCGACGAGGCGGTCGGCAGCGCCCGGGGCGATCGGAGCTTGCGGTTCAACTTCGAAGGCGCCGGCTGGGAAACGGTTCTCGAATGGTTCGCCCAAGAGGCGGACCTGTCGTTGCAGCTCGACCAGATCCCCCAGGGGACGGTTCGGTTCACCGACCCGAACCGGGCGTACAGCGTCACCGAAGGGCTCGACCTGCTCAACCGGCTGCTCCTCAGCCGCGGCTGGGCGTTGGTCCGTGACGGCCGGATGTTACGGGTCATCGATCTGGAGGCGGAAAACGCGAGCAAGTTGATTCGGGAAACGGCGGAGCTGGTCACGCCGAGCGAATTCGACGGGCGGGGCGAGAGCGACATCGTGACGTGCATCTTCCCCCTCGGCGGGATCGATCCCTCGAACGCCCGCGAAGAGCTCGCCGAGATGATCGGGCCGTGGGGTGACTTGGTCGTGCTCGATAGCGCCCGTCGCGTGAAAGTGACCGAGACGGTCGGAAAGTTGCGGGCGATCCAAGAGGTCCTCGAATCGGCCACGCGGACCGTCTCCGGGATTGTCACGATCGATTTGGAGCACCGCACCGCAGAGGAATTGCTCGAAATCGCCCGGCCGCTGCTCGGTCTCGAACCCGGCACGAACGCGAACGACGACATCCGAATTTCCGTCACGGTCTACGGCGATCGGATCTTCGCGACCGGGTTGCCGGCCAAGGTCGCCCTGCTCGAACAAGTGGTCGAAGAGGCCGATGTGCCACTGCCGAGCACCGACGAGGCGGCCGCGGAGACACCCAAACCGGAGCTGATCGCCCACCCGGTTCAAACCGCCGACATTCAAACCGTGTTCGACGTGTTGCAAACGATGCTCGCCGGATTGCCCGACGCGCGGATCGCGGTGGAACCGAAGTCGAATTCGATCGTCGCCTCCGCCCGCCCCGAACACCAGACGTTGATCCGCGACACGATCGCGTCGCTCGAAGGTCGCGGCAAAGCGTTCGAGATCATCGACCTGAAGCGGCTCGAACCGTCCCAAGCCCTGCTCACGATCAACAAGTTCTTCGGTGTCACCGAAGAGGGGGGCGAAGGCCCGACGGTCGACGGAGATCCGGTCACCGGACGGCTCTGGGTTCGCGGGACCCCGGAACAGATCACGACGGTCAAACAGCTCCTCGAGGAACTGGAGGGAGACGACGGGATGACGGCCCTCGGCGATCGGATCCGCGTCCTTCCCTACTCCGGCCCCGCCGCGGAAGACGCGATCCGCCGCTTGGAAACGCTTTGGCAAATGACCGGACGGTCGAACCAGATTCGGACCGTCACGCCGTCGCAGGGAAACGGCGCCCGCGGGGGTGGGCTCCCCGAACGACGCCCGAGAAGCTCGGCCGCCCCGAACGCCGACGCCCCAAACGCCGACGCCCCAAACGCCGACGGGCCGAACGGTGACGGGCCGAGCGGTGACGGGCCGAGCGCCGACGGGCCGAGCGGTGACGGGCCGAGCGGTGACGGGCCGAACGGTGCGGCCCCGTTCGATGAAGCCTCCGCGGAAACCCCGGATCGCCCTGCCATGCCGCTCGCACCGCCCGACGCCCGCTCGCGAATCGATCCCCCGGGGCGGCTCGTCGCGGCACCCCAAGCGTTCGAGTCCCCTTCCGACCGGCCCGCGTTTCCGTCGGGCAGCCCGGCGCGAAACGGCGCCCCGAACACGCGAGAGTCGGCGCTCGGTCGATCCTCCCCCGGTCGATCCTCCCTCGGGAACACCGAAGCGGAAGACCACGGACCGGCTGACGTTGACCTGATCGAGCACGACGTTGACCTGATCGAGCGCGACGTTGACCTGATCGAGGACGGCGCTGACCTGATCGAGCGCGGCGCTGACACGATCGAGGACGGCGCCGCGGAGGACGAATCGGAGGAGCGAGGTGCCGGCGACGAAGGTCTCGAACGCGTCCCCGGGGCCGACATCGTGGTCCAGATGACGCCCAACGGGTTGGTCGTCTCGTCGGAAGACCCCGAGGCGTTGGACGCGTTCGAAACGCTGATGCAAACGGTCGCGTCGCCGTCCGATCTCGATTCCCAGCTGCCGACGATCTACTGGCTGAAGTACATCAAGGCGGACGTCGCCGCGGAACTGGTTTCGAGTGTTTTAGGGGGTGCCGAGTCGGGATCGGGCTCGATGGTCGATTCCGTCCTCGGGGGACTCGGCGGCGGAATGCTCGGAGGGTTACTCGGGGTCGGAGGCGAAAGCGAATCGTCGACGCGATCGATCCTGACGTCGACCGGGGCGGTGAGTCTCGTTCCCGACGCGCGGCTCAACGCGTTGATCGTCCAAGGCAACTCGGTCGATCTCCAACTGATCGACTTGATCTTGGACAAGATCGACGTCCAAGAAAGCCCCGAAGACGTCGAGACCGTCGCCCGTCCGGCCCTGATCCCGGTGATCTATCAAGACGCCAACGCGGTGGCCGAACTGGTCAAAGCGGTCTACGCGGAGAAGATGGCGGGACAAAACAATCAGGGTCGAGGCGGCGGCGGTGGGGGATTCTCCCCACAAGACATCGTCGCCGCGATCCGCGACGGGGGCGGGCGAGGCGGCCGGGGCGGCGGCGGCGGATCGTCGGTCCAAAGCGAGCCGGCGAAGATCACCGTCGCCGTCGATGCCCGGAGCAACTCGCTGGTCGTCACCGCGACCCCGCAAGACTTCGAAGAGATCCGACGGCTGGTGACAACGCTTGACCAACAAGGCATGGAATCGGAAGAAGGGATTTCGGTCGTCCCGATCCCCGGCGCGGTGAAACCAGACGTGGTAAAACTGGCGCTCGAGTCGATGCTCGGGCGACAGGTCGAATCGTCCGGCGGGAACCAATCAGGCGGCTCGGCTCGGTCGAGTGACGACGACGACCGGGGCGGCGGGGCATCGCAAGAAGACATTCAAAGACGGATCGAGTTTTTCCGCTCGCGGTTCGGCGGCGGCGGGGCGCCCGGCGGAGGCGGTGGTCGAGGCGGACGCGCCGGGGGACGGGGCGACGCTGGGGGACGGGGCGGGGCCGGGGGCGGGCGGGGCCGTGGCGGATCCCCCGGGGGCGGCGGACGGTTTTGAAGCGGACGGAGATTCCGGTGCGGGATCGATCGGCTCCGATCGACCGGTTGGCGTCATCCGGCGACGGTCAGCCGGACCAGGGTGACCGATAAGGTCGAAGGAGATTCGGGTGGAACGCGTCGAATGATCATGCACGCCGGCGAAATTTTGAAACGCCGTGGTCTGCTCAATGCCGAGCAGCTCGCTCAAAGCCAATCGAGCGACTCGCCGAGCGTCGTCGACGCCGCGGTCACGCTCGGGTACGTCAAAGAGCGGGACGCGCTCCAGGCACTCGCCGATGAGGTCGGGCTCACCTACGTCGACCTTCGCGAAACCGACATCGACCTCTCCGCGCTCGAAGGCTTCCCGCAAAAACTGATCTACCGTCAATCGCTGTTCCCGATCGGGTGGAAGAACGATTCGATCCTCGTGGCGACCTCGAACCCGTTCGACCTCTACCCGCTTGACGAGGCGAGCGCCGCGACCGGCCGCAACGTGATCCCCGTCGTCGCCGAAAAGGCCGAGATCGCGCGGCTCGTCAAGAAACACCTCGGCGTCGGAAGCGAGACCGTCGAGGGTCTGCTTGCGGCGGCCGAAGAAGACACCGACGACGTCGAACTGCTCGAACAGATCGAGACCGACGGCAGCGAACTGAGCGAGATGGCTCAGGAGGCTTCCGTCGTTCGGCTGGTCAACGAAATCTTGATCGAGGCGATCGAGACGCGGGCCAGCGACATCCACATCGAATCCCAGTCCGACGGGCTCGTGATCCGGTACCGGATCGACGGCATCCTGCACCCCCGGCCCGGCCCGCCCGAGATCAATCGTTTCCAGGCCGCGATCATCAGCCGGCTGAAGATCATGGCGCGGCTGAACATCGCCGAAAAACGGCTCCCGCAAGACGGCCGGATCAAGCTCCGGGTCCACGGCCGCGAAGTCGACATCCGGCTCAGCGTGATCCCGATGATCCACGGCGAAGGGCTCGTGATGCGGGTCCTCGACAAGTCCGCGATGGTCTTCGACCTGCAAGGACTGGGGATGTCGCCCGAAATCTACCAACGGTTCAGCGAGCTGATCCGATTGCCCCACGGCATCATCCTCGTAACCGGCCCGACCGGTTCCGGGAAAACGACGACCCTCTACAGCAGCCTGCTCGAAATCCGCAGCCCCGAAACGAAGATCATCACCACCGAAGACCCCGTCGAATATCAACTCGACGGGATCAACCAGATCCAAGTCCACGCGAAGATCGGGCTAACCTTCGCCGCGTCACTCCGCAGCATCCTGCGACACGACCCCGATATCGTGCTGGTCGGCGAAATCCGTGACTTGGAAACCGCGGTCAACGCGATCCAGGCCTCGTTGACCGGCCACTTGGTGTTCAGCACGCTGCACACCAACGACGCCGCCGGGGCGTTCACCCGAATGACCGACATGGGCGTCGAGCCGTTCCTCGTCGCCGGGACCGTCGAAGGGGTCATGGCCCAGCGGCTGATCCGGCGACTCTGCAAACACTGCAAACAGCCGTATCACCCGAGCCGCGACGAACTGCCGAAAGATTACCCCTGGGAAGAACTCGGCGACCGACCGCTCTATCGACCCGTCGGCTGCCGCGAATGTCGCCACGTCGGTTACTCCGGCCGGCAAGGGATCTACGAACTGCTGGTCGCGACCGAGGGCGTCCGGGAACTCGCCCAAAACCACGCCAGCAGCTGGGACCTGCGACGCCAAGCGATCAGCGAGGGGATGCGGACGCTGCGGATGGACGGATGGGACAAGACGCTCATCGGGACGACCAGCATCGACGAGGTGTTGCGGTTGACCAAGGGAGAAGCGGTCTAAAGCGATGCCAGTATTCGCCTACACCGCTCGCGACATGGCGGGCAAACCGGTCAACGGGACGATCGAAGCGGGGAACGAACGGGAGGTCAGCGCGGCGTTGTCCGAGCGATCGCTGTTCCCGGTCAACGTCACCGACGTCAGCAAAGGGGGCGGGTTCGCGGCGCTCACGGCCGGACGCCGGAAACGGGTCAAAGGCCAGACGATGGCCATCTTCTATTCCCAACTCGCGTCGCTGCTCCGCAGCGGCGTGCCGATGATCCGCTCGCTGCACGTGCTCTCCGAACAATCCTCCGATCGCGTGCTCAGCGAAGTCGTCAAGGAGATCCGGGCACGGGTCGAGGACGGCGAACCGATCGGCCAGGCGATGGCTCGCTACCCCGGCGTGTTCAGCGACATGGGGGTCAACATGGTCCGGGCGGGGACCGAAGGGGGGTTCCTCGAAGACGCCCTCGAACGGGTCGGCGCGTTCACCGAACTCCAGGAAGACCTCAAGGGGCGAACCGTCAGCGCGATGGCGTACCCGATCTTCCTGTTCTCCGTCGGCACGATCGTGATCTCCGTCCTGCTCGTGTTCTTCGTCCCCAAGTTCGAAATGCTCTTCGAACGGCTCCGCGCCAAAGGCGAGATGCCGTGGGCGACCGAGGCGTTGCTCGCGTTCAGCAACGCGCTGCAAAGCTACGGATGGATCCTGCTCGTGCTCCTCGTCGTCGGCGTCCTCACCTTCCGCCTCAAGCTCCAATCCGAAGCGGGAAAAGAATGGTTCGACCGGGTGAAGCTCAAGGTCCCGGTCCTCGGGGACATCTTGATGAACCTCGCCGTCGCCCGTTTCTGCCGCGTCCTCGGCACGCTGCTGGGCAACGGCGTCCCGATCCTGAAGTCGCTCGACATCAGCCGCACCGCGACGGGCAACCGGTTGCTCAGCCGCTCGATCGCCGACGCGAGCGAGAACATCCGCAGCGGCGAAAGCCTCGCCAACCCGCTCCGCGCCTCCGGCCACTTTCCGGCGTCGGTCGTCGAAATGATCAGCGTCGGCGAAGAGAGCAACTCGCTCGAAAAGGTGCTCCCCGATATCGCCGATTCGCTCGAGAAGCGGACGTTCCGGCGTCTCGACCTGTTCGTCCGACTCCTCGAACCGATCATGCTGCTCGTGATGGCGATCCTCGTCCTGGGGGTCGTCATGGCGCTGCTGATCCCCGTCGTGAAGAGCAGCACGGCGATCTGATTGCCGATCCGAAAAGGGGCCGACCCTTGGTGGATTTCCAGTTGGCATCGAGACGAACGGTTTTCCACGTCTCGTTTTCCACGTCCTTGGGTGACGACGAGTTCGCACCAACAGAGGGTCGGCCCCCTTTTCCGAGACACGTTTGTGCCGCAACGCACGGAGCGGAAACAAAGGATCCGGTACCTTTTTTCAGTACCTTCGTTTCACACCGTCGCCCGGCCGCCGCATGTTTCCCTCTCGCCGTCGCACGTTTGCCTCTCGCCGCCGCACGTTTGCCTCTCGCCGCCGCACGTTTCCCCCCGATCGCTGGAGTGTCCCTTGACGAATCCCGGTTTCCCGAGATGGATCGCTTTGCTGATCGCGATCTCACTCCCCTCGTGCTCCACGCGGACGAAGGATGACGAGCACCAACTGGTGTTGACCGGATCGAGCACGGTGGCCCCGTTGGCGCTGGAGATCGCCAAGCGGTTCGAATCACGCCATCCCGCCGCCCGAATCGACGTCCAGACCGGCGGGTCGTCACGCGGCATCGCCGACGCGCGGCGCGGTTTGGCCGACATCGGCATGGTCTCCCGAGCTCTGAAACCGGACGAAGACGACTTGCTCGCCTTCCCGATCGCACGCGACGGCGTTTGCGTCATCCTCCATCACGAAAATCCGGTCGAGTCCCTGAGCGACGAACAGGTCGTCGCGATCTACACCGGAAAGGTCGACAACTGGTCCCAGGTCGGCGGGCGTGACGCCGCCGTGACTGTCGTCAACAAGGCGGAAGGGCGGTCGACGTTGGAATTGTTCTGCGAGTATTTCGATCTCAAGAGCCGCGACGTGCGGGCCGATGTCGTGATCGGCGATAACGAACAGGGCATCAAGACGGTCGCGGGGAACCCGAACGCGATCGGCTATGTGTCGATCGGGACGGCCGAGTACGATGCCTCGCAAGGCGCCTCGATCCGTCTGCTTCCCGTCGGCGGAATCGCCGCCTCCGTGAAGAACGTTGCCAGTGGCGAGTTTCCGTTATCTCGGCGGTTGAATCTGGTCACCCGCCGCGAGCCGTCAGGACTGGCGAAAGAACTGATCGAGTTCGCGAGGTCGGACGCCATCCACGATTTGATCCGGGATCAGTATTTTGTGCCGATCGCACCATGACCGAGTCCTCACTTGGCTGGTGCGTGGCTGCGCGGTCGTGGCCGGAGCGATCGTGCTGCTGATTATCGTCTTCCTGGTGCTGGAATCGATTCCCGCGCTGCGGCGTGTCGGCGTGGCACGATTTTTCACCGACGATTCATGGCATCCGGCGACGGACGCCTCCCAGGGAGAGTTCAACGTCCTGCCGATGCTCATCGGGACACTCTCGGCCACCGCCGGCGCGGTGACGGTGGCCACGCCATTGGCCGTCTGTTCCGCGCTGTTCTGCCACTTTTACGCGCCGCGTCGGATGGCACACGCCTACCGGCGGCTGATCGAATTGCTCGCCGGCATCCCGTCGGTGGTGTACGGCTTTTGGGGACTGGTCGTGTTGGTGCCGCTGATCGCGAACTGGCACCCCCCCGGCGCGAGCTTACTCGCGGGCATCGCGATCCTCACGGTCATGGTGCTTCCGACCATCGCGATGATGGCGGATGCGGCGTTGGCCAACGTGCCCCGCGAGTACCTGCGTGCCGCCGCGGCGCTCGGATTGTCCCGCTGGGGAACCGTTCGCGGGGTCGTCCTGCCGGCGGCGCGATCCGGGCTGCTGACCGGCGTGATCTTGGGTACGGGGCGGGCGATCGGAGAAACGATGGCGATCCTGATGGTTTGCGGAAACGTCGTGAAGATCCCGCACAGCGTGTTCGATCCCGTGCGGACGTTGACGTCGAACATCGCCTTGGAAATGGCGTACGCGATGGGGGATCACCGGTCGGCGCTATTCGTCAGCGGCCTTTTGCTGATGTTGATCATCGTCGGACTGGTCGCCGCGGCGGAGCTTGTCAGCAAGGGAAGGGTCGATGGCTGACCGAGTGGCAACCGCGGTGGTCTGGTCGACGGCGCTGTTGGTGACCGGCGTGTTCGTCTGGCTGCTCGGAAGCGTCGCGTGGGCGGGCGTGGGACAACTCTCGTTCGCGTTCTTGACCGAGCCGCCCCGCAACGCCGGCCGCGCGGGCGGCATCGCGCCGATGCTGGTCTCGACCGGATTGCTGCTCGCGGTCTGTCTCGGCGTGTCGCTGCCGATCGGGCTCGGGGCGGCCGTCCTGCTGGCCGAATTCACGTCACCCCGAAACCTGTTCGGGCGATTCGTCCGGCGGAGCCTCGACGTGCTGGCCGGCGTGCCGTCGATCGTGTTCGGTCTGTTCGGCAACGCCTTCTTTTGCATCTACCTCGGCATGGGATTCTCGATCCTCAGCGGGGGGCTGACGCTCGCCTGCATGGTGCTCCCGATCCTGATTCGCTCCACCGAGGCCGGGTTTCGCTCGGTCCCCGACGAGGACCGGACCGCCGCGGCGGCACTCGGCCTGTCCCGGACGACGACGCTGCTGCGGCTGCTGCTTCCCGCGGCGATGCCCGGGCTGATCGCGGGTCTGATGCTGGGCACCGGCCGTGCGGTCGCGGAAACCGCCGCGTTGATCTTCACCAGCGGTTACGTCGATCGCATGCCGAGCTCGCTCATGGATTCGGGCCGCTCGCTCTCGATTCACATTTACGACCTGTCGATGAATGTCGCCGGCGGCGATGCCAACGCCAGCGCCACGGCGCTCGTCCTGATCCTGGTGCTGCTCTTGATCAACGCCTCGACCGCCCAGATCATGGATGGCTGGTTGCGGAGGAGACTGATCGCGATATGACCGAGTCGGCCGACCCGACGAGCGCGACTCCGCCGAGACGCGAAACGCCGCCGCCGATCCGGGTCAGCGGCCTGTCGCTGGCGTACGACGGCACTCGCGTCCTGGAGGACGTGAATCTGTCGATCGCCGCCGGGAACATCACCGCCCTGATCGGCCCCTCCGGCTGCGGCAAAACCAGTTTGCTCAACAGCCTGAACCGTCTGACCGACCTGTTGCCGGGGTGTGATGTGGAGGGCGTGATTGGGGTCGGCGATCTCGACGTCCGTTCGCCCAAGACGAACGTCATCGAACTCCGACGACGCGTCGGCATGATCTTTCAAAAGCCGAACCCGTTTCCCCTGTCGATCCGGCAAAACCTGGACCTGCCGCTCCGCGAGCTCGGGCTTTATACGAAACGCGAGCGGCTCGAGCTGATCGAAACGGCGCTTCGCGACGTCGGCTTGTGGGAGGAAGTGGTCGATCGTATGGACAGTCCCGCCCAAAAGCTTTCCGGCGGCCAGCAACAACGGCTATGCATCGCGCGGGCGTTGGTCCTGCGGCCTCAAGTGTTACTGCTGGACGAGCCCTGCAGCGCGCTCGATCCGATCTCCGCCGAAGTGATCGAGGAGCTGATCGCCGGCTTCCGTCGTCGGTTCACCGTATTGATCGTGACGCACAACCTCAGCCAGGCCCGCCGCATCGCCGACGACGTCGCGTTCTTCTGGATCCGGGACGGACGCGGCCGACTGATCGAACACGGCCCGAAGCGGCAGATCTTCGACGCCCCCCACGAAACGCTGACGGAATCCTACGTCAACGGACGCAGCGGCTAAGTCAAGGACTCGTTCCCCCGATAGCGGCACGGCGCAAGCGTCCGGTCTGGCACGTGGCGGAACCCACCGGAGGGCTCGCGCCCTGCCGCTAACATTCGGAAGCACCTTGCCCGACCCGTTAAGCTGTCGGCCCCGAACCTGACAGCGCACGACGCCTGATCCACCTCGGTCGCAGGCGAACGCGGCGTGTATCCGCCTCTCACGCGCTCAAGCGTCACCGGCCTTGATGGCACAGAATCCGCCGATTCGATCGCCCCACAACGATGCAACAACTGCAGGAAGATCGCCGAGCCCCCACTGCGATACGAGGTGTCGACGGGTCGAAGTTGACCGGGCCGTACGCCGGCGATCGCTGTCACGACAGATTGCACCCGCCCCCACCGGTGGGATACCCTCCCGGTCCGAAATCACCCGAAACCGTCGAGGAATCATGGCCGCATCGGAAGCACAGCAATTTTTGAACGACCTGGATCGGAAACTTTGGGCCGCGGCGGACAAACTCCGTGCCTCGCTCGACGCCGCCGTCTACAAGCACGCCGTCCTCGGGCTGATCTTCCTGAAGTACGTCTCCGACAGCTTCGCCGCCCGGCGGGCCGAAGTTGAGGAGATGCTTCAAGACCCCGACAGCGAATACTACCTGTCACGCGACGATTACGATTCGGACGAGGAGTACGCCGAAGCGATTCATCAGGAGCTCGAAGACCGCGACTATTACACCGAAGCCAACGTCTTCTGGGTTCCCCCGCTGGCCCGTTGGCAAACGCTCCAGGATTCCGCCAAGCTCCCGCCTGGCACTCAGATCGAGGTCACCAACGGCAAGAAGGAGACGTACAAGATCCGCAGCGTCGGCCTGCTGATCGATGACGCCCTCGACGCCGTCGAAAAGGACAACGAGAGCCGGCTGAAAGACATCCTCAACAAGACGTATCAC